>NZ_JACCFE010000001.1 GCF_014256275.1 Rhodococcus sp. 4CII
GAGCACCGCAGAAAAGGTCATGGTCGGCATGCAAAAGCTCAGGTCCCGCTTCACCCGCTCCTGAGCCGCGGCACATCCTCAGTCCGGGACGTGTCATCTTTCCAGGTCAGAGCGCTCTTCGAGGCCGCGGCTCTTGCCGTCCATCCACGCGATCACATCAAACACACGGAGCGCGGAGGTCTCCTCGGGAAGGCCGGCCTCCTTCCGGATCGACAGCAACCGGCGATGCAACGCGCCGCCGTCGGCGCGCAGCGCCTCCCGGACCGGGTTCAGATGTGCTCGCTCGGTGCCCAGGACCTGACTGACAACGGAGTCCCAGATCGGGTACAGCCGGGGGCGTTTGCGGGCGATCAGCTTGGTTGCCTTCGTCTGGCCGATCCCCGGCAGCGCCCACAGGGCCGTTTCCAGGTCCCAGGCGGGCCATCCCGGGGTCAGCGGTTCCGGTTCGTCGAACCAGGTCCCGGTCCGGGCCTATCGCCGTCAGAAGGGCGTTCAGCGCCTCGGACTGGGTGTGCAGGATCGCCCGCGCCGCTTTCGGTGGGACCTGCACCGAAAGGAACGTCACCGCGACCAGGTCGTCCGCGGTGAACCGGTCCGCCTCCCCCACCCGATTACCGGTGCTGGACCAGGAGTCGAAATGCGCGCCGACATAGGCGTCGTCGCCCAGATACGGGCGGTCGTAATACTTCGTCAGTGCCTCGACCGCCGCGGCGTCCGAGTCGGTGGCGAGGGTGATCGGCAGCCGCAATGTCATACCTCGCACCCTCTCACCCTTCAGGTGCCGGCGGCCGGGAACCGAGCCGGGGTGATCGCTACGCGCCCGGCGTTGTGTGGACAATATCGCGTTGCGGGCGTGACCCTTCGGACGCCACAGGGACGTGTCAACTGCCCCGTTCAGTGATAGGAATGCGCGGTGATCGATGCGCACAAAGGATGGACTGAAGGCGAGTGCACCACCACTGGCTTCTTCGACGGCATGGACCGCTGGAGGACTGCGAACCCGCCGCCCGGCCCCCGGATTCGTGCCGCGGCGCGTCTGCAGCTTGGCAACTTCAGGCGCCCGCACCAGGCTCGCTGGTGGGAGGCTCTGGCACTGACGATGCTCCTCGCCGTAATCGCGGCGGCACTGGCCACCGTCGCGCTCGATGACGTCCTGATGGTCCTGCTCGTGGCGATCGCACTCATGCTCGTCGGGATATTCGTGTACGCCGTCTACGGTCTGGCACTGGCGACTCGATCCCGCGCCTACCCCGTCACCCGGTGGCGGCACCGGTTTCGGGTGATGTGGCTGACGAACGGCACCAGCACGGTCGGGGCGGCGCTCACCGTCTACGTCCGCCGGGGCGGCGCGGTGACCTTCCACAACCACTTCCAACGCCCCGCAATCACACCCCAGCGGCCGCCGGTCGCGCGCCGGCTACGGCTCGAGCTACTGACCATTGCCGCCGAGGCCGGCCAAGTCGTCATCACGTTCACGACAGATGAACGCATCGCCACCACGTACAGCAGGGACGGGTGGCGGGCACCCACCCCCGCCGAACGTCACGAGTACACGATCCCGGAAACGACGAATCGATGGGATCTGCTGTTCGATCCTCGCGACGAAGAATGCGCAGCGACCCTCACTGCTTCACGAGCCGAACTCGCTACCTGAGACGGCAGCTGTCGGTGGCTAGGCGCCGCGGCGGGCGCGGGCGGTGACCGGGGGCGGATCGGCTGGAATGAGAGCTCGGGCGTCGCGTTGGCGCGCCCGAAATCCCATATGGGGCATATCTGCCATATGGGCTATAGGTTCTCGCGGAGTGTCTGTTCCGATCCGTCTCTACCTGGCGAAACAGACTCAGTTATCGGACGTCCTGGAATTCCGCTGCAGGCGGGATCGGCTGATTCCTCGCTCTTCTCCCCGCGCAGGTGTCGCACCGTCCGCATTCTGTGTTGTCGTCGAGGTCTGGGTCGTCGAGTTGTCGACGAAGGAAAGCCATGCGGCAGCTATCGGTGTGCTGGTAGTCGATCATGGCCTGTTGCTCGGCGTTCCGAGCGTCCTCGAGTCCCTCATAGCGTTCCCGGTCGTACGTCCACCGTGCTCCAGTGTCGATCCACCCGCCGCGTACTCGCCGCACTACGCCGTCTACCTCGAGGACGCGCAGGACCATCTCCGTCCTCCGGCGATGAAGTTCGGTTTTCTCCGCTAGTGCCTTGATCGTGTGGGGCTTCTTCTTGTCGAGTGTGTCGAGAAGTCGCCGGACAACCTCTTCGCGGGGGAATGCGAGGGACCCGAAGTAGTCCCAGATTTCCTGGTCCTCTCGGCCCGGAAGCAGGATCACCTCCGCTCGGTCCGTGGCTCGGCCGGCGCGGCCGATCTGCTGGTAGTACGAGATCGGAGACGCTGGTGCGCCCACATGGACGACAAACCCGAGGTCGGGCTTGTCGAAGCCCATGCCCAATGCGGATGTCGCGACAAGCGCTTTCACTCTGTTGGCCAGAAGATCCGCTTCGAGGGTGACGCGCTTGTCGGCGTCGGTTCTCCCGGTGTAGACGCAAACACTGTGTCCGCGCTCCGAGAGTGCGGTCTCCAGTTCTCCGGCCGCGGCGATAGTCAGGGCGTAGATGATGCCCGAGCCCGGCAGGTCACCGAGCCGATCTGCCAGCCAGATGCCGCGGTCGACGTGATCGTCGAGGTGAGTTACGGACAGGTGCAGCGAGGGCCGGTCCAAACCGCCCCGCAGGACGATCGCGCCGTCGTTGCTGCCGCTGGCTCCGACGCCGAGCTGGGCGGCAACGTCGGCAATCACCCGGTCGTTGGCCGTGGCGGTGGTCGCTAGGACTGGGATGCCGTCCGGCAGCTGAGCGAGGAGGCCGGCGATGGCCCTGTACGAGGGCCGGAAGTCGTGCCCCCAGTCCGAGACACAGTGCGCCTCATCGATGACGACCAGGCCCGCGGTCGCGGCGAGGACTGGCAACACCTCCTCACGGAAGCGTGGATTGATCAGGCGCTCGGGGCTGATCAACAGCACATCGACCCGATCGGCGGCTATATCGGTGCGGATGCTCTCCCACTCGCTGAAGTTGTCGGAGTTGATCGTCGCCGCGAGCACTCCCCCACGCTGCGCTGCTCCGACTTGGTTTCGCATCAAAGCCAGCAACGGTGACACGATCACCGTGGGGCCCATCTTTCGCGATCGCAGTAGCCTCGCGGCCACGAAATACACCGCAGACTTTCCCCATCCTGTCCGCTGCACCACCAGGGCACGTTTGCGGTGCACGACGAGCGCTTCGATAGCGGTCCATTGGTCTTGATGCAATGCCGCGTGTGGTCCTGCAATGTCGCGCAGCAGCTCTTCCGCGTGATCGCGAAGATTCACCGGCGGAGCCAGGGTGGGGACGTGTCGTTCTTGCTGGTCATCCACTTGTTTCCTCGTCATTCTGGGTTCTGGCGGGGGTGCTACTGGGTGCAGTCGATGTGCACGGACAGGTAGACCCGGCCGGTGCCGTAGGGGGAGTTCCAGTCCTGCGGGGCCGCGGCGGTGGCGGCGATGTCGAGTTGGTCGGGCTGCGACCAGTCCACCGATCTCAGGCTGTCGAGGTACTTGTTCGTGGTGTCGATGTCGCCGGAGAGGCCCTGGTCGGTGTTCTCGACGGTCAGCACCTGCGACGGGTGTGAGGTCTTGATGATCCAGCCGTGGGGGGCGCTGATCTCGACGGCCAGGTCGTCTCCGTTGCCGAAGCATCGGGCGGTGACGTCTTCGGGTTTGGGTGTGGTGATCTCGTTGTCGGAGTGTTGTTCTCCCCAGCCGATGATGATGCTGCCGAGGTCGTCGCTGGAATCGGTGACGACGGTGCCGCTTTGAGATGCGGACACACTGGCCGCGGCGCGGCCGTCGTCGCCGCCGCACGCGGTCAGCGCAGCCAACCCGCCCACGGCCACGGCGGTCAGCGCAGCCAACGCGCCCACGGCCACGGCGGTGGCGGCTGCGGATCCGCGGATGCGGTGCACGCTCATCTGTTGGTCCTCTCCGGGATCGCGAAGGCGGCCGACACGCGGCCGGCCGCCTCGATGCGTGTGACGGTGTTTAGGTGATGACGTCGACGAACCAGCGGCCGTCGATCTGTTTGGTGGTGATGGTCTGGGTGAACTGGGTCGCTGGTTGACCGGGGCGCATCTCGGAGAGGACCACCGAGTAGTGGCCGCCGGAGATGGTGATGGTGCGCAGGCAGTAGTTGGTTCCGATCGGGACGGTGTCGATGCCGGCCTGGATCTTCTCCGGTGCCGGGAGCGGCGAGTCCGGCGCGGCGAGGGCGCGGGCGGCCTGCCCGGATCGGGTCACGTAGTAGGCGTGCTCGAACGCGGCGATCACCCCTTCTCCGCTCTTCTGGTCTCCGCGGTCGGTGCGGCACTCGTCGCCGACGTCACTGGCGGCTGTGGGGCTCTGTGCGGCCTCGGGCGTCTGCGTGGGGGCGGGAGTGACCAGCTCGTCGAGTGCGGCCGCCGACGGGGCTGCTGGCGTGGTTGTTGCGGACTCGTCGGGCTGCAGCACGCTCCAGCCGACGGCACCGGCCGCGGCGATGGCCACCGCGGCGGCGACGGCGGTTTTCTTGCCGCCCCGAAGTGCCACCTTGCGTGCTCGTTTCGGTGGGGTCGGGTGCTGCGCTGGTGCGGTCAGGTCGGCGCGGCCGCCGGGCGACGCGGTCGTGCTGCGTCGGCCCGGCGTCGCCGTGGTGGTGGGTGCCGCGGCCCCGAGAGTGTCGATCACTGCCGGATGCCGGGTCGACTTGCGCGGTGTGATGCTCGGCCGGTTCACGGCCACCACCCCTTTCCTGGTTAGGCTGCGGCGTTCTCGAAGGTCGACAGGAGCGTGTTGACCTCGTTCGGCATGGCGGTGCGCAGGTCGGCACCGGCCTCGAGGAGCTGGTTGCCGCCGGGCTGTTCGGCCACCCAGGAGGCGGCCTGCGCCCCGGCGTCCTGGACCTGGTCGACGGCCGGGGTGGCGGCCGGTGCGGCCTGTTCCGCCCAGTCGGTGGCCTGCTCGAGGACTGCGCTGCCGGTGGAGCTGGCGGTGGCGGTGTCGGCGAACTGTGCTGCGGGCTGGGTGTTCTGCTCGACGAACGCGGCCGCCGGCTCCAGGTCGATCACCGGAGCGGGCTCGGGAGCGGGCGCCGGGGCCGACTCGACTGCCGGGGCCTCGGGGGCCGGTGCCGGGGCGGGTTCGGGTGCCTCGCCCATGTTCTCGCCTGCGCCGTATGCGGCGCCGATGGCACCACCGATAGCGCCACCGACTGCGGCACCGGCAACAGCAGCCGGGAGCCCGACGGCTGCGGCGCCACTTGCAGCACCGATACCCGCACCGGCGGCGCCGCCAGCGACCACGCCGGGAACCGCGCCGACGATGGGCACCGTAATCGCGCCGACCGGTCCCATGATCGATACTCCTGCGACCGTGCCGATGACCGCGCCACCGGCGGCACCGAGAGTTGCGGCGGGCACACCGGCGACGACGGCACCGGTTGCCGCACCGAGGACGACACCGGCAGTGGCGCCTGCCGCGACCCGGTCCGAGCGGGTCGTCTCGATGCCGAGCGAGTTGAAGAACGTCGCACCCTGAGCTTCGAGAATGGACGAGGTGTTGTTGAGCTTGTCCGCCTCCTCCCGGGGGAGCCAGTCGGGCCGTGGGCCGCTGAGTGCGCCGAAGCGGTAGGTGTCGGGGGCCGCCTGGATCGGGGCGACGGGCTTGCCCGGCTCGGGGGCAGGTTCCGGTGCCCGGTACGCCTCCGGGACCACCTGCTCGTCGGACTCTGCCGACGGCTCCGGGGCGTAGTAGTAGGTGGGCTCGTTGTAGGTGGGCACCGAACGGGTCGGAGCGTTCTGGTACTCCACCGGGATCGGGAGGTAGGTGTCCCAATCCTCGGTCGTGCCACCGCCGTCCTGCGCAGGCGCGGCGGGCTCGGGGGTGGGGGTGTTGACGCCGGCCTGGCCGCCCTCGTTGGTCACCCCGGCCTGACCCCCGTTGTCGGTGATTCCGGCCTGACCGGGTGCAGCGTTCGCCGAGGGGGCGAGGGACAGACCCGCGGCGATGCAGGCGGCCACGACCGCCGCGGTGGCTCCGATCGGGGCGGTGTGCTTACGGTGCCGGCCGATCTGTCGGCGTGCGGCGCGGTTATCGGGAGTGCTCATCTCGGTTGCTGCCTTTCGTGGGTGACGGGAGATTCGGGCGGAGAGAGACCTGGGCGGGCGGGTGCGAGGGTGGCCGGATCAGCGCGCGGCGGTCATCAGTTCGACGACGGTCGCGGCGATCACGGTCAACGACGTCGTGGTGGCGGGGCGGAGTCTGGCGGGGACGATGCGTTCACCGGAGGCGAACAACGGCTCGAAGGGCATCCGCAACACCGGCACTGCGTATTCGCAGAACGCCTCGACGGCGTCATGTTCGACGATCGGCGCGTCGCCCGGACCGTCGGTGACGACGACGATCGTGCGGTTGAGAACGTCGCTGCCCGTGGCGGACAGGTGCTGCAGCAACCGTTCGGCGGACGAGGCGGCGTCGAAGCGCAGCGGGGCCGGGATAACGAGCACGTCGGCGGCCGAGATCGCCCACTGCCAGCTGCCGGCGAGGGGGTTGTTGCCGGTGTCGGCGACGAGGATGTCGCGGTGCTGGGCGAGGATGTCGGCCAGTTTCGCGGCGTCGTCGTAGCTCAGTCCCGACTCCGCGCCTCGGCGGCCGGCGACGATGTCTTCACCGGACGGCTGGCGGGTCATGTATCGCGACAGTGCCGATGGCCGGATCGTGGCCGCGGCATCGGTGTGGGCGGCCAGCAGTCCGACCACATCGCGCCCCTCGGTGGGAGGAACACCGACCCGATCAGCGAGGCTGCCGCCGATCTCGGCGAGATCCGCGCACGCGACCGTGCTGCCGCCGCGCACGGTCGCCAGCGTCTGGGCCAGGGCCACCGCAAACGGGGTCTTGCCGACCCCGCCCTTGCAGCTGGCCACGGTCACGACCGAGAAGTCGGGAATCGGGCTGTTGATCGTCGCTTCGGATGCGCGCAGCCGCATCTCGGCCGAGTTTGTCTTCGGAGCAAGGCTGAGACCGAGGACCGCGTTGAGCCGGCCGCGCATCCCCAGACGCGCGGGTTCCCCGGCGCCCGGGGTGACCTCGGGCGCCACCAGCGCCGACACCGCCCGGCGGGGCGTGCTGGCTGCGGGGCCGCGCGGGCGGCCCTCGTCGGGGGCCCGGCGAGCCGAGTGGCCGATGGGCTCGACCGTGACACTGACCGGCTCGGGAACGGCGTCTTCATACGGTTCCGGGGCGGCGGGCGCGGTGGGCACCACGGGTTCGATGGGGCCGGTCGGGGCGGACCGCGACGCGGTGCCGTCGGGTGCGACCGTGATCTGGGTGGAACGTCCCGAACGCTGCACCGCGACCTCCACCGGGCCGCCCGCTTCCATCGCACGCGCCTGGCTGTACTCGTAGATGCGGTTTTGGATCGGCTTCCCGTCGGTGGCGACGATCTCCTCGTCGGTCCCCGCGATACGCGCGGTGGTATCCGAGAGGATCTCGACAGTGAATGCGTTCACGGGGGTCACCCTCCGAATGCGCCGACGGACAGCTCGGAGTCCATCTCGGCCACGGTCTTGTCGGCGTTGTCGAGTGCGGCGAGTGCGGCGGTGCGGGCCTGACCGTCCGGGAGCAACTCGATGATCTGGCGGCGCAACGTGACTGCGGCCTTGAACTCGTCGAGCCGGGAGCGGGTAAGTTCCTGGTCGTCGGAGAGCTTGGGCAGCCAGGTCGGCACCGCGTCCTTGAGAACCCTGCGCAGTTCGGTGATCACAGGGTCGTTTCCGCCCTTCGTCGCGAACGGCTCCCGCAGGATCGTGACGTCCTCAGTGGTGGGGGTGATGGACTGGGAGATGCGGCGGCTCATGACTGGTCCTCCTGGTGTGGCTGGTGCGATGAATAGCGGGTGGGTGAGGTTCAGAGACGGGGGGCGGTGATCGGCCCGAGAAGGCCGCCGATCGTGCCCCCGGCGAGGGCCGCTGCGCCGGCCACGGAAATCCCTGGCACTGCTGCGGTGAAGGCACCGCCGGGGGCATACCGGTGGGTGTCGGATGCTTCGTCGTGGCGTGGGAGGCCGAGGACTGTGCAGATGTCCTGGGCGTCGGTCTTGTCGGTCATTGCGATTCCTTTCGTTGAGGCTCTGTGGGCGGGTCAGACGGTCGTGAGGATCTGGTCGGGTTCGGGAAGGAACACCACGTCGGTGGGGCCGTAGTGGACGTTGGTTTTCAGTCGTCCGCCGGTGCCGATCGACAGCGTCGTTTCGAGGACGTCACCGGTGTCCTTGTCGCGGATGACGGTGACCGCGTCGACGGTCACCGGAACCTCGTTGCCCTGGTCGTCGTCGAGGAGGATGACCATCCCCTCGGTGACGGCCGAGGCCGGGATCGCGTCAGCAGGGCTGTCACCGAGCACGACCGGCTCGAGAACATCCCCGCGCTCGCGCGCCCGCTGTGCCAGAACTCGTTCGGATTCGACGAAATCGCGCAGTTCCTTCGAGTAGAACTGCAACGTCGGCGGCTCGACTGGGGTCAGTCCTCGCACGATCGCCTTTTCTGCCTCCGAGAGCTGGTTCCATTTGTTCGGGTGCGGGTCGACGTTCGGGGTCCACCACATCTGCGCGTCCACCGGGGATCCGTCGAGTGAGGTGACCACGCCGCGGCCGGGGACGGAGGTGTCGACCTCGCGGCCAACCGTGGAGTCGCCCCACATCATCAGCGCACCATCCTGGGAGAGGTGACCGAGGCTCATGCGGGTGCCGAAGTTGTCACGGGCATTACCGGAGGCACCACCAAACAGCGAGGCGTCCGGGCGTTGCACCCCGAGCAGCAGGCGGATGCCGGCCGAACGGGCGAGGACAGCGAGATCCGCCCACGCGCCGAGCGGATCGAGTTCTTTGAGCAGTGCACGGGTTTCGTCGTCACCCGTCTTGGCTAGCGCCTGCCACTTCCCGGAGAGGATGAAGAACTCGTCGAGCACCGCGATCATCAACGGCAGCTGGGACGGTTCGATCTTCTTCACGTGTACGTACCGGTTACGGGCCATCATCTCCGCGTGCAGGGCGCGCACCAGCATCGCCGCGCGGACAAAGTCGTAGACGATCGCAGCACACCCGGGGTAGCCCTCGAGACCGTCGAGTTCGATCATCTTCGGATCGACCCCGAGGAACGGGATACCGCGGCGAGCCGCCTCGGTGAGCAGAGTGCGGATCACCGAGGTCTTGCCGCCACCGGTCGGGCCGACGATCAACGCGTGCGGCTTGTTCGACTTCGTCGAGACATCCCAGAACAGACTCAGGTCGCCGGCCCCGGTCGCGTACGGCAGGTGGCGCAGGTTCTCGTCGACCAACTCGAGCGGGTGATCGACACGGGTGGGCAGCGGCGCCCGCAGCCGCATCACCAAGAACCCTTCGGACGGGGTCCACTGGGTGGCCCAGGTACGGCCCGACTCGTGGTCACCGGCAAGGGAGGCGAGCGCTTCCTCGACCTTGGCCTGGAAGCCGCGTGCCCCACTGTTGAGCGAGGGAGTGAAGGTGATCATGTAGCCGGTCTCGACACCGTTCTCGTCGCGGGTGTCGACGGTGACGACCGGGTCCTTGAGCGGGCCATCTTTGAGTGCCAGCTCGAGCGCCTTGTGACGCGCCGAGCGGGTGTCCGCCTCTGTCAGCTTGCGGGTAATCAGAATCCGGTCGCGGTGCGCGTCGTGGCGGACGGTGTAGGTGTACTTCCCGGTGCGCGACCCAGCCGATCCGCGGACTGCGGCGGTGAATTCGTCCATCTCCTTCGGGCGGATGATCGCACCGCGCGGCAGCTTGATCTTCGCGGTCCGCAACGTGCCGATGCCGGGCGGGAACGGCACGCTTACTTTGACCGGCAGGTGCCGGGTGGTCTGGCGGATCTGAGCCTCGAGCATCACCCGCTGGCAGTGGCCACGGAACCGGGCGATGTCGACTGCGGACCAGGCTGCGCCGAGGAGTGCGAGCGGCAGCGTGTGCTCGTGGAGTGCGGCGAGGATCTCGCCCATCCCGTTGACCGTCTCGACGACGGGGGTCTCCGCCAATTCGGGTGCGTAGAAGGCGAGGCCGGCAGCGGCTACCGGAATGGGGGCGAAGGTCCGGTAGGGGGCGACGGCGGGCTTCGCCGCGGCCGCCTGCTCGGCGCGAGCGTTGCGACTGCCCGGTCCCGGACCGAACAGCTCGACGAGGAAGTCCTTCAGCGGATCTCGCTGCGCCATCGCCTCGCTCCTCTCGTCGTGTCGAGCCCGGTGCCTGTGTGGTCGGGCGTTGTGGATGTGCACCTTGGCAGGACTGCACGGTTTGGCTCAACCAGCCCTGTGGATAACTTTTTTGTGCCCGTTCGGAGGGCCTGGCTGCGGCACCGTTGTGGAGGGTCGTTGCGGTGCGTGCGCTGGATGTGTCGGGGTCTCTGAGGCATCCACGCCGGAGCCCGTGTCCGGGACCTCGAAGCGACCATGCGGAGGTGGTCTCGGAGAGCCTCTGGGGACGGTGTCCACGACCCCCTTTTCGAGGGCCGTGGCGGACCCTCCGAGACGGCTCGCGCGGACCGTCAGCGAAGCGTCCGAACGAGGGTGCGGAAACCACTCTCACGGGTGGTGCGCGGTGGCCCGAAACGGCGTCCTCTGGGGCTGCCGGGCTGGTCGCTGGGCGTCGTCATCGAGCCGCTGATCGACCCCGCTTCCTGTGCCCCTTCCGACCGTCTCGCACAGCCTCTGAGCTGCACTCTCTGAAATGGGTTGGCGCGGCGGGATTTCCATAGGTACACTCCCCCCTAGGCCCGAAGGGCCGGGGGGAGTGACCCCGAAGGGGAGGGCGTTTTCGCCCCTCTTTCGGAGCGGTCCGAAGCACCCCCTGTAGCACCGCCTGATTGCACTCCTCTGAGCCAGGCCTTCGCATCGCTCGCTGATCCCCTGCCTCGGAACCCCGTCCGGGCCTAGCTCACGCCGTGCTGCCGGACCGGGTCTCCCCCACCTCGTCAGCGCTTGTAGCGCAACCCCTTTTCCGAAGTCCGAACAGACAGTCGGACAAGACCCCTTCGCAGCGTGTGTCGACGCACCACGGAAGACCCCTGCGAAGGCACCCCTAGAGCTTCGCCGTCACCGGGGTGTTTCACCGTGCACGCCGCGGGCCATCACACGGGCTCTGAGGACGAGGGCTAGCCGTGACAATCTGCCGTCCCGGTGCGGGTGTCCTCGTCCACTCGGCGGAGACTGTTGCCCGACCGGCCTTGCCGACGTCCTGGGTGGGGTCCGTTTCGGACCGGTCTCCGGCGGGCGGTTCCACCTGGCCCGGGCCCTGGTGTCGATGCCCGGGACAAAGTTATCCACAAGGCTGGTTGAGAACTTTCGGTCACTTCTCCTACGGTCTCGCGCAACCACATTCGTGGCATCGGTTCGCAACCTGTTGGAGAGGCATCATGTTCGCTATCGCTTCCACCGTCGTCGACTTGTCAAACACGGCAGCTCACCCCTCGGCCGTACCCGGTGTCGTGACCCTTGCCCAGGAGGCGGACGTCAACACCAGGAACCTTCGAGACTGGATCGGCGACAACGTCGTCTTCACCATCCTGGCCGTCATCGCCTGCGTCGTCCTGATCGGTGGCCTGAAGGGAAACCTGTCGAAGGTGTTCACGGTCGGTGGGCTGACGGTGGTGGGTCTGGCATTTCTCGGCATCGCCAACTCCGAGACGGCGGCCGCCGGTGTCGGCAACTGGTTCCTCGGCCTCATCGGCCTCAACCCCGGCGCCTGACCACGCGAGGTGTTCCCACAGAGGAAGGGGCGATAGGTGATCAACAACGACGACCTGCTGTATCGGGTGGACCGCCACTATCTGGGCCCGACGGGATACACCCTGCCGGTGCGGATTCGGTACACCGCCGGACTCGTCGGTGTAGCGGTGTTCGCGGTGGTGTTCTTGATCGCCCGCGCCGTTCTGCACCTGCCGCTCGGATACAAGTCGTGGCTGACGATGGCCCTGGTGACCGTCTTCGTCACCCACCACATCGCCAAGTACGTCACCCCGGACCGACCCCTGCGGTCGGTGTTCAAGGCAGCCTTCAACGATCTCAATGCCCCACGGCCCCCGAAGACCGGGGAGACGGTCACTGTCACCCTCCCCGACCGGCTGACCGCTGGCGCCCGACCTGACACGGCCCGCATCGACGGTGAGGACTCACACCGATGACCACCTACGACGACAACGACATCGCATCGCTGTTCGACCCTCAACTCGAAGACCCGGTGCCGGTGATCCCGCCAGGAGCGCTGCCGCCGTCATGGGCGGCGGGACGGCAGACGCCGGCCCCACAACCGGGCCCGCGG
The DNA here is from genome assembly GCF_014256275.1 of Rhodococcus sp. 4CII. Taxonomy (NCBI): domain Bacteria; kingdom Bacillati; phylum Actinomycetota; class Actinomycetes; order Mycobacteriales; family Nocardiaceae; genus Rhodococcus; species Rhodococcus sp. 4CII. The sequence continues at coordinate 12,385 of NZ_JACCFE010000001.1, forward strand.
GCGTGGTCGGAAGTGGAGTTCCCTCCGCACCCGGTCACCGAGGTGCCCGAGGAGGTCGATACCCGGGCAGAGGACCCCGCCGTCCTGGCCGAAGACACTCGCACGCCCGAGCGCCGGCGCAAGCGCTCCAAGCGCCGCGGGAAGACGCCCGCCGATCGCGAGAAGGCGGCGGCGAAGAAGCGCGCCGATCGTGCCCGGAAGGCGGTGCGGCTGCAGCTGACCGGGACCTCCGGTCACATCACCCGCACCTCACGCACGTCGACGGCGTGGTTCGTGCAGAAGCAGGGGCCGTGGAACTTCCGCACCACCGGCAAGCAGCGGCGCTTCATCCGGGACGAGGCGATGGTGCTGACCAACCTGCAGCAGGCTGGTGTCGAGCGACTGCACCGGCGACTGGTGCGCACCCCGTTCCCGGTCGAGCAGTGGGCCAAGGACCACGACCAGTGGGCTGCCCCGATCGACGACGTCCCGGGCGCCCTGTCGTGGGCGGAGTACCTGCGCGGGCAGCAGCACGCGATGCTGTGGTCGAACGCGACGATCAAGGGCCGCTACTGGGGCATCGAACTGCCGCAGCGGTCGGTGCTCGGGATCGGGCTCGACTACCTCGCCAACACCCTCGGCTACGTCGCGAACTGGCCGCTCCTGGGCACCCTCTCGTCCCTGATCACCGTCTGGGCCGACGACGCCTTCGCACGCGAGGAGAAGGCGCTCGCCGATCATCTCGCCGAACTCGAACGGATCATGGCCGGCCGCGGAGTCAACGCCGCCCCAGCATCACCGACTGCAGTCGACTACCTGCTGCGCCGGTCGGCGACGATCGGCCTACCGCTCGCTGCGGGCGGCGGTGCCGCCGGTGCCGGCGACTGGGAAGAGGACGATGTCGCCGCCCTCGAAGACCTCACCGACCTGTCCCTGACACCCGGAGATGGCTACACCACCGTCTCCGGCGTCGTCGAGGGCCGCCGCTACACCGGTGCGGTCATCGTCCTGACCGTCGGACGCATGGCCCCGCTGCCGATCCCGGAGCGGATGCTGCCCTGGCAGGTCATCGGCGACCCCTCCGGTGAACCGCTGGAATGGTCGGATCGGATCGAGCTGCACGACAAGGCACAAACCATCCGCACCATGCGCTCGCTCACCGGCAAAATCGAGAACCAATTCGACCACTACACCGTCGAACACGACGAGGTCCCGCCGAAGGAACTGGCCGAGCAGCACACCCGCGTCCAGGACGTCATCTCCGACGTCGAAGAGGACCACTCCGGGCTCTCCACCCGCACCTCCGGTTGGTACCGGGTCGCCGTCGTCGGAGCGACCCCCGACGAGGCCCGCAAGAAGGTGGCCGGTCTACGGGAGATGTACAAGCCGCACATCGCCCTCGAACAGGAACACGGACAGTTCCAGCTACTACGCGAATTCATCCCCGGTGAGCCCCGGGCGAACATCGCCCACACACGGCACATGGACGTCGAAGCCGTCGCCGCAGGCATGGCCACCGCCGGTGACCGGATCGGCGACCGCCGCGGAGTGGTACTCGGGGAGACCTCGTCGATCGCGCCGCGCCCCGTGATTTGGGATTGCTTCGCCGCGCACGAGATCAAGCACAAATCCGGGCTCACCCCCATCGTCGCGGTGCCCGGTTCGGGTAAGACGTTCCTGGCCGGGATGATCGTCTACCAGGCGGTCCGCGCGGGCGCCTACGGTGTCGTCCTCGACCCCTCGGGGCCGCTCAAGGAGCTGGCGAACCTACCCGAGTTCCGGGACATCGCCCGGGTCTACGCGCTCACCGGCCGCGACTCCCGTCCCGGAGCACTCAACCCCTACCGCGTCATCATCGACCCACGCCGCGACGACCCCGAGTACGACACCCGCCATCCGGACTTCGCGCGCGTTGCCGACCCGTTCGCCGCGGGACAGGCGAAATACGACGCGGACATGCGCGCCGCGGCCGCCGAACGAGTCGAGGTCGCCGTGTCGGTGCTGAAGATGATGCTCACCGAACGGCACCTGCATCTCGAGCACACCGAATCGGTGCTGCACCTGGCCGCCAACCGCGTCGGCGGGGACCGCGACCACAACCTGGGCGAAGTCCTCGACGCCATCAAGGCGATCGGTAAGGATGATCCCGACCAAGCCGTGCGCACCTGCGCCAGTGGCGTGTATCAGCAGCTGGAGTTGATGTCCCGACTCGCCGAAGCCCGGGTGCTCTTCCCAGAAGCCGGCACGGTCGGCAGCGGCGTGGACGACTTCGACGCCGACATCCGGCTCACCATTCTCACGATGCCCGGCCTGCAGCTGCCACCCGAGGGCGTTCCCTCCTCGCAGTGGACCCCGCAGCAGCGGATGACCGCCCCACTGATGCACATGGCCGCGTGGCTGGCGAACCGGCTCGTCTACGAAAAGCCGAGGCACGTACGCAAGGTGCTGTTCCTCGACGAAAACAAGTACCTCGAATCCACCGGCGCCGGCCGCACCCTGAACCTGCGGATCGCCCGCGACTCCCGCAAGTTCAAGGTCCGCGCCCTGGTCTGCTCACAGCTGCCCGACGACTTCCTCGGCCTCGACGGCACCGACGACAAAACTGCCCTGACCTACGAAGTTTTCGTCGGCGACGTCGGCGGTGACCCGCACGCCATCGACGGGGCCCTCAAGCTCCTCAAACTCCCTGCCGGGCAGGGCTTCGAGGCTTTCCTCGCCGAACTCGGCAGCGGCGGTGAGGACACCCTCGACGAGGACACCGACACCTCCTACCAGGACCAAGCCCGCCGGTGGATGGTGCGGATGGCCGACGACGTCGAACTGGTCCGGTCGAGCTGGGTCCACTACGTGCACCTGTCCCACGTCTTCGCCGCGTTGAACTCGAGTACCGCGAAGAACGCCCTCGGAGGTGCCGCATGAACGCACAGTGGTCCCCCAAGCACGAGATGACCTCGAATCGGCGGCTGGCTGGGCGGCTGGGGCGGCTTCTGGCCGTCTTGGCGCTGGTGCTGGCCCCATTGCTGGTCGGCCCGAACTCCCCTGTCGCGGCGGCCAGCGGTTTCGCGTGCGACGAGGTGCCTGCCCCGGAGTACCCCAAGGGTGCGTTCCCCGCTGTTTTCGACGCGACCAGCACGGACCGCCCCGACAACGGGGGCACCGGATACACGACCTACGGGTGGGCGGGTCTCCAGTGGTACACCTACGATCTCGGTTGCGGCGCGGATCTGGTGCGCGCCCCGGGAGCGGTGACCGACACCAATTGGGGCAACATCTTCCTGGGGGTCGGGAAGTCCCTGGCCGCGGCCGCATTCTGGCTCGACGATCAAACCAAGACCGGTCAGGCCGCCGAAGACGCCGGGATCGCGCCCGCAATGGAGCAGTTCGACGAGGTCGTCTCCTCGATCTCGAACGGCATGCTCGGCATTTACGGCCTCTGGCTCGGTATCGGGCTGACCGTGGCCGGCGTGATCATGCTTTGGCACGCACTCAAATCGAACGCGGCCGGCGTGACGAAATCCCTGGCCGTTGGCGGAGCAGCCCTCGCCCTCGGCGCGCTGCTGGTCGGCGCACCCCAGCAGGCAATCCGGTTCGCCGATGACACCTTCGGGGCGCTGATCACCGATACACAGAACGAGATGCTGTCGGTCTCCGGCAGCGGCGGCAAAGGACCCCGCGACGTGCTGCTCGACGACATCTTTCTCGACGACTGGCGTAAGGGCTGGTTCGGCCCGAACTATGACGATGAGGAGAACCAGCTCGGTCCCAAGCTGCGCGATGCGCTCGCGTTCTCCTACGAGGAACAACAGCAGATCGAGAATGCACCGGACTCCAGTGTCGAGAACGACCTGAAGGCCAAAAAGGAGAAGGCTTTTCGCGAGGATATCGTCCAGCCGCTCAGTGACGACTACGGATTGTCCTACTACACGTTCCAGGGCAAGGACTCCGGCCGCCTTGCCATCGGGTTCATGGCGATGGTCAAGGTCGGTATGCCGTCCATCCTGTGGATCGGTGCATCGGTGCTGAAGCTGATTGCGCTGCTCGCGATTCGCCTGGCCATCCTGTTCGCCCCGATCTGGGTACCGCTCGCCGCCGCGCACGCGGGAACGTTGATGCGGGTGTGCCGGATGATCGTCAGCGCCTACGTGTGGGGTGTGGCCGGTGCGGTCATCGTCGCGCTCTATTTGCTTGCCCTGGTGAAGTTGTATGTCACCGACGACGGGCAGATCGACGGGTCGTGGCGGCTGTGGTTCATGGTGATCTTGACGTTGGTGTGCTGGTTCATCATGCGGCCGTTCAAGCGGGTTTCGCAGACCTTCACCCAGAACCGCGCCGGCGCTCTCAACCGCAAAGCCCGTCATGCGCAGTCCTCGATGAAGCAGAAGTTCTTCAAGGGGGCCAGCGCGGTTGTCGGCGGCCCGGCCGGGGCGATGGTCGAGGAGGGTGTCGGGGCGCTGCGGAAGAAGACCAAGGACGGCGGCACCGACGAGAACGAGGCGGGCGGCAACTCGGCAGCCCCGAGCCGTCCGGAGGGGCGCGAGCTCAACCAACGGCGCCGGCACGAGGCCGATCAGTCACGCATCGCGGCCCGCAAGAAGATGGATCTCCTGCAGCGGCTGGCGGACTCACGCAAGGATTCCCAGAGCCAGATCCGCACCGGGGCGGGCAAGGGCGACGACCACGAGCCGGACAACAGCCACAGCCACACCCGCGGCGGCCGCGGCCGCAGCGCAGTCCTGAGTGCGCTCGGCGCCGGTGGCAGTGGCGCCAGCCGTTCCGGGGGCGGAGCGAGCCACGGTGGCGCTCCGCGAGTCAGTGAGACCTGGGACGGCGGCGCGGGTTCGGCCATCGCCCCGACGAAAGTCTTCACCCCGACCCGCAAGGACGTCTCACCCGAGAAGGTGCCCGCCATGTCGGCGGCCTCCGGCAATGCGACTCCGCCTCGGTCGAATGCCCGCCTGTACGAGACGTCCCTGTCTCCCGAAGTGCGGACGCACCCGAGCGAGAGGTACAGCTGATGGCCCGCCCCGCAGGCAACCCGGTCCTCGCCCCGATCCGTCGGTGGGTGCTGTACTCGCGCACCAACCTCACGATCAGCGTGGCCGCCGTCCTCGGAGTCCTGTTCCTCGCCGGCACCGTGTTCGGGGAACCCCCTGCGCCCACACGTACGCCGACCACAGCGGCAACGACCGACTCGACGACCACCACCGCGACGCCGTCGGACGAGATCACCTACGACCTCGTCGAGGTAACCGAGTCGGCCATCGCGGGCAAGACCGCGGCCGCGGTCGCGAAGAGTGCGCCGGCCACGGCTATGGCCTACGCACACAGCTACGTCGACATCTCCCAGTCGAATACCGAGTGGAAGACCAAGCTCGGCCGATACACCACCGACACCCCCGGCGACACGATCGTCGCCGCACGTCCCCAGGGGCCCGTCGCGATCACCGGACCCACGACCAGCGAGATCGTCACCGGCACCGGTGGCGATCGGCGGGCCGAGGTCACCATCCCCACCCAGGCCGGCGACCTGCGCGTGACCGTGCAGGTGGCCGAGTCCCCGAACGGGCCGAAATGGCAGGTCCAGAACCCCTTTCCCACCCTCGACCGCGACGAGGTCGGCAAGCTCGGTACCTCCCCGTCCCTGGTGAGCGACCCCGCGCCCGCCTCGCGCACGACCACCGCACCGTCGACGACAACCTCGGCGACGGAGCACACACCGTCGGCTACGTCCGACTCCGAGCCGTCACCGTCGGCTTCGTCCGACTCCGAGCCGTCACCGGGTCCGACACCGGTGCCGGTGCCCGGACCTATCCCGATCCCCGAACTCGACACGCCGATCCCGGGGGCCCTGTGACCCTGCGCCGGCGCGGGACCGCGCTGCTCCTCGCGGCCGCGGCCACCACAGTCCTCGGGACAACGGCGTGCGCACCCCAGCCGGTCATTGCTCACGATCGGTGCAAGACCACCTCCGCCGACAACGACCCGAGCATTGGTGGCCAGATGCGGGCGTCCGGGCCGATCACTGCGCCCACGAAGGCGGGGACCACCACGTTCACCTCCGGTTTCGGGCCACGATGGGGTACCGAGCACAAGGGCGTCGACTTCGCCGGCGCAATTGGTACCCCGATCTACGCCGCCCTCGACGGCGTCGTGGTCCGCTCCGGTACGGCCACGGGATTCGGGCACTGGATCGTCGTCGATTCCCTCGTCGGCGACACACCGATCTCTACCGTGTACGGCCACATGTTCGCCGACGGGCTGATCGCCCGTGAAGGACAGCAGGTCAAGGCCGGTGACCACATCGCCAATATCGGCAACGACGGTGAGTCCACCGGCGCCCACCTGCATTTCGAATACTGGGAAGGCGGCCGCTTCCAAGGCGGCACCGCCGTCGACCCGATGACCAAGCTCGGCGGCGCCGCAACGACCACCAATACCGCCGCGGATTCGGACAACATTGAGCTCGCGGCCGCGACATCGCCGATCGACTGCGCGGGCTTCGGCACCGTCGGTGGTGGTGAGCTGGCCGCCGGATCGGTGCCACCAGAATTCGACCCGTGGATCCGCAAAGCCGGCAGCATCTGCCCCGGCATTCGGCCCCCGATCCTGTCCTCGCAGCTATACGCCGAGAATCAGTTTCGGCACGGCGCCAACGCCCCAGTCTCACCGTCGGGTGCACTCGGGCCCGCGCAGTTCATGCCCGGAACCTGGGCGACCTGGGGCAAGGACTACGACGGCGACGGCAAGGTCGACCCCAATTCGATCGGCGACGCCGTCATGGCTCAAGGGCATTTCATGTGCGCCCTCAACGACCAGGTCAACGCCGCGCTCGCGGCCGGCACCGTGGCAGGAGATCCGGTCGAGCTGTCGCTGGCCGCGTACAACGCCGGTTTCGGTGCGGTGCAGTCGCACCGCGGCATTCCCCCGTATGCCGAGACTCAGAACTACGTCGCGAAGATCGTCCTCGGTCAGGCCAAGTACACGTCCCTGAGTTCCACCGGCCTCCTGGTCCCGAACGGGTCGAAGGACGGCGGCCAGGTCGTTGCGGCCGCGCGGCAGTACCTCGGCACCCCCTATGTCTGGGGTGGAGGTAGCACCGGCGGACCGTCCGGTGGTGGCTTCGACTGCTCCGGACTGACCAGCTACGCGGTCTTCACCGGCAGCGGTGGCAAGGTCACACTGCCACGGACCTCGGAGCAGCAGTGGACCGTCGGCATCGAGATCCCGATCGATCAGGCCCAACCAGGCGACCTCGTCTTCGGATCCTGGGCCGCTTCCGGACCGGGTCACGTCGGCGTCGCGCTGGGAGGTGGGCGCATGCTCCACGCCCCGACCACGGGTGACGTCGTGAAGGAAGCGTCATTAATGAGCGGGATGAAGGCACGGAGGGTGATGTGATGAGTGGACTGCCCGCAACTGCCGCAGGAGGACCGAGATGAGCGTGCGTCGATTCCTGGCCGTGGTGGTGCTCCTCGGCGCCCTGGTCGCCATCCTCGTCTATGCGTGCCGGCCGAACGGAGAAGATCCGCAAACCTTGCCTGCAGAGACGTCGACGACGTCCGCCCCTGCGCCGTCGATCACCGTTGCTCCAGTACCTCCGCCGACCGCTGCGACACCGGCGCCAGGCGCCGCGGCGGCGGAGGAGGCAGCCCGCCAGGCCCTGGCTGTCGCGTTCACCTGGTACCCGGCCACCGACCAGTCCCCCAATGACGGCTTCATCCGGGCTCGACAGTGGCTGACCGACAGCCTGGCATCGCAAGTGGCCGTCCCGGTCACGACCGAACGCGGACCCGGAGTGCAATGGGGACAATGGGCCACCGCGAACTCGAAGGTCGTCGCCGACGTGATGATCGGCTGCTCCGGGTGCCCGCCCGATACCGATACCCTCATTCACCGAGTCGCCACCATCCATCAGACCGCGATCACCGGTGACAATGCAGTCCCCGTCGCCCCCGACACCACCGTCTGGGTCACCCTCACCAAGGCCGGGGACAGCTGGCTCATCGACACCATCCGGTACTGAAACCAGTAGTCACCGCACCGAGTTCGATAACGCCGCCCTGCGGCAACAGGAGGGGAAACTAGATGTCCAACCGCAGCCGCATGCTCGTCGGCCTCGCTCTCACCAGCATGATCGCCGCCACCCTGACCGCATGCTCCGGCTCGTCGAGCGATGACGGTCGGCCCGGCACCGTCACGCCCGCCGAATCGTCCGGCGGATCCGACGGTTGGGACGGCAACATCGCCATCGGCGTCGGCAACCGCAAAGGCGTCGACCTCGTGACCCTTCCCGCCCCGGACCAGGTCGATGTCCAGTGCCACGGCGAGGGTGACAATCTCACCGTCGACATCACCGCACCGAACGGGTGGCACGCCACCCTCACGCACGGATCCCAGACCATCACGGTCGAGAACGAGACCCTCAGCTACCCAGCTCACGACTTCGCCGAATCCCCGGGGGCGATCGAGGCCGTCAACCGAACACGACCGAAGGGCAGCACAAAGCAGTATCCACTCGGCGTTACCTGGGACAAGCCATCGGTCGGAGAGGTCGAGATCCAGGTCGACGCCGACACCCCACCGCACTGGATGGTGAACTCCCCGTACGAGGACTTCGACATGTACATGCACATCAGCTGCGGCCTGAAGTAAGAGCCGACGCGACGCACCTTCCGCGCGGGGACGTGTCGTCTACGCAGTTCAAAGCATCAATTGAGCGGCGACAGACCGCGATCTAGGCGCCCCGGGGCTTCACCGCCAGCACCAGGACAAGCGTCCGATCCGACACCCTCCTTACTGATGCGTAAGATAGTGCCGCGCCTTCAGGTGTGAAGGTTTCCCGGTTCTTGACGACTTCGGTTCCGGATGTGGCGGCCGGCATGGCTCAGTGCCTGGCCACACCTGCCTATCCCCCGGTGGTGCTAGCTGTGTCTGTTCGACGTATCCATCATCTGAATTGCGGATCCTTCGATTCGCTCGCAAGCGGCCCCCTGGTCTCGCATGTCCTGCTGTGCGAGACGAACGACGGCCTGGTCCTAGTCGACAGTGGAATCGGCCGGTCGGATATTGCCGCGCCGAAAAATCGGCTCGGCCGCGTCGCCCTGGCCCTCGGGCCGGCGTTGCGCGTGGAGGAGACGGCCGCACATCAAATCGAAGCCCTCGGCTACCAACTCTCGGACGTGCGCCACATCGTGGCGACGCACCTGGACTACGACCACATCGGTGGCGCACTCGACTTTCCTCACGCAACAGTGCACACGACAGCCGCCGAACTCCGCACCGCGCAAGCGCGGCGCCGGCTACCCGAGCGTCTCCGGTATCGCCGCCCGCACGTCGAGGCGATCACCTCGTTCCAGACGTACGACGGGACCGGAGAAGAGCTACTCAGCCTTCCCACCGCACACCCGATCATCGGAGTCGAAGACGTGTGGCTCGTCCCGTTGCCCGGACATTCCATCGGCCATGCCGGTGTCGCGGTCCGAACCAGCAACCGCGGTTGGCTGTTTCATGCGGGAGATGCCTTCTACCATCGAGCAGCACTCTCCCCCAGTCGATCTGCACCAATAAGCCGCGCCGCGGCGCTGGGTGCGATCGAGCTGACTCTGGCCTCAATTCCCGCGAAAGTCCGTGCAAATCACCAGCAACTCCGCAAACTCGCACACGACCCCTCACAGCGAGTGTCCGTCTTTTGTGCGCACGATGCGATTCTGTTCGATCGGCTTCGCGCAGAACAGAGCCCGATTTTCCCCTGACCCAACGCTTACATAGGGTTGAGGTTGATGGAGGGGAGTTCTACGTGACAGACGTACTCGAAGGCCGCCAACAGAATGGCGCCTCAGAAACCGGCAATCAAGGCTGGGTAATTTTCGAAACTCTCGGTGTCGATGCAGGTCAAGAGCCTTGCGTCGTCTCCGAAGGCGGTCTCGCGCGCGACTTCGCGAGCCGGATGAAAAGGAGCTGGAGCGTCGCGACGAACCGTGGCGACGCCGCCAAACTCCGCGAGGCAGCACAGAAAGCCATCAGCGCCGTCCTCAAAGCCCGTAAACCACTTCATGATCGGGTTTGGTTGTCGCAGAACCGAACCGCGGTATCTTATGCGGCCCCCATCCTGTCTTCGAATGGGGAAATCTTTGGCGTGCAGGTATATATCGCAGCGGCCGGAGAAGCGCCGCCCCCTCCACGTACCGTCGGGACGTTCGAGTGGGATTTCGCCACGATGCGGTCCGAGCACACCCCTATCGTTGAGGAGAAGATCCTCGGTATCGACACCACCCAGCCCAACCGCAGCCTTCCCGAGATCTGGCGCTTCTTCACCGCCTTCGACAAGCGCGACGCCTACACCGTGTATGTCGGTCAGATCGGCCACGGCCAAATAGAACCCAGCCAGCCTTTTGCGGCCGAGATCAGCCTGGAGGGCGACGACAAGGTTCTACGGTGCGTGCACATGACAACCCGGGGTCGCGAGATCGGCGGCCGGAAGACCATTGCCGGCCTCATCCACGACCTCACCGACGAGACACACCCCAAGCGGGATTTCCACCGCGAGTACAGCAAGACCCAGGCCATGACGATCGAGAAGTCGCTTGCCGAGCCGATGGGCATCGGATACCTGGAGCTGATCACGGGCCTGTTCCTGGAATGGGATGTCACACCTCCTGGACCGCTCGCTCGCTGGCGCACCGAGGTCGCTGAGATCCACGAGAAGAGCCGAGATGCATTTCTCCATGCCCGGGAATCACTTCGGAACGGAGACGCCCTCAGCCTCGACGTGGTGCTGTTCGTCCGGTTCTCCGAGTCGGAGGCGTGGACACCCGCCGAGCTGACCATCACCGGAGTGGCTACAGCCAGCGCCGAGCACGGTGTAACGGTGGTGCAAGCGATGGTGCTGGTACGCCCCGGCACCGGCCCGCTGTGCTGGTAGTACACCATTCAATAACAGCGGCAAGCGATCTCGCCCGCCCAGCGTGATGGGCGAGATCGACACACCGCTCCGATCGTTCGGTTGCAGAGTTCCTGAGGACTGCTAATCTGAGGTCCGCGCTCCCCACCCGGGAGTTTCCTGAGGCTTGTCGTAGTCGGCTTCAGAAGAGGCAAAACAACGTGTGGCACACGTGTATCTTCTTGCGCCACACCGTTCCCGGGGGTGGGTTATGTCGATTCGAGCAACCGAGCTACTTCTCTCAGCGCTCAGCGTTGCGAAGAAGTGGGACCTCGGGGGGTCGACGCAGAAATCGTCCTTCGCCGGCCGATCGTTACGCCTCAGCAACACATCCCCAGCAGCCCTGCGCCCGACTGCACAATCCTCAGTCGAGTGGCGGCCGGGCGCGCCCACGCTCGTACGCCGCTCGAATCTCGGTAACGGACACTCCGAGTTCGCCTGCAAGCCGTTCAGCGACAGCATCGCCGAGCTTGGCGTGTCCGCGTTCGAGCGCGGCGAGGAGGGATGTCGACACGCCGATAATCCCGGCGAGCTGCGCTTGGGTTCGACCAGTCAGCTCGCGCAGCGTGCCAAGTTTGCGTTCCTCGACGGGGACATCTATCACCTCGTCCATTCGCAGTCCGAGAATTTCCACAACCCTCATCAATCGATCGACCTGAGGGGTCGATCGACCCACTTCCCATGCCGAGATCGTGGCCGTGCTCACATCGGCACGCAGGGCGAGTTCGCCCTGCGCCAAGTGCTTGTCGATACGCGCCTCGGAGAGCCGGGAAGGCACGAACCCATCCAGTGTTCGCCGGCTCATCCTGGGCAACCTCGCATAACGAGCCATGCTGCCCGACCTCCAGGACTGTTGTCACAAAAAAGTACGATAAACAAGAGCGATAAGGTGTAAGACTATATTAGAATCCCAAGGGGGATGAGCACCTGACTTCCCCCACACAACAAGAAACCCCCCGATCGCTACCAACGATCAGGGGGCCTCGACCGGAGCGGGGCTGCAACCCCTAGCCGGTCATAGCAGATTGGAACCTCTGCAATGAACACGTTAGCTGGCGCTCTAATAGAGCGTCCCAAGAAGCACCTATCCGCAACCCGATCGTTGGCAACTGCAAGTGCCGCTGACCTGGTACGCATCACGTCCCTGCACTCGACAATGGACGGACGCTGCACCGGATGCGGCTATGAGCCGACCATCATCAAACCGCTGTGCCCAGAGGCCGCGGCAGCACTACGTGAGCTGACACAGCGCGATGCGTGTCGACCGTCACGTAATTCCCCAGGGGTGTCCGTCACGTAATTCCCCATGCTCGGGCGTGCTGAGTCGAGGGTAACCCGAGCGGGTGGGGGTGCGGATCAGGTTGCGCCGGCGGTGCGATGTCCGGGTCGTTTGCGGGGTCGGTAGGACGGTCCGTCCATCAGGGTTTGGTGGCTGGTGTTGATGAGCCGGTCGAGGAGCGACTCGGCGACGACCGGGTTCGGGAACAGCGGGTACCAGTCCTTCGGGGCGCGGTTGCTCGTCAGAATCAGCGGTTTGCCGGCGATCGCCCGGTCGGAGACGAGATCGTAGAGGTCATCCGACTGGGTGGTGGTGTGCTCGCGCATCGCGAAGTCGTCGATGATCAACACCAGCGGACGGGTGTATTCGCGCATCCGCTGACCGATGGTGCGGTCGGCATGGCCACCGGCGAGGTCGGCAAGCATGCGGGAGCACTTGACGAAACGCACGTCCCCACCGCGGCGGGCGACATGATGCCCGAGTGCTTGTGCCACATGGGTTTTGCCGACCCCAACGGGTCCGTAGAGAATGACCGACTCGCCGGCGTCGAGCCAGCGCAGGGCGGCCAGGTCCCGCAGCATCGCCGCCGGGAGTTTCGGGTTCGCCGTGAAATCGAAGTCCTCGAACGTGGCCTGTTGCTCGAACCTGGCCCGCCGCAGCCGGCGGGCCAGCGCCGCCGTTTCCCGGCGGGCGATTTCGTCCTCACACAGCACTTGGAGGAATTCGAGGTGTCCGAGCTGCCCGTCCCGGGTTTGGGCGAGCCGGGCATCGAGCGTGTCGAGCATCCCGGTCAACTTCAATGTCTTCAGTGCAGCACGCAGGCTGGGATCATGAATGGTCATCACAGAAACCTCCTGGTTCAACGTGATTGCAGGACAGTTGGGTGGAGTCGAGATCAGGCGGTGCGTTCGGCGTCGAAGGCGTCGGGTCCGCGCAGGAACGCCGGCGCCGGCGCGGCGGCCGGGGCGGGCTGTCCGTCGTGTTCGGTGCCGGCGGCGAGGATGCCCTTGACGGTGCGGTAGCTGGGGTCCCCGACCTCGAGGGCACGGGCGCACGCCGCATTCAGGCGCCGATCCTCGTAGCGGTCCCGCAGCCGGACGATGCCCTGGATCGCCCGCAGCCGATGCAACGCGTTTACCTGCGACAACTCGGCGACCACGGCGACCGCGCCGGGACCGATCTGCTCGGCCTGCGCCCTGCACCAGGACACGGTCTGCAGTGTGTAGGCGATCTTGTGCGGCGGGTAGTGCTCGGGGTTCGTCGACCGCCCCGACAGGTGCAGCACGTGGGTGGCGACCACCTGCTCGGTATGGAAGATCTGCACCACGTCGCCGCTGGTGCGAATCAGCACCTGCTGGCCGATCAGCCGCCAGGGCACCGAATACAGGGCCTTGCCGGCCTTGACATGACAGTCCGGGGCAACCTTCCCGGCCTGATAGAGGACCGGTTCGAATGGTCGCGGTGGAAGCTGTGTGAGACGGTGCTTTTCGATGGCCTCGAACACCGCTGTCGGCTGCGCTCCGTCGAGACCGCGGTGCTGGTGCCGGCCGTAGACATCGGTGCACCAGGCCAGGGCGGCGTCCTGCATCTGCGCCAGTGAGGTGAACTCCCGGCCCTTGAAGAACGAGTCGCGGATATAGGGCATCGGACGCTCGATCCGCGGTTTGTCCTTCGGCTTGCCGGCGCGAGCCGGGTCGATCAACAGCCCGTAGAACCGGGCGAGCTCGGCATAGGCGCGGTTGATCTTCGGGTCGTACAGGTCCGGCCGGTCGACCCCGGTTTTGAGGTTGTCGCACACCATCCGGGCCGGGACGCCGCCGAAGAGCTCGAACGCCGCGACGTGCGAGGCGCACCACGAGGTCTGGTCCATCCGCAGCACCGGCTGGACGAACAGCATCCGCGAGCAGGTCAGGATCATCGCGAACGCCCATACCGCCACCCGACGGTCGGTGGCCGGATCCCGCCACATGCCGAGCTTGCCGTAGTCGACCTGGGCCTCGTCGCCGGGCGGGACCGGGCCACGGGGCACCGTCACCTTCGTCTCCGCCACCTGATCGGCGAATCGCGCTGCCACATAACGACGTACCGTCGACTCGGACACCGCGACGCCGTGGTCGTCACGTAGGCGTTGCGCAATCGTCGCGACCGTCACCGACGCGGTCAGCTGCCCGTTGATCCAGTCGTGGTGCGCGGCGATCGCCGGCCACGTCACCGCCCTCGCCGACGGGTCGCCGACCTCCGGAAACCACCCCGAGATCAGCTCCCGCCAGAGGGCCTCGTCGAACTTCCCGCCCTCGCCGTGCGCCAGCCCCGCCGCCAACGCGGGTGCCAGGTATTTCCGGATCGTCTTGCGGTCGATCCCCAGGGCCGTCGAGATCTGCACCTGGGACCGGCCGGCATGCCAGTGCCGGAACAACTCCATCAGATCGGTCATCGTCCACGTTCTCCTTGCCACCGTCAGGCCCCTTCCCGGGCCCGTTGTCGATGGCCCAGTCAGGAGCGAACCTGCAGCAGCACCCGAACCCCGGCCGACACGCCCCAGGGTGGGGAATTACGTGACGGCAGGGTGGGGAATTACGTGACGGCCGAACCCCTCAACCTGGGGAATTACATGACCGCTGACAGATGCGAAGACGGGCACCCGCGGAACTCAGTTTTCGAACTCCTCGACCAGCGATCTGCTGGCCTCATCACTTCAACACCGCCCAACCTCTACCGGCCGGTGCCTGCGCTGCGGATTCACCTACACCGCCGGGTGCGAGGAGTGCCCAGCACTCCGCGCTATTCGGAGGGAGCTCGAGAGCCGCGGCGTCACACAGATTCGACCAGAGGCCCAAGATTCGGCACTCTGCTCCGGCCGAGCGCAGGCATGGGAGGTTGAGGGGCAGAGCGCAGCCCAGTTGCGGCGCGTAATTGACGCGTGCAAGCAGTGCCCGCTCCTCGCCCAATGCCGCACCGAGATCCTCCGGGCAATCGAACAAGGTGAGCCGCCGCGAGGGATGATCGTCGCCGGCGACGCCTACGACCTGCGTGGAAACCGAATCGAACACCGCCACCTGGCGCGATACGAAGCAGTGGCCTCGGGCTCTCGAAGTCGATGGGATACGACGCGGGCTGGAGTCGCAGCATGACCGCCCCCACGCCCTGCTCGATCGACCCTGAATCCTGGGACCTGGATGCAGGTTCCTACCGCGCCGGCCTCGACGCCCAGGCCGAATGCCTGCGGTGCCCGCGACTTGCCGCCTGCCGGAGAGAGGTCGCGGAGTTGACCAGCGCGGGCACTCCCCCGCAGTCGATGATCTGGGCGGCAGTTGCGTACCGCCACGACGGCGGAGCCATCCTGACCCGCCGTGACCTGCGCGCCTACTACAACCGGAGCGAAGGCCAGCGTGAGGCCAACCGAGGGGTGGCGGCATGACATCACTCGTCGATCGCGTCTACTTCATGGCCACTGGTCAGCTGGAGTCCCCTGCCACTGAGGGCCCCTCAGCCATTCGGTGGGGTTGGATCGCCGACCTCTATGCCCACCCGCAGTGGGGTCTCGTCACGGTCCCCGGGTTCTCACAGGCCGAGGCGCAGACTGTCGCCTCCCTTTGCCGCGCCACACCGATCGACTCTGTCGACTCGATCTCCGCACGCTGGAACGTCTTCGAGCAGCTGGCGGCGATCAAGCTCGATCGCGCGCCGTCCGATTACGCATGGGCCGCGGTAGCCAACTCGTCGATCGATGCCCGGGACTACTTGGCCGGCGGCAACTTCAGTGGTGTCGAGACGGTCACCAGCGCCTTCTGGGCGCATCTCGCCGTTCATCCGACGGCGGTCGCCGAGAACCGGATCTCAACGGCAATCGAGGCGTGGACCACCCGTTTCCACAGCTCAACGAGAGGGGCAGCCGCATGACCAACGTCACCGCCACCGACCGCCATGGACACGAGTGGGAACTCATCCCGATGCAGGAGATGGTCTGCGCGCGACGGGTCGCCGATGACGTCACCGTGCTCGACGCCGAGGACCTCATCCACGACCACGGTCCGCTCCTGCTCTCCGCAGGTCAGTCCGGATTCGGGGTTGGAACACGCGACTCGCTTCTCGACGTGATTGATCTCGTCGTATCGGACCCGGAAACTGCCTCGGTCGACCAGGTCCGCGAAGTCGCGACCATCGCTCAACGCATGCTCACCGCCCGACCCGCGCCGAAGCCGGTACGCCGAGAGCAGACGCCGGCGTTCTCAGCCGCTCCCCGGCTTCAGTCGTCGCAGAGCCGCAATGGTCTCGACCGCCCGTGGTGACCACCTCAAATCGCACGCGACACACCTCACGGCGTCGAGTTCGGCATCGAGACCGTCACGACGGTGTTCTGGGCGTTTGGCGGTCAGCCTTCTGGTGTCACGGCAGTTCGGGCTGCAATCGCGGCCTGGGACACCCTCTCGAGCCCTGAGTCGCAGGAGGTCGCAGCATGAGCAGATTCGTCACAAATGCATCACGCGTGCCTAACCGATCGGCGCCATCGGGCGTGGTGAGATGGTCGATGACCTGTGTCCAGAGGGAAGGAAGTGATGGCTGTGGCTGAGTAACGAAATGAACGTCCTCGATACCTAATTTCATCAGCGCAGACCCTCAGAAAACGAAAAAACCCCCTGGTGGGGGTGGTTTCAAGTCAGGAACCGCAACCGCGGATTTCGTCGAGGAGGACTTGGCAGGTCCTCCTCACCAGGAGGGTGAAGGCCTTGGCAGGGCCGTCACGTTCTCTGAGGTGAGTTTCGAAAGCGCGAACTTTCGAACTCGTACTGCAAACCCCGAAGGGCTTTTACCTGTGACAGGTACCGCCCAGGGTAACTCATACCCTGAATCAGCATTGCTAACTCGATCATCGACGCTCGGCGTGTCGTCCGACACGCCGGTGCAAGCAGTCGATCCTGCTCCCGATCCGGAGTGGGCCGCACTCGTTGACGCCGCGCACCACAACGTCAGCGAACTCGAACACCTCAACCATGCGAGTGGTCAGCGTGGCAGCTCGTGGGCACTACCCGTCGCTGAAGGCGCGTACCGGGATATCCCGGTGTGGTCGGGTAAGGGTGCGTGGCTGCGACAGGTTCGCCACGCGGTAACCAACACCGACACCGGCCGGGCTGCGGTCAAAAAGCGCCGCATTGGCGTTGAAACGATGGTCGCGGTCGCGGCCGCCCACGCACGATTCGCCGACTCCACCACCGGACGGGACGTCACTGCTTCGGTGGCCAAGATCGGCCGGGTGGCAGGGGTATCCGAATCGGTGGTCCAACGGGCACGACGCGTGCTCCGTGACCTGAGTGTGGGCTACGAGGTAGTCCGCGGTCGCCAACTGCAGAGCCGTGAATTCATGGCGGCCGAGCTGCACCATGGCGGCCACCAGCGCGGAGCTGCGAGCGTGTGGGCCCTGTCGAGCCCCCGATGGGTCATCGAGGTCACTCCTCAGCCAGTAGCTGCTCAGCGGCGCTCCCCCGCACGCTCTGTGCACCGGTCACAGGCGCATCGGCAGCGTCGCCAACGGCAGCAGGCAGCAGCCGCCAAAGCCGCGGC
Source organism: Rhodococcus sp. 4CII (assembly GCF_014256275.1). Classification (NCBI taxonomy): domain Bacteria; kingdom Bacillati; phylum Actinomycetota; class Actinomycetes; order Mycobacteriales; family Nocardiaceae; genus Rhodococcus; species Rhodococcus sp. 4CII. The sequence continues at coordinate 30,141 of NZ_JACCFE010000001.1, forward strand.
GAGTAATCCCCAGCTCAGCGAGCGGGACACCCTATCTCTTGGTTCTTCAGTTCTTGAGAAGTTCTCTCGTAAGAGAGAACTCACCAAGCGCGCGACGCACACAGGAGAAATTTCCACCAACACGTACCGGCCCCTGCACACCCAACGCGCGGCCGCACAACTCGCCCGACTCGCCCCCGCACTGACGCCGGATGGACATATCGGCCAGCTCGTCGACGTGCTCGTACGCACCGGCATCGACACCACCCGCTGGACCGGCCGCGACATCGCCGACGCCCTCACCCGCGACACCCAGAACCGGGGGTGGACCTGGCCGGACGCGAAGAGCTGGCGCACCGGCGGCTACTCGGTCCAGAACCCGGTCCGATACGCCCACATGCGGCTCTCACGCATCGATTTCACCGGCCCCTCCCCGAGCCAGCAACGAGCCAGAATCGACGCCCAGCGACGCGCTGAGCAGGCGGCACGCGCTACCGAGGCTGCGGAGGCCCGCTCCCGGGCAGCAAGTGCCGAACACCGCGCGGCGATGCGAGCGAATTGGCGCACACTCGCTGCCGCTGCGAGCACCACACACCACGGAGGGGGCCACGAATGATCGCTGCCACCAGCCTCCATCGGATACAACTCCTCGCCTTTCCGAGCTTCGTGGCGAATCACGGGGTAGTGCCCCTTGAACCGAGAGGGGATCCCCGACCTCAAGCCGGGTATCCCCTGAGATTGATCTTTCAGATGCAGCTAACTGGACGGAGCCTATTGCTCCGCAATGCTGACTATTTCTTGCGGAGTTTTCACTCCCTTGAGACGGTCAGCCTTAACACGGAGCCGTGCAGCTGCTGCCCTTTCCCCCTGGGTTATTTCATGGCCGGTGATGGCAGATCGCCCGACGACCGCCCAGCCGTCTTTCAGCTCGACGGTGCGCCCTTCCTCGGTCTGCTCGAAGGCGAGCCAGCCTCCCGACTTCGGGTGTTCCACCGGCTTCCGGAAGCGGCACGGAGCGCGTTATTGCGCGGGTTCCCGCTGACAAGGAAGATTCGGCATAAGGTGCCGGAAACGACCGCGTTCACCCCGCACCTACTTCGAGGACGGAGCCCCACGTGTCGACGAGCCAGACGAAGACGCCAGCCAAACGGCGCCGCTCCCCCGCTCGCCAGCAACGAACGGAGCAGGTCAGCAGGAACTCCGACTCGGTCCGCGAACGGCTACGCATCGGGGCCACCACCGTCGTCGTCGACACCGCCGGCAGCGAGATCGAACTCGACGACCGCACGTTCGCCAAAGCCAAGACGAACGAGTGGACCATCCGCATCATTGGTACTTCTCTAGTCCGCATCCACCTCGACACCCCGCTCCCGGAGACCGCGCAGATCGTCGCCACGGACGCCGCCCGCCTCCAGATCACGGGCCGGGTGCGGCTCTACGCCTACACCAACACAGTCGTCGACGCGTTTGACGACTGCATCGTGATTGCGCGCAACCATGCCGGTATCAACGCCTGCGACAGCGCCCAGGTCAACGCGACGGACAGCGCCTTCGTTAATGCCTACGACAACGCGGTGGTCTACGCGGAGGGCGATGCGGTGGTCCATGCCAGTGGCAACGCGCATCTCGTTCTCAGGGACGGCGCTCGGGCGACCACTGAGCGCGGTGTCACGGTTCATGGGCCTTCCCGCGAGAATGTCCGCGTCCGACGCTGAGATCCCGTTCGTAGGCCGATCTGTCTCCATGGGAAGCAATCGAATGGACATGCGGGGTTCGTGGATACCGCGAAGACGTGAAGGTTGCTGAACACGGGCTACACGTCTTCTCGCTCTGCTCCCCTACTGCGCTTTGCTCCCCTACTGAGGGTGGTTAGTGCTGCGCTTGCGGAACCTGTGCCATGGAACGGCCAGGCGCGGGGAGAATTTCTGCGCGAAGGATGACCCCTACAAGGCTGCGGTTGGCTTCTGGAGCGGTATCTGACCTGCTGCTCCGCCTCGTCAGAAGATCTCCGATGAGCAAAGAGCAGCTGTAGTCAGCTGCTGTTTTGTGAGATTCCGGTAGCAGAGATGATCTGAGATTTCCTTAGGTAACTGCATGTCACTGCAGGTTATATGCGCTTGCCCTACATACGATCTGACTAGCTAACCGGAGCAAACCAAAGATATGTGCACTAGCTATAAGCTAATATAAGCTTATATAAGCGCCCATATGGGAATAGGAGAGGGGAGGAACATGACGATCACTGCGATCGCAAACCTCAAAGGTGGCGTCGGAAAGACCGTGGTCGCCGGTGGGCTCGCGCATGCCGCTGCCGCTACCGGCCGGACGGTTCTGCTGGTTGACGCGGACATGCAGGGCAACTCCACGAAGCACCTCACCGGCTACACGACAGCTGAACCGTCGCCCCATTCGCTCGCGGATGTTCTCGACCGCCAGACGGATCTGCCGATGCGGGACGCGATTGTCGCCGCGCGACGGGAAGAGATTCACGTCGTGCCGTCGGGCTTCGCTGAACTTCAAGCGGTCTCGGACCAGCTCGGCACCAAGCCCGGAGGAGAGATGTCCTTCGCCCGTGCTCTCAAGCCGGTATCCGGCGACTACGAGCACATCCTGATCGACTGCCGCCCTGCGATTGACCTCGTTTCCCGGAGCGCCTTGTACGCCGCCGACAATCTCCTGATCGTCGTCAACCCGGAACACGATGCAGTCGACGGCCTTAATTCGCTCCAGACAGCTCTCGAAGACCTGGCCGAGTACATGGACAAGGTCCTCCCAATCGCGGGGATTGTCGTCAACAAACTTGACGGCCGTCGGAAAGATCACGCGGAGGTCATCGACTACCTCAAGGAGTACGGGGCCGCGGATGGTATCGCCCTGCTTGGCGACCCGATCATGCACAAGGGGGATATCTCCAAGCTGACCAACGTCGGCATGGGTTTCGACGAACACCCCTCCAATCCGGTCTGGTCCCGCAACCTCCATATCAACTTCATCGAGATCCTGGAGAAGGTGGCCCTCTGATGAGCAAAATTCCCCAACCTGCCCGACCCGTGCCTCGTAGTACGCGAACCCCGTTCGCTCAGCCCGCGGCAACGACGACCGCAACGCCAGGCACTGTTGCGTCAGAGTCGACCGCAACGTCGCCTGACGCGCCCGCAACAGTCACTCGCTCCGCAACATCGCCTGCAACGCCGCGGCAACGCAAGGCCGCACCGGCGTCGGCGAAACCGGCAACAGAGAAGAAACGCAAAGCCCAGACCACCGACATCCTGCTGTCGTTGGAAGAAGAACTGAAGGACCGCATGGTCGCCGCACTCGAACACACCCGCCCCCGCACCGGGATCAAGAGCCAGCAGGTGTTCATCCGCACCGCGATCGATCAGCTGTGCACCAAGCTCGAAACCCAGTACAACAACGGCGAGCCTTTCCCTGCGCCCGCTGACGAAATCGCCATATAACCCCTATGGGCAGGCATCCACCATATGGGCTATATGGCGCAACGTTGCGCAGAAGAGAATATGGCGCCTGCCAGCACAAACAGCATTGCGTAGCAACGGCCGCAACGGCGGCAACGAGAGAGACCCCGCCGGGGCCTAGCCGGCGGGGCCTCATCGACCGGGACCCCGTGGAAGGAAACCCCGATCTATGAATGACCTTAATCTCAAGGCTGCACGAATCCAGCTCCGCGCCCTGATCGCGGCCCTGGTCGTTGCGATCCTTATTGCGGTGGGCATCACGGCAGGTGCCTTCGTACTGTCCTTCGCCGTGCTTCGCGACCTCGCATTGCAGGCCACCCTGCCGTACTGGCTCACCTGGATCTTTCCCGCGATCGTCGACGGCGCAATCTTCGGCGCAACGATTGCCGTCGTTGCACTCAGCAAGATCAGCGGCAGCTCGGCCGGCAAAAGGTTCTTTCTGGGACTTGCGATCGCCGTTGTACTGATCAGTGTGATCGGCAACGCCGTCCATGCGTACAAGGCGGCCGAGATCTCCGCACGCAACGTTGCGGCCGGCATCGACCTGGGCTACATACCGCTCGCACCCACCGGGGCCGCTCTCATTGCGATCATCCCGCCCCTGTTGGTTCTGGCCTTCACCCACGGTGTGGGCATCCTCATCAAGGCAATCGGCACCGCCCACAGCGAATACGCAGAGGTCGTCAACGCCGCCCGGCTGATGCCCGCAATCGCCGACAACACCCCTGAGCGCAACGTGGAGACCGTCCACAATCCTGCCTCGGTGCGCTACCGAGCAGAATCCATTGCGCGCGACCACGACGTTGCGCAGGCATCGGCCGTTGCGTACTCGTCGATTGCTGAGGCTGCCGACCCGGCGGCGCTAGCGACATCGGCCGATGCCGAACTGTCGGTCGAGGACCAGACCACCATTGCGACCGACACGCAGCCTGTTGCGCAGGTCCCCGAACCGATCGTTGCCGACGTTGCGGACGTTGCGGACGTTGCGGACGTTGCGGACCTGGGGGAGTGGGGCGTTGCAGGCAATGCGCTGGACGAGGGCTCCCAGGAGATCTACGTGTTGCCGGACGAGGAGCAGACCATCGAGAATCTCCTCGACTTCATCGACTCGTGCGACTTCGAGCCCGTCGTCAAGGAGACAGCGCGTCTCCGGATTACTGAGAACCTCAGCTACGCGGAAATCGCGACGATTACCCGGGCCAAGGCGGCATCCACCGCAATGCGCCGCTTCGTCAAGGTCGAGCAACGCGCTGTGGAGGCCGGATTCCGAACGCCGCCGCTGCCCGAGGTCGACGACGCAACCGATAACCGCATTGCGGCAACGCCCGACCAGCAGTACACGTTGGTGGGGGCACGCTGATGTCCCGCCCGGGCAAGAGCGGCGACGATCGGTTCGCGCTCTTTGACCTGACCGCCGGCGAGGCGGACGAGGAGGAGGTGCCGACGGACGTTGGTGCGGCAACAACGACCACCGAAACCGACGTTGCGTTGCAACACTCACCCGTTGCGGACGCAACTGAAGCCGACGTTGCGCTCCAGGAGCACGGCGACGAAGCAACATCGGAGGCGGACGCAACGGACGCCGGTGTTGCCGACGATGCAGCCGAGTCGGCCGCAACGCCGACGCCGGTGTGGGAGTCGTTGCCGGTGGGGGGAGGACGCCGACGGGCACGCCTGATCGTGACCGCCGCGGGCACGTACACGCCGTCCGGGCGTGAGCTGACCGGTCCGGTCGATTCGGTCGAGAAGCTCGACAAGCTGATTCGCTGGGCCTCCCTGACCCCGCTGGGTGCCCCTCCGCAGATGTGGGTCGTCGGCCAGGTCGCTTGCGAGGCATTGGTGATCAGGGCGGCATTCGCCGACGACGAGTTCGCCGCCGACGAAGGGGAGGGGGAACTCTGATGGCCCTGCATCTTCCCAAGCCGCGCACCACGAAGCCGGCGCAGCAGGCGGTCGGTCTCGATGGCCTCAAGGTTTCCGTCGCCAGCGCCGCGACCAGCGGTGTGGAGAAGTCGAAGCAGGTCAAAAGCGGGGGACTCGCGGGTTTAACCAGCAAGGTCTCGGTGAAACAGTTGCGTAAGGAACTCGGCAACGAGGGCCTGCGGCAGGCCGCAATCGATGCCGGCCGCACACCGCCGTCCGCCCGCACGTTGCGCCGGTGGGCCCAACTTGGCCGCATCCCCCACCCGGATGTTCTCGAGCGAGCGCAACGCCGTGCGGCGATCGAACGCCTCGGCGGCATCGACGCTGTGGCCGCGAAGATCGGCCGATCCCGCTCCGCGGTCTCCCGATACCGGTCCGGTGAAACGAACGAGTTGCGCGCCGACGCCAGCAAGAAACTCCGCAACGTCAAAGCCGAGGACATCATGAAACGCGCCGGCGTACTGCGCCCCGACGGAACACCCAAAAAGGCGGTCATCCGCGTCAAGGGCGGTGTCATGGTCCGCAACGGCGCCGACGAGGGCTACGACTACCGCATCCGAACCGACCCTGGACTTCGCGAACTCCGACACCCCGTTCACCAGTGAAGAGTCCCGCGAACTCGCCGCCGCACTGGCAGGCGACGATCACGCCCGCGTCGTCGCGTTGCTCGAGCGGCACGCCACCCTCGACTACCCCGAAAATAAAGGCTTCGACACGTACAGCGATCAATTCGGATTCCACTTCGACCACATCGACTCCGTCCACATCGACTGGATCTAACATCCAGCCGCGGCCTCCCAGGCTGGGCAAACTGAGTTATCCACAGGGCTGCTAGAGATTTCCGCGCCAACTCACGACACTGTGCCCCTCACCTCGACGTGGGCATGGCCGGCTGGCACAAGCGGTACTGCCTACCGACAGGTGAACCACCACTTGTCCGCCGGGTAGATGAGGTGTCGATGCCTGCCACACGTCCGACCGCTCGCCGCGTACTCGCCGCACTGGTGACCGCGACGGTCGCCACCGGAACGGCCGCGCTGACCGCCCCTGCCGTCGCACACGCCGACCCGGCGGGGTGCGCCACCACATACAACCTGTTCATCCCCGGAACCTGGGAAACCAACGAGAACGCGGATCCTTCGGTGCCGGTAGGCATGCTCAAACCGATCGCCGACGCCATTAAGACCACCCAGGGCGACCGGGCCGAGGTCTACACCCTCCCGTACATGGCCCGCGCGTTCGACAACGGCCACACCTACGCCGACAGCAAGTCCGACGCACGCGCGAAGGCGGACAACGTGCTGTCCGAAGAGGCAAGCAGGTGCGCGCGAACAAAGTTCACGATTACCGGCTATTCCCAGGGCGCGGACGCGGCCGGCGACCTGGCCTCCGCCATCGGCAACGGCAATGGCCCCATCCCACCCGAGCGAGTACTCGCAGTCGGGCTGTTGGCCGACCCCGGTGCCGGCACCAAAGGTGCCGCTGTCGTCGGTCCGCGCTCGACCGGGACCGGCATTGCCGACCCGCGCCCGCAGGGGATGGGCAAGCTCTCGGGGCGCGTCGCCTCTATCTGCTACTCCGGCAAGGACCTGTATTGCTCGATCCAGAAGGGTTCGAACCCTCTGCTCGGATCGCTCGGGTCCATCCTGAGCAAGTCACCGAGCATCGGTGCCGACGCCACAGCGGGAGGTGGGAATTCGACCGTTGCTACCGCATTGACCTCGGATTTCTCCAAGGCCGACCTGCCCGGGATCAGCGCGAACACCACGTCGTTGGCGCAGCAGAGCAGCGCGAACACGATCGACGTCGCCCAGGTTGCGAAGTCCGCCACCTCGCTGATGAACACGCTCACACCCGTGGCCGATCTGATTGCGAGTGGCGCCGCGAACTCTGCAGCCACGACCCAACTGACCACCGCAGCGCCCGGCACGGCAGAGCACGCCGCCGGCCAGGTCCTTGGCGTCGCCTCGCAAGCGGATCTGTCGAGCGCACTGACCACCGCGGCGAAACTGGCGGACACCGCGTCGTCGCTGGTGCAATCGGGGACCACCATCCTGCCGTCCGCCTCGCCGGACGCGACCGCATTGTCCACCGCAGCAGGAACGCTGAGCACCCAGGTCGCACCTCTGGCCGCCACGCCCGCCGACGCGCTCTCGTCCGCATCGAGTGTGCTGTCGGTGCTCAAACCGAGCGTCGTCGTCGGTCAGGCGCTCAACGTGGTGACGAACGTGACCGCCCTCGACCTCCCGGGCATCCTCCGCAACCTGACCCTGCTCCCGCAGAAGGTCGCCGCCCTCGACGCACGCGGGGCACACCAGATCGCAGGGGAGCTGAACAACCAGGTCTCGCCGTTGGTCCGGCTGGCCGCGGGCGTCGACCTGCGGTGGGTCTCCCAGATCCTCTCTGTCATTCCGGATCCCACCGGGTACACGCAGATCGCCGCCCTGGTGACCTCGATCCTGGGGAACGTTGACATCGTCAGACTCGCCAATCTGGTCGGTCAGATTCAGGAAATAGCATGGGCGGCCGTCGAAAAGCTGCTTCCACCCCCTGGACAGGTACCTGACCCGCTCGGCGCCGGAGCGGCAATGACCGGGCTGCTGCCGGTCGGCCTCGATCTTGCCTCCGTGGCGGTGAACATGCTCAGCGGGAAAGCCACCAAGACCGACGTGGCGCTCCTGGGCAAACAGACGAACACCGCCTCCAACGCGATCACCGCCCAGGCACAGAACGTCGACCTACCCGGCCTGACCGGATCGTTGACCACGATGGCCAGCTCCCAGGGCGCAGACGACCTCGCCGCCCTGGTCGGAGAAGGACTGAGCGCCGCGAGCTTCTTCACCTCCGGTGCGCACACCGACTACGGAAATCTCGTCGTCGACAACGCCGGCCGCAGCGCCATCAAGTGGCTCTCAGACTGGCTCAACCTACAAATCGGCCGGGCCGCGTGACCCGCCTCCGACACCGAATCTGTACGTAGAGAGGCGAACTGTCATGACTACCCACCGATCACACAATCCCGCCGCACGGTGGATTTGGTGCGCACAGTGCCGACAACGCGGCTACCTCGCTCGCGGCGACGCCAAGAAGGTCCGTAAGCAGCGCCACCACGGTGCCAAAGGACTCGCGGTGTTCGCCTGTCCGCACAACCCTGGCCAGTTTCATGTCGGCCTCCGCCCAGCCGCGCTCGGCAACGGCACGCTCACGCGCACGCAGCTGCGCCGGAGCCAGCTGGGCCTGTTCACCGACGGCGCGGCCGCGACCAACTGAGGAGAACTGATGGCGAACAAGTTCCGGGCGCTGGCCGGCGGATCCATTCTGGCCGCTGCGGCGCTCGCGCTCGTCGGCCAGCAGAGCGTGCTTGCCGTCGTCACAGACATGAACACCACCCTGGCTGACGTCTTCACGGTGGCCGACACCGAAGAACCTGCACCTGCCCCCACAGATGCCCCACCAGGCCTCGACCAGCTGATTGGCGCGCTGACGGTTGTCGACGAACTTCCCACAGTGCCCGGATACGACCGAGACTGCGGTAAAGGGAACGGCTGCGTCTTCGGCCCATCCTGGACCGACAACTACACCGGCCCGGACTCACACAACGGCTGCGACACCCGCAACGACATCCTCAGAACCCAGTTGATCGACGTGCGATACAAGCCGAACACCCATGACTGCAAGGTCATCTCGGGCACACTCAACGACCCCTACACCGGTACCGCGATCGCATTCTCGACCGAGAAGCCATCGGCCGTGCAGGTCGATCACGTCTATCCCCTCGCGAGAGGATGGCGAGCCGGAGCCGCCACCTGGACCCCGGAACAACGCGTCGCCTTCGCTAACGACACCGCCTCGAACTTGCTCGCATCCGAGGGCAAAGCGAACCAGGCGAAATCAGACCAGGGGCCGGACACCTGGCTACCCTCGAACACCGCATTCAGGTGCGAGTACGCGCAGAGCTACCTGGCAGTCGCCGCCAAATACCACCTAGCCGTCACCGCCGGCGACGTCGACGCAGCACGCCGCGAGTGCACCCGATGACCCTAGGCCGCCACCGTGCACACAGACGCCTCGCCTTCACCGCCCCACCGGCATAGCCTCCACGCAGGCAGGGGCGGTGTTGTGTGGGGAGGCTCTCTCGACTTGCAAAGGACGCCCGCGGAGGGTCGATCCTGACTTCCTCCGCGAAGTTGATGTGTGCCATGCTGAGGACACAGTTCGTGAAAGCGTGGGGGAGACATGGCTGTTCAAACACTGACGCGATCCGGCGGAAGGCATGGCTGGGCGATCCGCTGCGATCTGTGCGAGCACCGGTTCACCGCTGCAGTGGCCAGCCAATCTGACGCGTGCAGCTTCGCGCAGACCAACGGGTGGATCATCGACGGCACCACACGTTGCCCAATGTGCGCGGCAACGCAGTCGGCGGCGGCCCGACCAGGATGAACCTGCGGCCGGGCCGCAAGCGGAGCTGTGGTGAGGTAGACCAGTCGTCAGCGAAAAGGGGAGAGGCGATGGGGGAGTCCAACCGGTCGGGGCAGGTCCTTGTCATGGTGTCGTTCTGGTGGAGTCGCGGAGACGAACTCGCCAACCACCAACTCGGGAAAATCCTGACCCGAGCAGGATGTTTGGACGGGGAGATCACCGACGCCGCGGCCGTCGATCGTGCCCTGCGTGCAGTCGGTGACGAGCAGGCACTTGTGGCTGAGCTGGACGAATGGTGGCAAATGGTCGCGGCCCGCCGAAGCGACAACACCACACAGAATCCTGGTCTCAGCCTCGGCGGTTCGATCCGGTACCTCACCGACCGCCTGGACGCGGACCGAGTTACCCCGGAGTCGATCGGGGAATGCCGCCGGCAGATCGCAGCTCTCGATACCCAGATCGTCAGTGCGAAAGACCTGCCCGAACTGGCCCACCCCGATGCCGAGATGCTCACCCTCCTCACCCGCTACATGGAGGCGCGGTCACGGGTATTGGCAATGACTTCAACGTGATCCAGTCACACGGGTAACAACTTGTGTTGAAATCGGTGGCAGCTTCGTGTTCTGTAGGCGTTGCGGGATCCTCCCCCCCGAGCCCGCAATGGCCGCTCTAGCCTCCCCTTGGCATCTGAGCGCGCCGGAAGCGCCCCAGTCTGGTAACCAGCTGGGGCGCTTCCTATGCCTTGCCGATCGGCCCAGCCCAGCCCCTCATGGGACGAACTGGAGTCGGTGATCATTCGTTTGAGCTGGGGAAATGACACGTCCCCTTCGCTGCGTGTCAAAGTCGAGAGGAAACGATGCGATGACGAGCGCCGCTGATCCCCGCCGGGGGAGCATCACCGAGGAAATTCACTCTCGGCTGTTCTCTGACTACAAGCGCCCCTCACGACCCGACCCCACCCCTCGTCGACCTGAAACCGCCGGCGACGGGCGCACTTCGCGGCAAGGGATGGAAGACTGCTCGCGACGTGATTCGCAGGATTTGCTGCCTCGGTTGCAGTTACGATGACGGACTACCGCGCTCTGTGCGCGGATGCCGAGCCCGTCAGTTTGAAACACACCGGAGGCTGGCGGGCCGCGGCTCACCCTGATCTGTCAGCGATCGAACTTGTCTGGAGCTGCCCACCGGTCCGCTTGAGGGTCGGGGCCGATACACGGAGGTATCCGAACTGTGGTGCCGCATGGGGCTGGGGCAGAAGTAGGACCGGTGTCCGCCACGTGAATGAGCGACACTGCGTCTGGTACACATCACAGGCATGAAGCTGAGAAGTGTTTCCCTTGCGGTGTTCGCCGCTGTCCCGGCGGTAGCCCTGCTGACTGCCGGCACGGCTGCCGCGGCACCGGAAGATGTCGCCCTGACCGCCACGGTCAGTGGAAGCACCGTCACTACGACGATCACCAATAACACTGGTGCGGACGTCTTCTGCATGATTTACGGCACGAAGCCGGGAACGAACCCCGAGGTGGACCCGATCACGTTCTCAGCCGGGTTGGGTGATTGGCTTGAGGGTGCCGCTCTCGATCCCGTGAAAATCCCCGCCGGGGGCGGTCCGCTCACCTACCCGGACATCCCCGTGGGTGAGTACCAGGTCGACTGGGCATGCGTGAACAACTATTCCGGTGAACCTGGCCACGAGGAATGGGGAACGCCGGGGGCGATTAGCGCCTATGCGACGACACAACCCGTCCTGGTCACTGTCAGCGCTGTGCCTGCGCCAGCTCCAGCTCCCGGGAGTGGGTCTGCCTCAATTTTCGGTTCCTGAGAATCAAGGCATCTGTTCCCGTGTCGCCCAACGCTCACCTGGTTTGAACTCGGTCCCGGAGCACGGTGGTACGTACAGCGTCGTATCGCAGTGGCGACAGAAGTACGTGCGATGCCCGCCGTGCCCGGCGCTGGCACACCCGCAGACCTCCCATCCGACCAGGCACGTTCCGCCGGTCAGATCGTGACCTGGGGCACTGGTCAGGGGCGGGTTCTGTGGACCTCACCTTCTGATCTTCGCACATATGTTCGACCTGCTGCTATGCTGGTTATGCCCCGGTCCGGAGGGAAGCCGGCCGGGGCATAACTCCAGTTCAAAGACGTAAAACGCGACGCCGACGATCTTGTGCCTGTCGGACAGGTCGGCACCGGGTTTCCGCTGTCATGCGCCGCCGGTGCGGGACCTGTTCACCCCGCTCGCGAGGACTACGAGCCCTCTGGTCGCATCTTCGCCGTATGCGGTCGTTGCGTCATCCGCCGATTCTCCCCATTCGCCATTCAGCTTGGGACGCCTCTTGCAAAGAGTTGCGACTGACGTCGCGAGGCGGGACGTCTTCCCTAATCCCTTTGAACGAGGGGCGCCCGGAGGCCCCCACCGGTCTTCCCGAAAGCCCACATCAACAACGACTTCCGCCTGGCCCGAAGAAGCCGGACCAACAGCAGTGAACCCATAGACATCACCACGTGGTCCTGCCGCCCGGTTCTCGCACGACTAGCGATCAGTTTCCGACATATCGACCCAGGGAGGAGGGGACATGTCATCTCCGCAGTACTCTGCGCTCATGTGTCGCTCGAAATCACACGGAGCCCGCCGGTGCCCGGGGTGCGGTAGTTACAGTGCCGCAGCGAAAGCGAACGCGAACCGCCGGCACGGCCGCAACGCCCGCAAGAAGGTCGTCGACCACCTGAAAGAGCAAGGGATGGTCGAGACAGCCGCCGCGGTGCAATCGGCACCACCGAGCATCCTGCCGGAACTGATGGCCGCGTTGGGCATCGACCAGTCGGTGCTGGGGGACACCCCGATGCCGAGTGTGCACGCGAACCCGCCGTCGGCGAAACTGCTGATCGCCCATGCTGAGGCCGAGCGCGCGAAGCTGGCCGGCTCGCAGATCACTTCGGCGCAGGCCGCTCTCGATGAAGCCGAGCAACGCGTCACCGACGCCGACGCGGAGGCCGAGGAAGCCCGCAAGGCGGTCAACCGGATTCGGGCCCGACTGAGGAAGGCAAAGAAGGCTGTCGAGGACGGCACCGGCTCATCGTTCGACGTCGCAGCGAAGCAGAAGGACCTCGACGACGCCAAACAGGCGCATATCGACGCCAAGCGCCGGCAGGTCGAGGCCCGGGAAGATCTGGCAGCCGCGAAGTTCGGGATGCGCGACGACATGGCCAGTGGCGCCGAGCGCGATGCGTACTACGCGTCGCTCTCGGATGACGAGGTCGATGCGATCGCCCGATCACTCAACCGCCGCGCCGCAGCTGAAGCGACGCAGGCGCTCTCCGAGGGTGGCCAGCCCGCCCTGGCGTCGGCTCCCCGGGACACGAGCATCTACAAAGCCGGCACCATCGCGATGGAAAGCGGATCCGGTGTCACCGAAGTCGAGGGGCGTCTCCTCGACGGCGGCACCGCCATCTACCGGCGCGGATCCTCGGACTTCGTCATCTTGCAACGCAAGGGCGACGCCTACCACCCGGTTGCCCAGGCACACGGCAAAAACGATGCCCTGGCCAAGGCCAACCGCATCCCCGTCATGACCGGGCCCGATCCGTTGCCCGCGAACGCCACAGAGATGCAGAAGCAAGCCCACGCCATGAAGGGAGACGTCGCCCTCGTCGTGGCTCGCCGAGCAGTCGACGGCCACGCCTCCACACCGTCCGCTCAACAGGCGACGATCGACGAGGAGATGGCCGAGGCCCACGATAAGCTGACCGACTCGGTCGGCGGCGGCCCCGTCCGCGCGGACATCCACGACGGCATCAAGCGGCACCGTCGTGCGATGCAGGAGAAGGCCGCGGTCGAGGCCGGCGAACAGGCCCGTGTGAAGGCACTTGCCGTCGGCGCAACCAAGGCCGAGGCCGACGCCGCCTATGCGAAGGCGCACCGGCGCGCACTGGGAACCCAGACGGTCGGCGGAGGCACCATCCCGCACTTCGACCACGACATCCCACCGCAGAGCCTCGGCGCCGACAAACACGCCAGCTTGTGGCGCAGCGGAATACGCGCCTACGGCAAGGAAACCGCCGACGACTACCCGGTGATCGCCCAGCGGGCCGGCGACCTGAAGGCCTGGGGATTTACGACCGGACCGGGCGGGCACGTGCAGACCTCGAACATCGGCGCGCTGACCACCTCCAACGCGGAATTCGTGCAGAAGATGCTCAGCTACAAAGAACGCAGCGCACTGACCACCTACACCGGCGGCAGCTACCGCTCGATCAACGCCGCCATCACCGGCCGCGACGCGAACCCGTCCGGACACATCAAGACCGTGGTGTCCCAGCTGGACTCAGCATTCGACAAGTTCCGCGGGCACAACCCGAACAAACAACCGATGACACTGGTTCGCGGCACCCAGGTCCCGAGCGGGTGGAAGGGCACCACCGAGGAGTACATCGACTCGGCCTTCACCGTCGGGTCGCGGATGGAGATCGGCAAGGTCACCAGCTTCTCCACGAACCACGGCACGGCGCACAACTTCGCCGGCCACCCGCCGTACATGATGGTCGTCCGCACCCGGGACGGGCTTCCGGTCAAGTCCATCTCGAGCTACTCCTCCGAGGACGAGGTGGTTCTCCCGATGGGCACCCACCTGCGCTGCGTGAAGGTCGACCACCACGGCATCAGCGGCCGGCCGACGGTGTACATGGTCGCCGAAGACCTGGTCGCCGAAGCCGACGACGGCACCGGCGGCTCCACGACCAAGGCCGCGTAAACCTACACCTACCAGGTAATATGACACGTCCCCTCCTGAAGGGGCGACGAGGGAAGGACCATCACCATGGCCGCACTCAACGACGAGCAGCTCGACGAGATCCGCCGGCACCTCGACGAAGGCATGACCCCCGACGCAATCGCCGACTACCTCGGCCGCGTCGCCGACCTCGACCTCCTGGACATCGTCACCATCCGCTCCGCGGCGGTCGCCCTGTCGCGTGGGGAGACCCCGTGACCGCACCTGCCGCCGGCAGCGACACCGCACTGCTCGCCCGCTACGGAAACGCCCTGACCGGCCTGGCCGCCGGCGACGCCTGGGGCTTTCAGGTCGAATTCACCAGCTACACACGGATGCCGGCCTATCCGGTCGCCCCACCGGCCGGTCATTGGGTGATCTCCGATGATACGCAGATGACCATTGCCCTTCACCGTGCTCTGGCCGAGGTCCACGACTTCGCCGACATCGAAACGGTTACCGACGCGATCACCCGGCAGTTCCTGTTGTGGCAGGTCGACCCCGACAACACCCGCGCCCCGGGCCGCACCTGCATGACATCGCTGCGCAACCTCCGCGCCGGCGCCCGCTGGTACGACACCGACGGGGCCGTCGAGTCCGCCGGCTGCGGGGCCGTGATGCGCCTGGTCCCCACCGCCTTCGCTCCCGACCCGTATTGGTTGGGCTTGACCGCTCTGCAGGCCGTGATCACCCACAAGCACCCCCGGGCCGTCGTCCCGGCGCTTCTGCTTGCCGATGCCACCCGCCAGGCCCCGGCCCAGCGCGGCCGGTTCCTCGAACATGCCCTCACGACCGCCGCGCAGATCTACAACGGCACCAGCACCTGGACCGAGGACCGCTACCTTCAGGACGTCCTCGCCCCAATCACGGGGGACGTGTCATCTTTCCTGGTAGATGGCTTGAATGACGACGTGGCCGACGCGCTGATGCGCGCCGCGGACAGCCGGGACCGACTGCAGGGTGTCGAGCCGACAAGCTACGGCGACCCGTGCGCCGGCATTGGTGAAGGCTGGGAATCGGCCAGTGCCGCAGCCCTCGCTCTCCTGGTCGCCGACATGGCAACTGCCTCGGGCGGCGACGCTCCCGCGTTGACCGGCCCCCAGGCCCTCGCCTGGGCCTCGACGAGCAACGGCGACTCCGACTCCATCGCCTGCATCGCCGGCGGAATCATCGGCTCTGCGCACCCTGAGCCCGACTACTGGGCAGCGAACGGACTCAATCCGACTTTCGAGCCCCGCTACGCCGAGGAGCTCGCCGCTGCGGCACGTCAGGGGACGTGTCGTCTGCACTGGTGAACGCGATATCGACGAGCCGCCACCAGCTCGTTGATCGGGATTCGCTCCAGCGCTTTGCCCGTCGGCACGACCTGTGCCGGCGGGTATTTCGCTATTTAGGCGCCACCCCGGCCGCCCTGCCGGTTTGACCTGTTGAACTTCTCGCGCCGCCCGGAGAAACTTCCCCAGGTTTGACATAGCATCGTGACGCTGTAAAGTGATTCTTGAATGAACCACGAAGACAACGGGGGAGTCGCCATGTATGACCTGTCGATGAGCAACCTGCACGAGGCCTTGGCGCAGATCGACAAAGCGAATGCACGCCTGGCGCGCAACAACATCGCCGAGCGGTTCACCTACGTTCTCGACCCCTACGCCCGCGAGGAGACCAACGCCCTCGGCATCACCACCGCACAGGAACGCGTGCGTCTGGACCTGTCCGCCCCGCGGATCGGATTCGACGGTTGGGTGTTCGTCGCCCGCCTGGTCGAGGAGGAAGCCGGTTACGTGACCTTCTGCGCACCAGGGCAGAACCTCGACGGCTGGGCCCGACCGGACACCCCGCACTGCGACTACTGCGGCAAGTTCCGCCG
Source organism: Rhodococcus sp. 4CII (assembly GCF_014256275.1). Classification (NCBI taxonomy): domain Bacteria; kingdom Bacillati; phylum Actinomycetota; class Actinomycetes; order Mycobacteriales; family Nocardiaceae; genus Rhodococcus; species Rhodococcus sp. 4CII. The sequence goes on from NZ_JACCFE010000001.1 coordinate 46,574, forward strand.
CCGCGCCAAGCTGTACGTGCTGCGCCACACCGACACCGGCGAGATCAAGCAGGTCGGCGCCAGCTGCATCACCCTGTTCCTCGGCGTGAAGGTCGCTGGACTGTGGACCCTCGAATACGACCTGGACGAGCACCTTCCCGCCCTGGGCGGCGAGGAGTGGGGCGAACCGGTAGCCCGTGGAGATCGGTCGCTGCACAAGCTCGACACCATCGCCCTCGCGCTGGCCTTCTCCGAGGGCGGGCGCGGCTACATCTCCCGCGCCCGGGCCCGCGACCGCGAGATCCCCGCGACCGCAGACACCATCGCGACCGCGGTGTGGGACTGCAGTTCATCCGCAACCAGGAGCTGCGCCGCGAACTCGCAGAAGGGGTGACCGAGGCCCGCCGGATCCGGACCGAGCAGCCCGAGCTGATCGACGCCGTCCTGGCCTCCGTCGAGACCGTCGACCAGGCCAGCGATTACGGGATGAACCTGCGGACCCTCCTCGCCGGAGACTACGTTTCGGCGAAGTCGGTGGGTATCGCCGCCTCATTGGTGGCGGTCTACGCCCGGCAGCAGCAGCACGAGGCTGAACGCGCCACGATCGCCCCGGGTTTCGTCGCCCCGAAGGGTGCCCAGGTCACCGACCTCGACGCCACCGTCACCGTCTCCCGCATCATTCCCGGCCACTACGGCGCGAAGACCCTGCTGGTTCTCCGGACCGAGGGAAACCGGCTGGTCAAGTGGTTCGCCACAGGCTTGCGCGACTTCGAGCCCGGCCAGCGGGTGCGGATCCTGCGCGCCACCGTCAAGGACCACGAAACGTTCCGCGGCCAGGACCAGACAGTGGTCACCCGCGCCAAGCTCGAGGACCTCGAACCCGCCGTGTAGTGCGCACTCCAGAGCAGACCCAGGCATGTCGCGGAAAACCGGAACATCCCGGGCCTCCCGCCGTCGCCGCCCCCGGAAGGACTCCGCCATGCCCCCAATGATTCGCCCGCACTTCAGTTACAACGACCCCACTCTCACCCCGCCGGAACCGGGCAAGGACCTGGTTCTCGAAGTAGGCCTGATCTTCTCCCGTCCCGGCATCGGCCCCAAAGGTGGTGGCCAGTACGGCGGCATCCCGCTGTCTGTCGGCCCAACCACAACCCTGTTCCGTCGTCACGACGGTATTGAGATGCGTCTGCCGAATACCGATTTGCTGCTGTGGCACACGCCGTTCCTCACACAAGCCCATTACCGCGGCGTCACAGGACTGCACCGACGACCTGGGTGGGAATGGCTGACATGGACCCTCGCCGGCCATGTCGCCTACGGCATGGCCGTCACAGCGGTCCCCGCGCATGGCGTCGTCCCCGTCACCGAGGAGGCGGCGGCTTCGCCTCTGGTGATCGTGCCGTGTGGTGGACGCAAACGCGGCGAGCCAGCCCCCGCTGGAGCCCTCTATACCGGCTCCTACCACCGACTTTGCCAAGAGGCTGCCCGCCGACTGGCACCTCTTGAGCGCATCCACATACTTTCCGGACTGCACGGCCTGCTCGACCTCGACACAGTCGTCGCCCCGTACGAGATGCGCCTCGGCCGACCGGGTTCCGTCACCGCCGACACCGTCCACGCCCAGGCCGCTGACCGAGGACTCCTCGGCGCCCCGGACGTCGTGGTGCTGGCGGGGCGGGACTACAGCCGGATCGTCACCGCCGTATGGCCGCACGCCCGCACTCCGCTGGCCGGCAGCCGCAGCATGGGCGAGCAGCTGCAGCGTCTCGCAGGAATCGCCGCCGGTGGAGGTCTCGACCGCATTGGCCTGCATCAGAAGTCGGCATGACCGAGAAATGTGGGTATGCCGCGCTACATTGCCCACCGGGCAACTCATGCCCGGTCTTGGTAGGGAGGAGACAAGAATGCTGATCGTTGCAATGCTCGCTCTGGGGGTGGCGTTTCTGGGCGGGGCGCTGTATCCGCTGCTGGGGGTCGTGCGGAGCTGGAGTGACGGGGATCGATCCAAGAACCAGGCGACGGTCGCAGCCATGTCGCTGGTGTCCCTCTACGGCCTGCTGTTCCTCTACTCGGGGGTGGCAGGGCTTTTCGGCGCACGACTGTCCGCCACAACCATCCTCGCCTTCTTGGCGGTAACTGTGTTGGTCGGTACGGTCTTCGCGGTGGCGAGCGTGTACTCGAAACGCCGCGCATGGTCGCTGGACAACGAGCTGCGAGCCGCGTCCGGCCGCCCCGACCGTCGTCACTGGATGCCGCCGCTGTTAGTTGGACTCGTGTGGCTCATGGGCGGATCCATTGCCCAATTCGGCGTGCTGCTGCTGGTGGCCAGCATGAGCGCCGGGGAACGCTCGCCTGAGACCACGACGGACGACCTCGGCGCGACCGTTGCGATTGTGTTCATGGCTGCTGTCATGGTGATAGCTGCTGGTGCTGCGGGCGCCCAGAAATGGCGGCTGCACCGAGAAGAGAGCCGACTGCAGGTATCTGACCGCATGCTGGCGCAGCGAGGACACGGAGGCGGAAGAGGATGAATGAAGACAACAGCATCGCGGCGACCTCCCTGGACTGGTCCACGGTCGTCCTGAAGGAATCCGAACCGCCGCCGGCCCGCCCAGCGGAAGACGGGTTACTGAGCGTCTTGCTCGGCGTCGTCCTGCTCTCGATCGGCGGAACCATTCTGACGGCGATCCCGCTGCTGTTTGCCGGGGCAACGGTTGCGCTGGCAGCCTTCGCGGACGTCGAGGTGAGCTTCCTTAGCGAGCATTCCGACGCTCTCTGGACACTGGCCGGCGCAACCACGGCGACATTCCTCGTTGGGGTCGCTGCAGTGGGCGCCGTGACAGCACTCGGTGCAGTGAGGAACAAGCGAAAGCCCAACGAGATCACTGGCAACCAATTGGCCGCTGCACCTCACGAGGTGCGCGCCCTCATGAGTGACGCTGTCCTGACCGTCGAAACGATCAAGGATTCCCGCGCGTGGCGAGAAGGTCTGTTCACCGACGTGGACCTGCGGGCGGCTATCTGGGACATCGGCTCCCGGGTTCTCGCGGCCACAGAGCTGCATGACGCCATCACCGCGGCAGGCGAATCCGGTATCGGCGCCCTTGCGCCCGAGGACGACCAGACCTACGTGCTGTCGTGCGCCCGAATCGCCGATGCAGTTCAGGCGTTGCGGGACGCGGCCGCCGCAGTAACGCAGCTGTCGGCCGAACTCGCCGCCGCGGATGCCGTTGCACAGCTCGACGCCGAGCGTGCCGAACGAGCAGAACAGTCCGCAGGGCGAATCGAGCGTCTAGTCACCGCGCAGGCCGCCACCCCGACGACGCCGGCCACGGCGGTTACCGACCTCAGCGAGACGATCACCACCCGGACGGTTGCATACAGGGAACTGCGTCAGGCCTGACCTGGAATAACGAAGCCCCGGCCCTCCCAAGGCTGGGTTTCGTCATGTGGTGGGCGAGGATCGCGTCAGCCGAGTCGTCTGGACCCCAGATGTGCGGGGGGACGTGTCATCACGGCAGGTCAACGCGCAAACCGGGCTTCCCGGTGAACTACTTCGCAGGGGTGCGGGCGTCGACGAATCGGCGGATGACCTTGTCCCAGCCCAATGACTCGAGGAGTTCCGCGGCGGCGGCACGTGAGGTGAGTGACCGCATTACGTCGATATCGAGATCGCCGCTGCTGCCCAGGACGTCGTCGAGGCGCAGGCAATCGACGTACCCGTAATCCGTCCAGGGATCGACGTGGCCGTCCCAGTCCGCGGTGTCGGCGTACGGCCCGCCGAGCCGCAGCTTTCCGCTGCGGTGGATCATCACGTACCGGGGAACCACCTGCATCGTCTCGTCGGCATTGGCCAGGGTCACCTCGGGGTCGGCGGCGGGATCTGCACTCGCGAGCCGGCGGTCGTAGGACGCCGTCTTGACCGTTGCGACCTCGACCAGCGCCCGCACGTAGACCCACCGCGCCCGCTCGACCGAGCCCGCCCACGCCGATTCCTCGTCCGCGCAGGAGAACACGTTCTCGGCCGGGGTGCGTATCAGCAGCCGCGTCCCCACCCGTTCGTGATCGACAACCAGGTCTCCGTCGACGACGAGTTCGCCGTCGTGCTCGCGGACCCCGGTGATCGTCGCCACCGCGAGCACCTCGTCGTCCGGCGCGGTGACGAACAGTTCACGCTCGGACCGGACGCTGTCGGCATCACCGGGAAACGGGCCGCGACCTCTGGTGAACGCTTCGGGCTGGGTCAATCCGGCCCGAAACCCCGCTTCGGTCACCCCCAACGGATGATCGCGCACCTCTCGCAGGTCACCGAGCCGAACCCTCGACGTCACAGGTCGATCCTCCCCAATTCATCGCCGGCACACCGCCGGAGCACTGTTGGATGATAGCTATTGACCTGCGGCGATGCCCGATCAGCGTGGCCTAACCGGTGTCAAAGATGTGGGCTGAGCTCCGCTTCTAGAACTCGGACACGCCGATGATCGTGTCCCCGCTCAACCACTTCTGGGGCGCTCTGTTCGTGTCGATGCCGCCGCCGAACCATTGTTTCCCCAGTAGGGTCGCAGGCAATGTACGACCGACCGAGGGGGACCGGTGACGGGTTCTGCATCCGAAAAGGCCATCTCGCCCGCATCACGGGCGTTCTGGGACCGCAGTTTCGCGGGCCGCCGCGCGATGTTCGAGGAGCTTCGTCAGCGGTCGCCGATCGAGTTCCACACGGAAACAGCCGGTCCGGGCTTCTGGTCGGTCGTCGGATACGACGACGTGGTGGCGGTCAGCCGGAACCCGGAGGTCTTCTCCTCGGCCAAGGGCTTCACCATCGACGACGTCCCGGCCGAGATCCTCGAGTTCGCCATGTCGATGATCGCCATGGACGACCCCCGTCACCGACGTCTGCGCGGCATCGTGCAATCGGCGTTCACCGCGGCCTCGGTGCGGGGCATCGCCGAGCGGGTGCGCGGCTACGCTGCGCAGATCGCCGCGGACCTACCCCGAGATGCCGAGTTCGACTTCGTCCCCGACGTCGCGACCCGGTTACCGGTGCAGGTGATCTGCGAGTTGCTCGGGATCCCGGAGAGCGACCGGCCGATGATCCTGGCCGCGGCGGCCGACGTCATCGCCGGAGGCGGTGATCAGGAGTTCGTCACCGCACCCGGCGGCGCGGCCGGCCTCGGCCAGATCTACGGATACGCCCTCGAACTGGGCGAGAAACGCAAGGCGGATCCCGGCGAGGATCTGACGTCCCGGCTGGTGTCGACGATGGTCGACGGCGAGACCCTCACACCGACCGAGTTCGGTTCCTTCGTCATCCTTCTGATCACGGCGGGTTTCGACACCACCCGGCAAGCGTTGGCCTGGGCGCTGCATCTGCTCAGCGAGCACCCCGACCAGAAAGAACTGTTGCTCGCCGATTTCGCCGGCCACATCGACAACACGATCGACGAGGTGATCCGCTTCGCCTCCCCGGTGCCCTACATGCGGCGCACCGCGTCCGTCGACACCGAGCTCGGCGGCGCCCATATCGCGGCGGGGGACAAGGTCGTCGTGTGGTATCTGTCCGCGAACCACGACGAACGCATCTTCGACGGTCCGGGCCGGTTCGACATCACCCGGGCGAACGCCGGCAAGCATCTCGGTTTCGGTGCGAAAGACATCCACCACTGCCTGGGTATGAACCTCGCACGGCTGGAGCTGCGCGTCATGCTCGAAGAACTGTTCACCGCCCATCCCGCACTCCACGCGGTGGGCGAACCGGAACTGCTGCTCTCCGCGTTCATCAGTGGCATCGATTCACTTCCAGTCCGGACACGTGACTGACGGTGCCCGAGGCGCCACCTCGATCACAGGGCAAAAGAAGCCTGAACTGCGAAGATGGCATGTCCCCTCCGCTCTGACTCCCAACGGGACATCGAAGAGTCACCGGTGTCACTCGCTCACTCCGGTATCCGACTTCGGAGAATCGTCTAGCGGCAGAGTCTCCGAACGCCGAAACGCCCCCGTCCTCTCAGTGAGGACGGGGGCGTTCTGGGGTCGGGAGAGATAGCCGGCGGGGCAGGGGGCATGTCATCTGTGCAGTTCAGGGCAAAATCCTGACTCCAGTGACATCGAATGCGGGCGAACGTCAATCACTCTGAGCGTCGGCGCCGAGGCTTCTGCACATCGGTGCGCGCGCCCTGTCCAGGTCTGTTGTTGGCCCACTCGATGACTTCGCCGCGCTTCCACAGCGGCGTTCGCCCGATCTTCTCGACCGGGGCCGGCGCCTGCCCCCGGGCGACATACGAGCGCCACGTCGAGGCGGAGATCTCGGTGCCGGACTCGGCCTTGATCAGGTCGATGCACTCCTGCGAGGTGAGCCTGTTCGGGTTGGCCATCTCAGATCTCCGCGTAGGTAATGGCCTGGACCGCGGAATCGCAGACGTACGGCCGAGTGAACGATGACGACTTACCGGTGCAGGGCGGCCTGCAGCCGGGCGCAGTCCGGTGACGCGGGGGTTCCATGCGCTAGACCCTACAGCTCGAGGATGTAACGCCAGCGTTCCTGTCTGGGGTATGTGGTATCTCTGCATACTTGCAACAATACAGCATGACGATGTAAGGTAGTGTTCGAAGGTGAAACTCGCCAAGGGAAGACGGTGCGAAATGACGCAGGCGGCAGATTTGAATACGCGTCCGATCGAGTTCGCGAAGGGAGACCTGGTCGCGTGGACCGTGCGCCCAGGTGTCTACACCGTGGTCACGCGGTCGCGGGCATCGGTGGTCCTGCTGCCAGTGGTGCCCGAGCGGTACGCCACGCCTGACGGCGGATGGATCACCCATCCGTCCAAGTTGCGCCCCGTCGACTTCGTCGAGGTCGGACGCGCCGCACACGCGGAGGGGGAGACCCTTTCTCCTGCCCTGAGTGCGGTAGTGCGCCGCGCTCTCGAAGGCCTGACCGTCGGCGACGGGCTCGGTCGCAAGATCATGTCCGACTTCGTCGACGGATGGACGGCCGCGAGCCTCGCCGAGCGCTGAACAGCAATGCCAGTAATGCCAGCAACCTAGGGGGAACCATGACCGATCAACTCGTCCGGAGCCGCAATGTGTTGGACCTGCGCCCCGGCGACGTCGTGCGCGAACGCAATGCCGACTGGCCAGAGCCCTTCACCGCGGGCGAGTTCTACGACTACACCGTCGCCGAAATCGACCGCGTCAACACCACCACTGTGCACGTCGCCATCGTCACCGACGGATTCCCCGCCGCCGTGCCCTACAGCCCCGACCAGTGGGTGACCGTCGTCGAGGAGGTGAAGGCATCCCGATGACCCCGAACTGCATGTCGGAGGGTGCCGTCACGATGGCCACCGAGGAGGAGACGATGACCGCAGCAGAGAACGGCCCCCGGGAATGGGCGACGCGCATGCTCGCCCCGGGCCATGCGGTCATCCTCGATACCGAGACCAGCGACCTCGATGGATCGATCCTCGAGGTGGCTGTCATCGACGCGGCCACCGGCGCCGTCCTCCTCGACACCCTCGTCGATCCCGGCGACGTGCAGATTCACCCCGCGGCGGCAGCCGTACACGGCATCAGTGCCGCCCAGCTCATCGGCGCTCCAGACTGGCCCACCGTGTTCTCCGCCCTCGCGGCGGTCACCGCGGACCGGGTCGTACTCGCCTACAACGCATCATTTGATCAGAGTCGCATCCTGCACGACTGCCACCGCCACGGCCTCGACCCCCTGCACCTGGCCGACGCGGAGCGGTGGGGATGCGTCATGGTGACGCGCTCCCAGGCTGAAGGCGTCGAGAAGAACATCCGACTCGACGGTGCACACCGCGCCTGCGGCGACGCAGAAGCCGCCCGCACAGTCCTCCAGGGCATCGCAGACGGCCCTACCGGCACTCCTGCACCCTCTTGCGGCCGAGACGCCGCTCACCGCTGTGACGCGGTCGCTACGACCCCTTCCGGCGAACTGCTCGCAGACGCGTCCTGCCCGGCTGGCGCAGCCCCGTCGGGGCCGGGCTCTTACCTGCATAGATGACACGTCCCCTTCGCCTGAAAGAAGATGACATGCCCAAACCTTCCGGCCACGACACTCCGCGCCGCACCGTTCATGTGATCGACCGCAGCGGGTGGGGAACCAGCGGCGCCTACCCTGCGATCCGTGCTCTCACGCTGATCTGGGCTTGCCCCACTTGCCAAGGCCCGCGGGGAATCCCGCAGAAACACCGCTTCCATGAGGATGGCGAATGGTTTACCTGTGACCGATGGGACAACCCGTGCGGCCACGTCCCGACATGTATGTGTCGGTCCTGAACGAATCCCGAAAGGGTAGAGGGCTCGACCGGGTTTCTTTGTGGGACTTAATCCAAGGGTTGCAACATCACATTGTCGCGCTGTAATGTAATTCTCGTAAGTCCGACACGGAAGGTCACCGTCATGAACGACAGCACCGCCGCCATCACCGCAGGCATAGTCACCGCAGCTCGCCAGCTCGACTGGGGATCGATCGTGATCCGAGATGGACGGATCGCCGCGGTCGCCCTCGACGACGAGGTAGAAGGAGACGAAAATTTGGCGGACCACTTCGACCTGTGCGAACTGGCGGAGTCCGCGAGTGACGCCGCCATTGCGGCAGAGCTGAACGCGAATTCGCGCGACTGACCCGCAGGCCCCCAGTAATCCCACTGACAAGGAGTTCTCATGTCCCACGCTCTCGCCGAAGCCCTTACCCCGGACCACCCCCGCGACCGCATCGTCGGCGTGCACGGATACCACCGCGACGAGGCGGGTTCGCGGTTCGCGACCGTCCGCCTCGCCGACGGCTCCAAGGCCGAGATCGACCTCCTCGATATCTTCATCTCGCACCCGATCCGAGAGGTCGCCGCAGCGGCCTGACACACATCCGAAAGCCTCACCTACCCAGTTGAAAGGACCCCGCAATGCACGTCGAAGCGAACACCGAAGCGGGGGAGGCGGAACGGTGAACGAGTATTTCCCGCCCGGCTGGGACAACCGCCCCCGCGTCGAACCCTGGAACCGCCACATCACCCGTCAGATGTGGCTGGCTAGGGACAAAGAGGACCTGGTCGGCATCATCGAACTGCTCGTCACCAGATCACCACGGCGAAGCAAGACGCACGCGACGCCGGCTATCTGGCCGACTGGCGAATCTTCCGGATGCTCGGCCAGGTACGACTCGGCGCCCGCGTGTACAACAACCTCGCCCGCGCACACCGCCGCGGCCGCAAGACAGTCCGGATTGATCAACTTCTCGAGGAGGCCACCGATGCCTGACCGCAACGACACACGCACCCCTCGCCGCGACTACCGCGCCCTGATCGACGGCCGAGAAGTTCAGGTCGTCGGCCACCTGCATACCTCCCGGCACCACCCGACCCCGGAGCCGCGATCACTCCCTTCGAGGACCTGGCCGAACCGGATACCGGTGCACACCTGTTCGCGCTGGTCTCGGTCCGCTGCGCTACCGACGACACCACCGTCGACCCGGACACCGGCCTCAGTCACAGCAAGTACTTCGAGGGCCTGTTCGGGATGCCCAACGGCACCAGCTGGTACCTCACACCGGCGGTCTACGACCCGCAGTCGCGTACGTACGCCCTCGGCTCGCAGGCGCTCGCCGCGGGGCTGAGCATCGGTGCACTGCACGACGACGTTCTCGAGGTGGTCGGTGGCGCTGGGTACGCTGCCCCCGCGGGTGTGCGGGTGCATGACTTTTCAGTGCGGGCCCCTGCACCCCGACAGCCGCGGGTTACCGCCCTGACCACCCGCAGTCTCACGAGAGGAAAACAGTGAACGTTCTGTTCTGCAGCGGCGAGTCGATGGATACCGACCGATGAAACGCGCCGCGTTCTGGGGGTGGGCCACGGCCACAACAGTCCCGGAAGCTCTGACGAACGCGCTCGATGCCGCGGTGTCGACGATGCACCAGGAACTCGGTGCCGATGCGCACCCGGTCAACACCTCGCACACCACAACCATCCTCACCGATCAGGTCCACCAAGACCCAGGACTGCTCAAGAGCCTTCTCGGGAGCTCGACGGCAACCGTGAACCGCGAAGACCACGCCCTGGTCACGGTCCTACTGATCGGCGAAGTCTGGTAGCCGCTGTGATCCGGAGATGAGACTGCAACGGGTGGCCGAACTGGCCGCACCTGCATAGCTCGTCGACCCCGACCACCCGGGCAACCATCCCAGGAGTAGAGATGACCCCCAACGATCGCAACGCCCCGGTTCCTGCCAACCGTGTCATCGACGAACCGTGGCGCACCGCGGTCACCGATGCCCTCTTCGCCCGCGTCAACGAACTCACACGTCTCTCACGAACGGGGATGAACCCCGCGGACAACCCTCCGCCGCTGGCGTCGCGACTGCATCGCGGCGAGGACCTGCTACCACTGGCCGCCACCATGCCAGCCATCGAGAGCGACACCGCGCGACGCAAGAAACTGATCTTCGCACCCGGGCTCAGCCAAGACGCTCTCGCCTGCCGCCGAACGGTCCGGCTCGACCCGACCACCGCGACGCCCGCCGGCGATACCCAGATCGTGCACCTCGGCCAGCCCCGCGCCGAACCCGAGTAGGGGAGAGCGGAGCATCGGTCAACTCATGCAATTGCCCTGGGGAAATGACACGTCCCCCATTTGGTGTCACGTCGAGAAGGGGACTCCATGAGCATCGAAAGCTGGCTGGCACGAGGGATCCTGAAGGCCATGACTGCGGCCGAGATCGAACTGTCGCCCGTAACGGTGGGATCGCCGCGGACGACCGGAGACCGCCAGTGATCGGTCGTCCTCCGACGTGGGGCACCTCGTTTCCAGGCGAGATGCTGCCCACGGTGACACGCGAAATGGAGTCCCTGCGCACGGAACTCGCGGGGGCATGACGGTGACACCAGTCCGGTCGTGGGGATGTTCCGCCGGTACCTGGATCTGCTCGAACGCGACGGACTCATGCTTGCCGACCGCGATCGGTTCGAGATCCGGCGCCTGCTCCAGCGTGCGCAGGGCCGGGTGACGTCCACCGCGGTGTTCCTGACCGGTGTGGTCGCGATGATCCTCGGGGTGAGCTGCGCCGGCATCCTGATGGACTACACCGCGGCCGCGCTCGGCCCGGCCAGTTTTCTCCTCGGGGCCCTGGTGGGAGCTGTGATCGCCGGTACCGTGATGCGAGTAGGCACACGTGAGCTGGGGTCGTGGACAGCACACCTCGCCGACACCGCGATGGCCCGTCTGGACGAACGACTGCCCTGATCCACCGCGGTCCCTCCAGACCGGGAGCGTCCGATGAGCGGAGCTGGGAATCGGCTGATCGCGCCGATGCTAGCCACACCGGGTGAACCACCGGTGGAAATGGATGGCTGGGCGGCCGAAATGAAGTACGACGGCTTCCGCCTATTAGCTGGGGTCGGTGGCGGCGCGCATCCGGTGCTGTGGACCCGCAACCTCAACGTTGTCACTTCCTCCTACCCGGAGGTGACCGAGGCGCTGACCGAGGCATTCGGTGGTCACGGGCGCATCGTCTTCGACGGTGAAATCGTCGCCCTGACGCAAGGTCGGCCTTCGTTCGCACGCCTGCAGAAGCGGGCGAACACCCTGCGCCCGACCACCGCCCTGCGCCGGCAGGTACCGGTCACTTTCCTGCCGTTCGACGTGCTCCGGCTCGGCGGGGACGACCTGATGGGTGCCCCGTACCTCGATCGCCGCGCCGCCCTCACCGACCTCGGCCACCAACTCCAGGGCGCCGGCCTTCCCATCCAAATCCCACCACATTGGGAAGGCATCCAGTGCGCGGTCATGCTCGAAGCGGTTCGCAGTTCGGGTATGGAAGGTGCTGTGTTTAAACGTGTTTCATCGCTGTACCTTCCCGGTCAGCGTACTCGGGCGTGGCGGAAGGTGTTGATCCGTACGCGGGTGAGCTGCGTGGTGCTCGGGTGGATTCCTGCTGGGGGGATGCAGCGCAACATGGTTGGCGCCCTCGTGCTCGGCGCCTACGACGACCAGGGCGCACTCCGGTATGTAGGGCACGTCGGGACGGGCTTCACTCAGGCTGGGCGCCGGCAGCTCGGTGAGCAACTGGCCGCCCTCGAACGTCCCACCAGCCCGATCGTCGCCGAGTCCGCGGCCGCGGAACAGCACGGTGTAGTGCGGTGGGTCCACCCGATTGTGGTGGTCGACATAGATATCCGCGAATACGGGCCCGGAGGGCTCCGGCACCCTTCCTTCAAGGGGCAACGACCCGATCTCGACCCGGAAGGGGTCTTCGTGCCCGAATCGTAGAAGACGCCGTCAGCTGAGGAGGAGGAGGAGTAATGATGTCGCTGCAGGAGTTCGTGTGGTGGTTGCTCGGGGACTCGGTGTGGTACGTCCCCATTCCGGGCTTTCGGGAATGGATGGGCTTCGGATAGCGCGTGGTGCGAGCGAAGGGAAGCCGCTGTCGCCTTCCCCGGTGACAGCGGCTTCGTTTCCTTCCCAGGAACGCTAACGCAATGTAGGTCTTACCTGGTCAGGAAGACGGTGCCGGTCATATCGCCTCTCGGCAAGTGGTCGCTCGCAGCGACTTTTCTGGTGTGGTACCCGGGGTATGTCCCGCCACCGTCAGCCTCTTCAACGACCGGGTGCCGGGTGATATTCCGGCCAGTGCGGTCCGCAGGGGTCAGAACGGCGGCCACATCCCGGGGTTGGCGGGATTCGCATAGGGAAACAGGACACCCCAGAACGGCCACAGCCAGGGCATATGGAAGGGGGAGAAGCATCCCGGATCGCAGACCATGGCACGTTCCTTCGGCAGGTTGGCCCCGACCCACCCTCGAGGCTAATGCGTCCGTCGCCGCGCTCGCGTCGGTCATGGCGTGTTAGATCGGGGCAGAAGATGTGACCAGGGAGGGTGAACGTGTGCGGCCGCTATGCCAGTACCACCACGGACAAGGAACTGCGCTCGATCTTCCACGTCGACGAGGTCGTCGGTCACGAGCTGCGCCCGTCCTACAACATCGCCCCGACCCAGCAGATCCGGGCGGTCCTCGAACGGGCACCCCGGGACGAGCCGGACGCGGCACCGGCCACACAGCTCAGGACGCTGACCTGGGGATTGGTGCCCTCATGGTCGAAAGAAGCCAAGCTCGGCCGCCTGATCAACGCACGCTCGGAGTCGGTGACCGAACGCCCCTCGTTTCGAGCCGCGGCCTCGAAACGGCGATGCTTATTGCCCGCCGATGGGTACTTCGAGTGGGAGAAACGCGACGACAAGAAGATCCCACATTATTTGCACGGCGACGGGGTGCTCGCGATGGCCGGCCTGTACGAGCTGTGGCGGGACCGTGCGCTGCCCGAGGACGACCCGAATGCCTGGTTGTGGACGGCGACCATCTTGACCCGGCCGGCCACCGATGCGCTCGGACGCATCCACGACCGCTGCCCGGTGGTGTTGCCGGTCACGTTCCAGGAGCACTGGCTCGACCCGACTCTTACCGACAAGGACGATGTCCAGGCGCTACTCGCGTCGGTGCCCGATCCGGTCCTGCAGACCTACGAGGTCAGTACCGCGGTGAATTCCCCGCGCAACAACGGGCCGGACTTACTGACGCCCGTGGCCTGACTCCGCAGCCGGATCGCGTTTCCCCGATCCGACGGGCGCCCCGGCGACTTGCAACCTAACAATTCGACGTTGTAAACGTGTGGGGCATGGCGGAAACGCGCAGAGCAGCATCGACAATCAGGCCGAGCCCACAGACACCGTGGTGCCGCAGCACACCGAGAACGGCTTCGGCACTTACGAGTGGGATCCCGAGCAGGGAATCGTGTTCCGCATGGACCTCGACCAGTTCGGCACCATCGGCGGCGTCCCGATCAGCCAGTACACCCCGCCGTCCCCGGCCCCGTACGCACCGCTCAACCTGTCCTGAATCGATCGCACGCCCGCGCCCCAGTACCCACCCCCAGGTGCTGGGGCGCAACGCATTTCGCAGCAACAGGCTCGCCAGGGCGCAGTGACCGATTGTGACGGCGGACCGTGGGGTGCGAATCGAGGCCCCCGGACGTACCGGAACAATGGCCGGTGATGAGCGAGACGAACATGGGCCGGAAACACCTGCTCGCCAAGCATGCCCGCCGTGAGCGGATTCGTCGGATGGACCGCGGCAGCGGCACCTGACCTGCGAGAATGGGCGGTGGGTCGGGCCCCGCACCACCGGAGGACCCATGTCTCGGTTTCTGCGCCTCGCTGTCGTCGCGTCCGCGGCAGCCGCCCTGTCCCTGACCGCGGCGCACGCACACGCCGCCCCAGCTCCGAGTGGGTGCGACATGCAGTTCTTCGCGGTCGGTGCCATGTCGACCTGTGCACCCGGATCGGTGAATACCCACAAATTGGAACTGGTGTGCGTCCCGTTTACCAATCTGACTTATCCCATCAACACCATCACCGTGTGGGGGCCGGAGGTGCCCACCTTCTTGCCCTCCATCGCACTGTGTCCGCCGCCCATCTACTTCGCGCTCGTCCCCCTGAGGGACACCCGGGTGCACACCCGATAGGACCAGCCCGGCTGCTCCTGCGCCGTACAACCGGCAGGTGAACTGCGGAAATGACACGTCCCCGGGGTCGGTGCCCCCGATCGGCCGCCGCCGCCAGTAGGGTTCTGCCTGCTGTATCGGCAGAAGACGTGAGAGATCGGGGAACTGTGGCGCGCAAGGTAGTTGTCGAACTGGTCGACGACATCGACGGAACCATCTTCGGCGAGGACGGGGAGAACATCATCTTTTCCGTCAACGGGGTGGACTACGAAATTGATCTGAAAGACAAGCACGCCAGCAAGTTTCACAAGCAGATCGGATTCTTCATCGAACACGCCACCCGGGTCGGTGGCCGCAAACGACGCTCAGATCGCCCCGTCGTCGCAGAGGCCCCGGTGCGGCGGCGGGGGAACGTCAAGGAGATCCGCGCCTGGGCGGCCGAACAGGGCTATGAAATCTCCTCGCGCGGGCGCATTCCCGCCGAGGTGGAGCAGGCGTTCCAGGACGCCCACTGAACGCGAAGGAGCGTTGATGCGATCGCGGCGTAATCCTTGGTACCGGGCCTCGGTGCACCGAGCGGCGAGCGAGCATTGGCTGACCACCGGCAGCCGGGGGTTACGTGGCATGACCGGCGAGCCGGTGGAACTCAGCGACACCGAGGCAGCTACCGTCGTCGCTGCCCTGGTCGAAACCACCGGTGGTCGGTGGCCGGCCCACCCCGCGCGTAGCGCCCGCACGCTTCGCCGGCTCGGCATCGACGGCAACACCGAGCAGATGGCCACTGCCATCACCGCTCTGGTCAGCGACCCGGACTGGTCCCACCGCGCCCGCGAGATCACGTCCAGCGCATCGGACTGGTAAGCCGGATTGGCTCATTCACCTGGGGAGACGACATGTCCCCATCGACCGCAGTCCGGGCCCGGCTATTGGCACAGGGAAGCACTCTAGTCAGGCGTTCCCGCTCTGCTTGTTCGCCACTTCGCCGACTGCACTCTTGAGCCACCACCGGAGGTTCCGCCTTCCGACCAATCGCGCGCCATCCCCGAACCGGCTTCGCTCCTGCGACATGAACGGAACCGAATTGCCCTCGACCACAGGCTCGTGTGTCCAACGGTGCGGCGACCCGTAGATCGCATTGAGGGCGTCGCGGTCATGTCCCAGCTCTACCAGCTCATCTTCGGAGATTTCATGGTGATGGAGCGGATCGGGTGCACCATCATTTCCTACTCGACGATTGAGCTCCTCGTAGAGCCTGACCAGCTCGCCAGCAGCCTCTCCCACCTCGGAATGTCCGCGCAGACGTTCGATGAGGAAGGGCAGTACAGGGATGAGGGCCCTTCCTTCTGCGCGGTCGATCCAGTCATCTTCCCAACCGAGGGTTCCGTCGGGGCTTGTCTTTGGCTCCCCGAAGAGCTGACGTGCTCCATCGACCGTATATCCCTGGTCGTACAGGTCTTGGGCAGTGATCCATGACTGCTCGGGCATTTCACTCCTGTTCACTCTTGTTACGAGCTTCTCAGTCGGACAGTTGCGCGGTGTTTGGCGCGAAGACAGTGAATCCGCTAGGTGACGGTTTCTCCAAGGACCCCCGCACGCGCTCGGGCGTGTCGCTCAGCCGGACAGTAGTCGCGCCAGCTGGAAATCCGGTCCTCAATGGTCCGATCCGCCGCTGGGTCAGCGGATCCAAGGTCAGAGGTTCCAGAGTCGGAGTAGCGCGGCACGCAGGCTGGCAGAGATGATCCGGTGATCTGTGGTCAGCCGGGGATTGGGGTGTCCGAGGTCGGCGAGCTGTTGTTCGGCGTCCGCAACCGAGACCGGCTGCAGGTCCGCTCGGACGAGCAGGAGATGGCCGAAGGCTCTATGGGTGTGAGGGATCGCGATGGCGTCTGAGTCCACGACCGCGGGCGGGTAGATCCATTCGTTGTCGTCGGTGAAGATGAGGACATCGCCACGCTCGAGGCGGGCACGTCGGTCGTCGAGGCGGAACCATTCGAGTTGATATGTCGCTGCCGGCCCGCCGGTGGAGGCTGAGGATCGGCCCGCCTGGGTGGCCCATGTTTGTTGCTCGGTTTCGCTGGGTTCGTACTC
The DNA here is from genome assembly GCF_014256275.1 of Rhodococcus sp. 4CII. Classification (NCBI taxonomy): domain Bacteria; kingdom Bacillati; phylum Actinomycetota; class Actinomycetes; order Mycobacteriales; family Nocardiaceae; genus Rhodococcus; species Rhodococcus sp. 4CII. Next base: position 63,149 of record NZ_JACCFE010000001.1, read on the forward strand.
GACGATGTGCCGCAGGAACATTCGGGTAACCCGCGAGGGCAGGAAGTCGCGGTTGGCGCGCATCCGGCCACCGACCCCGGGGATCGGCACCGACCGACCGATCTGCCATTCGGTGGTGGCGTTGTCGAGAAACACCTGATCGATCTCGGTGATCTCCTCGATACCGTCGATGAACGTGCGGGCGGCGGCGACGACCTCCGGGTCGTCGGTGATGACTACGGCCTCATCGGCGATGGTCGAGCTGTGGGAGGCATTCGCGGAGCCGATGACCGCCCGCCGACTGGTGGCGATCACGTTGGCGTGCAGGTTCGGCGACGACAGGACCCGGACACCGGCCTCGACGTAGTACGCAAGCGCAATCGGCGAGGTCACATGCGCGCGCACCGCCGCCCGGGAAGCGTTCACGACGAGGAGATCGCCGGCCCGCAGCGGCAGCAGCGTGGGTGCGTCCTCGCCGAGGTAGGCGATTGCGGCGTGACGCGGCCCCCTCACTCGAATGGCGCGGGTGATGTGCGGCCAGGGACTCGGCCCGTGAAATGTCGTCCCCATAGGTAGAACGGTAGCGCGGGCGTGATGCGCTGTACCCCTATTGGCTCGGGCCCGGATCGTATGGTGCAGCCCACGAGGCCAATTGCACCGCCATTGTCTGCAAAAAGTGGTGATGAACTGCGGATATGACACGTCTCCATCTCTTCTGGGCGACGATGCCGCGTGTTGCCTTACAGCGGCGGCGGCGGTTCGTCCCCGTGGACGAGCTTCCACCACAGGGTCGCGCGCTGGCGAGGGATCGGGTCGACGATGATCACGTCGGCCCGATCGGCGGCGGCGAGCATGTAGGGCCGGCGGCGCTCGCGCCATTGCGCGGCGACATCCTCGAGACCGTCGATGCTCATCGGGCTGTCGAGGGTCTCGCACGCCAGTTTCAGCCACGGAACGAGATGGCGTTCGGCTTCCCGGCTGATTCCGTTGCCCGCTATGGCGTTCTCGACGAGGAGACTTGTCAGATCTCGGCGGATCCGCCACCGAAGTTCAGCTTGATCGACCATGCAGGACCGCTTGGTGGCCCGATCGTGGTCGGCGCCGGCCGAGTCGGCGGGGGCGGTGCGAAGCCGTCGGGTGGCCCTGCGGGCTATTGCCCCGAACATCTCGGGCCGTTGGTGGTGATCAAGGGTGCGGGCATGGGTACAGACGTCACACAGTTCGGTGAGCGCGGGCAAAGACGGCCGCCGGTGGGTGGCGAGTTGGGCGAGCAGGTCGGCGCCGAGGGCTTCGGCGCGCGCAAAGACCTCCAGCCCGTACCGGTAGCGCATGACCGCGGCGTTCTCCCAGTGGCCGGCGAGTGTGCGCTCGCGGCGGGGGAGCCCAGCGACAGCTGCGAAGAATCGTTGCTCAGCTACGAGTGCTCTGTTCCGCAACTCGGTGGCTGCGGCATCGCAGCGGTCGGGGGTGATGCCCTGCAGCGGAATCAGCGTTTCCCGGAACTCGTACGCAGCGTAGGCGAGGTTTTCGAGATCGACGGGGTGGGCGCGCGTGCGCCTGGTGAGTCCAAGCGCCATGCCGCGAAGCTTAACCGGAGCGGTAGGGCCGCGATTGTGATGCCGCCCGGCCGCGACCGAGCTTGCCGGCCGGGTGAGAACTAGCACCGGCTCGACCAGTGCTGGTGGTGTCGTATCCGCCCCTGGATTGCTCTTTGACCAGCAGAAATGACACGTCCCCCGACCCGTGGTTCCGTGCGCTGGTAGTGTGGTCGCCGCGCTCCCACCCGGGAGATTCCTGAGGTCTGTCGTGGTCGGCCTCAGAAGTGGCAATGAGCTTGTGGCACAAGTGTATCCACGTGCCGCAGCCCTCCCCGGGTGGATCAACCGTCTCGATTCCGCCCCAGGGGCGTCGTCCTCGATGTGTGGGGCAGCGGCGACCAGCTGTCTCTGGCAGGGGATCGGATCGAGACGGATGGAGGAACCGAATGAGCAGGCAACAGCGACGTGACTTCAAGGTCGCACCCTTCGGAGGGCGTGCCGATCGGACACCGGAGGAAGCAGCGCCCGCAGACCGTGGTCCGGCAACCGGCGCCGGGTCAGGCCGTCGTGGGAATGGTGATCTCAGCTCTGCCGTCGATGGCCGATAGCAGGTAATGCGGGCAGGTGACCACCTGCCGAGGAACGGGAATCGCCCGGCGGCGGTCGGTATCGAGGTAGAGGCGGTATGCGAGCTGCCCGCGTCGATGGCTGCCGGTGCCGGGGTCGACGGCGCCGAGGAAGTACCCGTGCGCGGAGTCGACGGTCGAGAAGATCGCCCGCGCCCACTCGGCAGGCTCCGCGGGCGGCAGATACCGCGGCACGCCCGTCTGCGCGTCGACGGTGTGCACGATGACTGTGACGGCGAACCCGGTCGCCGCGGGGAACCACTCCTCGGCCGCAACGTCGAACGGTGCGATCGAGGTGTAGATCCGCAGCTCGATGTCCGTTCCGGTGCGCGCCGCCGCTGTGATGATGTGGGGATCCGCCGATGCATCCTGTACGGCCAGGTTCGGCAGCGCCTGGTGGCCGTCGGCGCGGATGTTGCCTGGATCAGCGGACATGGGGCAAGGGTACGGGCCAGATACCCGGCCGGCGGGGTGAGGGCGATTAGTCCGACCGGCGACCGATCCGGCAGAATTGGGTTTTGACCTGCAGAGATGGCAGGTCCCCTAACGGAAGGCCTGGGACGGTGAATGTGGGCGACCGCGTCAAGGTACATGCCGACGCCACCTCGGAGTTCGTCATCGTGAGCATCGACGGCGAGGACGCGGTGATCGAGTCGGTGCGCGACGACGTTCCCGGCCGGTTCCCCTTCCACGCCCGCCTTGAGCGGTTGGTTCCGGTCAAATCCTGACCCGGAAAACATGGCGGTTTACAGCGGAGATGACACGTCCCCTTCCAGTGGCTGAGCGCGCCGCCCGGCGAACGGGCGGGCGCGGCTAATCGTCACGGCTACCGCGAGCGGTGTGGTGAACGGAAATCGGTGCGGCGGTCGGGGTGGCCACTGACAGAACGAGGCGTCGACCACCGGGAGATCGCTCGGCAGATGGGCGACAGCATCACCACCCCGCTGATGCGGCTGCAGAACCCGCACGAGACCAAGGTCCTGCTCGTCGCCCTCGCCGAAACCACGCCCCGCCTCGAAGCCGAAGGCCTGCAAACGGGCTTGCAGTGCGCCGGGATTCAGCCGTGGGCGTGGGTGGTCAACAACTCCCTCGCGGCCGCCCAACCGACCTCCGCGCTTCTGCAGCGGCGGGCCGCGGTCGAGCGTCCCGAGATCGACGCGGTCGCCGCGACCCGCGGGTCGCGGTGGTACCGATGCTGCCGGCCGAGCCGGTCGGGACAACGGCGCTGACCTCTCTGGTCGCGCCCGACGACATGGCCCCCGTCATCTGACCGGCTCAATGCTCGGCGCGGGAAATCTCGCGCAGTTCTCTACGCTCGGCAACACCGAACACGTCAGGGGAAGACACGATTTCGGTGACCGACCGCTTGCTCGCTGCGGTGCCGCAGCTACCACCGTTGACCGAGCCGGCACACCGCTTTGTCGCGATTTCGGATTGTCCCCGCCTGCGGATCCCGGTGCGTCAACCGATGGTGAGAAGGTCGCCGGTGCGGGTGACGGTGTAGGTGGGGAGGGGCTCCTGGGCGGGTCGGCGGACGACGGAGCCGTCGGTGATGGAGTAGCGGCTGCCGTGGCAGGGGCAGTTGATGGTGCCGTCGCGGATCTCGGACACGTTGCAGCCCTGGTGGGTGCACACCGCCGAGAAGGCCCGGAAGACACCCACCTGCGGCTGGGTGATGACCAGTTGTTGTGCAGGGAGGACGATCCCGCCGCCGACCGGGACATCGGAGACGGCGATTCGGGCGGTATCGGTGCTCTGTCGGTCGGAGGTGGCGGCCCCGGCGCTGCATCCGGCGGCGGCGAGGCAGCCGGTGGCACAGGCGGCGGCGAGGAAGGTTCGGCGGGGCATGCCTGTCGGTGATGGGAGGGTGCTCATGCGGGCACCGCCAGGGCGGTGACGAACATCAGGAGCATTCCGGTGCCGATGCCGGCGAGCACCCACGGTCCCGCAGCGGTGCGGTCATCGCTTCGCAGGGACGGGGCGATCTGGATGATCACCTGGATGATGGCGCCGACCCCGACACCGAGCAGCAGCGCGGAGACCTCGGTGTTGCCGACCCCGGCGCCGAGGACGGCGCCGAGGATGGCCGGTGCCCCGGCGAGTAGACCCAGTCCCAGCAGCGTCGTCACCGGGGTGTGCCGGCGGGTGAGCGGGGCGACGATGGCCAGGCCCTCGGTGGTGTTGTGCAGGGTGAAGCCGAGCACCAGGAAGGCTCCGAGGGCGAGTTCTCCGACCGCGTACGCCGATCCGATCGCCAGCCCCTCGCCGAGGTTGTGCAGCCCGATACCGGCGGCGATCATGACGGCCAACCGCAGACCGGATGCTCCGGCGGCGTCGGCGTGTGCCCGGCGGGCCCGCAGGAATCGGTCGATTCCCATCAGGGTGAGGAAGGCCGCCGCGGCGCCGAGGACGACCAGGGCGGTGCCGCCGAACGCGCCGCCGGACTGGGATGCCAGCTCGAGTCCCTCGCTGGCACCGTCGAAGGCGAGGAACGCGAGCAGCCCGACGGTGACGGCGAGGACGAACCGGACCACGTCGGCGCTCACCCGGCGCAGCACCGGGAGCAACAACATGCCCAGCAGCACCGGGATGATCCCCACATAGGTGCCGAGCAACGCCATCGTGACGAAGAACTCGGCGCCGGGTGCGGGGGTGTCCACCGCGGCGGGGATCTCGTGCTCGATGACCAGACCGGTGTTGGTCAGCATCGAGATCAGATACGGCTGACCGGTGATCCACGGGTAGTCGAGCGTGATCGTCTCGGACGCCAGCCGCCCGAGCGGCTCCTCGGCGCCGGCGACGTCGACGAATGCGTCGTTGACGAACACCTGCGCGACCGTGACCGGATCGGGGCCGACGTTGCGCAGAGTCAGGCTGATCTGCCCCGGCTCGAGGACGGTGCGTTCGATCGCGATGTCCTCGATCGGGGGGCCGGCGCGCTCGGGCAGGCTCTGCGCGGCCAGCATCGCCAACGCCGCCAGCGCGGCGACGATGATCGCCACGACACTCACGCCGCGGATCCACACCCCGGCGCGGGGTGCGTCGGGGCCTTCGGCGGGTGCTGCGGTGTCGGTGACCGCCGCGCGGCCGGGGTCCTGCGGCGTCACCGCGGCACGGTCCGAATTGTCCGGCGTCGCCGGACCTGGGGTGGGCGTCATTCGGTCACCTCGAAGAATCCCATCCAGCCCAGGTCGGCGAACTCGGTCTTGTGGGCGTGGAACATGTATTTGCCCGGATGAGGGAACCGCATCTCGCAGATTCCGCGTTGGCCCTGGGCCTGGACGATGGTGTCGGTGAATTCGGCCGGCTCGAGCCGGGTCCCGGTCGGGTAGTAGTCGAAGAAGTTGCCGTGCACGTGGAAGCTGTTGATCGGGTCGTACTCGAGCACGTTGACCAGGTAGATCCGCACCAATTCACCACGTTTGACCTGCACGGGCTCGTGCATGTAGTGGAACGGGATGCCGTTGACCGCGTAGAGCTGGTTGCCTTCCCCGTCGAAGGTGGTGTTGTAGCCGTGCATCACCATCACCATCTCGTCGGCCGGAGGCCGCCCCTGCGCGGGGTCGATGACGAAGGTGCCGTACATGCCGCGGGCGATGTGCTCGGCGAGCGGGCTGACGTGGCAGTGGTAGAGGTGCAGCCCGAACGGGGTGGCATCGAATTCGTAGGTGAACGATTCGCCGGGTTCGATGATGCCCCGGCCCACCCCGGGGATCCCGTCCATCTCGGCCGGGTGGATGCCGTGGAAGTGCATCGTGTGCGGATGCGCGGACCCGTTGGTGAACCGCACCCGCAGCCGGTCGCCCTCGGTGCAGCGCAGGGCCGGACCCGGTACCCGCGAATTGAACGTCCACGCCGGGAAAAACACCCCCGGGGCGACTTCGATCTCCTCGTCACCGGCGAAGACCTCCCACTCGCGCAGCGTGCGCCCGTCTGGCAGCACGGAGGTGCTGCCGTAGTCGAAATCACGCAGCATGGCGGTGGGGTGGAATCCGTTCGCCGCGTGGTCGACCTGCTGGCCGAGCCGGAAGGTCGGCCCACTGCTTCCACCACCGTGACCGGCGGTTCCGGCGCTGTGGGACGAATGGGCCGGTCCGGCGCCGGCATGTGCTCCGGGAGGGTGCTCGCTCGGGGATTGCGTCAATTTTCCCGCCCCCAGTACCAGCCCCGCGGTCCCCGCCAGCGCCCCGCCGAACAGCAACTGACGGCGCGACGGCGCGCTCATCGGCACGTCCCCGGCCGGTCGGCAACCACATCTCGCACATCGATGAGCCTCATCACATCGTAAAGTTTGGCATGCCGAACTAAGAACTTCAAAGTCCCAAATACCTGTTGTGCCGAGTGCGTCGTCGGCTCCCCGACTTGCCGGCCCCGACTGCCCGGCCCCCGGCGGCTGAGCTGAGACTGTGGGAGGGGTCATCGATCGCTGCCGGGTACACCCGACCCCGTCCGACGGGGATGATTCACCACCGGATCGGCCGGGCCGTGGCCGGAGCCGGTGCCTCGGTCGGTTACTGCTGTCGCGGGGTGTGCGAGCGCAGCCCGCTGGGGGCCTCGAGGTCGGTTTTCCGATCCGTGCGCCTACCCGTAGCGCTCGACGGTTGATCGGTTCCGTCGACGGGGGAGGGGCAGCAATCGCAGCCATCCTCGGCACTCTGGCCGCCGAGGGCAGCCGAGTTCGGCAGGGTCAGCGGCAACAGCGTCGGTGCGCGTCCCGCAGGCGCGATGCGCGGGGCCGGGGCCGAGGCGGGGGAGCAACAGGCGTCACCGAGGACGTGGTCGGACGCTGCGACGCTCACGTGCACGGCGCCGGTGGTGGTGGGTGCGGCGGTCAGCCCGGGCAGGGTGGTGGCGCGGGCGGCGCGGATGGCGTTGCCGATCACCAGGACCTCGGCGAGCTCATGGATGAACACCACGGTGGCCAGGCCGAGCACGCCGGTGGCGGCCAGCGGGATCAAGATCCCGATGATGGCCAGGGACAGCCCGATGTTCTGCAGCATGATGGTCCGGGCCCGCCGCGCGTGCGCCAGCACCTGCGGGAGGTGGCGCAGGTCTTCGCCCATCAGGGCGACGTCGGCGGTTCCGCCGCGCGTGCGCCAGCACCTGCGGGAGGTGGCGCAGGTCTTCGCCCATCAGGGCGACGTCGGCGGTTTCGATGGCCACGTCGGTTCCCATGGCACCCATCGCGATGCCGATGTTCGCGGTGGCCAGGGCGGGGGCGTCGTTGATGCCGTCGCCGACCATCGCGATCCGGCGGCCGCGCGCGAGGGTCGGCAGCAGCGTGGCCTTGTCCTCGGGGAGCAGTTCGGCGTGCACGGTGGTGATGCCGGCCTCGGCGGCGAGGCTGTGGGCGGTGCGCTCGTTGTCCCCGGTCAGCATCGCCACATCGATGCCGAGTCCGCGCAGCCGGTGGATCGCGTCCGGTGCCTCGGGGCGTAGTTCGTCGCGGACGGCGATCGCCGCGATCACGGTCGCATCCTGTTCGACGAGCACCACGGTGGCGCCCTCGCCCTGCAGGCGGGCGACCTGGTCGGCGAGCGGCCCGGGATTGATCCAGCCGGGTTTGCCGAGTCGCAGCGCGGCGCCTGCGAGGGTGCCGTGCAGGCCGTGGCCGGCGACCGCGGTGACGTCGTCGGCAGGGGTGATGTCCGGGCCGGCGGTGGTCAGGATCGCCTGGGCGAGGGGGTGTTCGCTGCGGGCCTCGAGCGCCGCCGCGGCGGCCAGGGCGTCCGACTCGTTCACGCCGTCGGTGGTGACGGTGGCGATGACCTGCGGGGTGTTGCGGGTCAGGGTGCCGGTCTTGTCGAGGGCGACCACCCGGATCCGGCCCAGTTCCTCGAGGGCGGCGCCGCCCTTGATCAGGGCGCCGTGCCGGCTCGAGGCGCCGATCGCGGCGACCACGGTCAGCGGGACCGCGATCGCCAGGGCGCACGGGGAGGCGGCGACCAGCACGACCAGGGCCCGTTCGATCCACAGCATCGGATCGCCGAGTAGGGAGCCGAGTCCTGCGACGAGGGCGGCGAGGATCATGATCGCCGGCACCAGGGGGCGGGCGATGGTGTCGGCGAGCCGCTGCCCGGCGCCCTTGCGGTCCTGGGCCTCTTCGACGATGTGCACGATGCGGGCCAGGGAGCTGTCGGCGGCGCGGGCGGTGACCTGCACCTCGATGGCGCCGCCGCCGTTGATTGCCCCGGCGTGCAGCTCGTCGCCGGGTCCGGCCTCGACCGGGACGGATTCGCCGGTGATCGCCGACAGATCGAGGCTGGTGCGGCCGGAGCGGATGATGCCGTCGGTGGCGGCCCGCTCGCCGGGGCGCAGCAACATCCGGTCCCCGGGCGCCAGCTCGTCCGGGGCCACCGTGAATTCGGTTCCGTCGCGCAGGATTGTCGCGGTCGGGGGGACCAGGGACAGCAGGGCGCGGAGCCCGCGGCGGGTGCGGGTGACCGCGTAGTGTTCGAGCCCCTCGGCGATGGAGAACAGGATCCCCAGCATCGCGGCCTCGGGGATCTGCCCGAGCGTGACGGCCCCGATCGCGGCGATCGTCATCAGCGTGCCGACCCCGATCCGGCGGTGCCGCAGCAGGTTCCGCAGCGCCCCGGGGACGAACGTCGCCCCGGCGACGGCGGCGGCGAGTAACTCCACCGCGGTGCCGACCGTGTCGGCACCGGCCCGCCCGATCAGCCAGCCGGCGCCGAGCAGCACCGCCGCGACGGCCGCCAATTGCAGCTCCCGTACCTGCCACCAGCGTTCGGGCCCATGATCGGGCTCCGCGCCGGCGCCGTCGGTGTTCGAGGTCGGTGCTGGTCCGCAGCAGGCGTCAGACATGTTCGATCTTCACGTGTTCGGAACTGCCCGCAGCATCGACCGGGAGCGCGGTGGTCTGGTCGCCGAGCACGGCGCCGACCAGCGCCCGGCCGCGCGGGGTGAGCGAGTACATCACCAGCCTCCCCTGCCGCCGCGAGGACACCAGGTCGGCGATCTTGAGTTGCCGCAAATGATGCGAGACGAGGTTCTGCGCCTGCCCGACCACCCACGCCATGTCGCATACGCAGAGTTCATTGCCGGACGCCAGCGCCGCCGCGATCGTCAACCGCGTCGGATCGCCCAGCGCGCGGCCAGCGGCCGCGGCGGATTCGATCCGCCGCGCCGCCGGAAGCTCGGCGCGAATCTGCTCAGCATGCGGAAGGTCGAGACACAACAGGTCGCAGGTGTCGACGGGTTCCTCGGTCATATCAACATACTAACGATCATTGATACAGCTTTGGTACCCCTGCGACCAGGTCATTCCAACGTTCGTTAGTGTGTCGCCATGCCCTTTGTGCCGTGTTTGCCCGTTTCCGGCTCGTGTCGCACGGCGGTGTCCCGGTGAGCGGCGGGGTGCGGCTGTCGGTGGCGCTGGTGGTCGCGTTCGTGGTCGGGCTCGGGGTGCTGCTGCTGGTCAACCGCTCCGAACCCGCCCCGGCCGGAGCCGACACCTCGGCGCCGGTGGTGCGCCCGAACAGCCACCGGCTCACCGCGCCCACCGGCGAGCGGGTGACGTTCGTGGAGTTCCTCGACTTCGAGTGCGAGGCGTGCCGGTCGGTGTATCCGGCGATCGAGCAGTTGCGCGCCGAGTACGGCGACCGGGTCGGCTTCGTGGTCCGCTACTTCCCGCTGCCCGGCCACTTCAACGCCGAACGGGCCGCGCGGGCGGTCGAGGCCGCCGCGCAACAGGGCCGGTTCGAGCAGATGTATCAGCGGATGTACGAGTCTCAGGCCGAGTGGGGCGAGAAACGCGTCCCGAAGGACGAGGTATTTCGGGGTTTCGCCGCGGATCTCGGCCTGGACCTGGCCGCCTTCGATGCCGCCTACACCGCTCCCGCCACCCTCGACCGGATCAACGCCGACATTGCCGACGGCGAAGCCCTCGGAGTGCAGGGCACCCCGACGTTCTTCCTCGACGGGCAGAAGATCGAACCGACCAGCTACCAGGATCTGACCGATGCTCTCGACGCCGCCCTCCGCTGACTCCCCCGCTGTGCCGGCCCCCCACGTCGAGCCCGGTGACGGCGTCCCGTTCGCGCGGTCGCTGCCGTGGCTGCTGCTGATCGGCGGAATCGTCGGCCTGGCAGCGGCGTTCGTACTCACCGTCGAAAAGTTCGCGCTCGCCGCCGACGCCACCTACATCCCGTCCTGCAGCCTCAACCCAGTGCTGAACTGTGGTTCGGTGATGGCCACCGAACAGGCATCGGTGTTCGGATTCCCCAACTCATTGCTCGGCATCGCCGGCTTCGCCGTCGTCGCGGTCACCGGGGCCGGACTGCTCGCCGGCGCCCGGTTCGCCCGCTGGTACTGGCTCGGCCTGCAGGCCGGGGTCACCGCGGCGGCGGTGTTCGTGCACTGGCTGATCGTCCAGAGCCTCTACGTCATCGGCGCGCTGTGCCCCTACTGCATGGCGGTGTGGGCCGTGACCATCCCGATCTTCTGGTACGTCACCCTGCGCAACCTGCACCACGGCACCTTCACCCCGCCGGTGCGGGCGGCGGTGGTGTCCGCGGGCGGAAACCACCTGCTCCCGGTCACCGTGTGGGTGCTCGGCGTCGCCGCGCTGGTACTGCACCGGTTCTTCTCGTTCTGGTCCAGCCTGCTCTGACCACCCGGGGAACCTTTTCAGGCGTCGGCGCGGGAGAGCTGGTCGGCCAGGTCGGCGGGAATCGGCATCGGCGTCATCAACCCGGCCGCCGCCCGGCCGGTGTTGCCCTCCGGGTAGCGGCCCAACGCCGAACCCGGTGCGGCGACGATGATCCGGACCACCTGTCCGAGCGCCTCACTGCGGTCGTGCTGGCGTAGCGCCAGCACGAACATCGCGACATGGTTGCGGGTGTGCAGCCACGGATACGGCTGCGACACGATGTGTGCCCGTTCGAGATGTGACCAGCGCAGCTCCGCTTCGGGAGCCTTTCGCGCAGCGGTCATTTCGCGATCGTAGAGGTCTCGCAGGGCGGGGGTGAGCGTGTGCATGTCGGTCTCCTTCTGTCGCGCAAACGGTGATCAGCAGCACTTGTCGGTGTCGGCGGCGGCGCAGCAATTCGGGTCGACCGCGAGGACCAGGCCGATCAAGTCGCCCAAGGCCCGGCCAATTCGTGGATCGGCCAGCTCGTACCGGGCGCGGCGGCCTTCGGGGACGGCGATGACGAGGCCGCAGCCGCGCAGGCAGGACAGGTGGTTGGACAGAATCTGCCGCGACACCCCGATCGACTCCGCCAACTCGGACGGATACCCCGGCCCCTCCCGCAGGCTCAGCAGGATCCGGGTGCGGGTCGCGTCCGACAACGCGTAGCCGAATCGGGAGAGCGCATCGCTGTGCATCAGGGTGTCCACCACTCAATATTACAGAAACTTCTGTATTCAGTGCAGTATGTATTGAGGGAGCCGGGCCTGACCGAGGGTGTCGCCGGCGCCGATGACCGGGGGTCATCTCGGACGCGCGCACATCGTGTCCCAGCCCGACCCGTGGCTGCACACCTGCAACCCTGTGGCAGGTCTGAAACTGGCTCTGCACCAACATGATCGGCGTGAAGTGGTTGCGCAGGTACTCCGGATTGTCGGGGCCGCGCCGGGCTCGCCGACCGGGGGTGCCACCCATTGCGGGCGACGGGCTGTCCGCGCCGCTCGTCATCGTCAGGCCCTCGCACCTGCCCGCGATCAGGGCGAGGTTGGCGCCGACGCCAGGCGGGTTTCGAGCAGCAGCCCCGCCGCTCCTGTTGCCACGCTGATCGTGGTGACCACGATCAGCGCCGGGTGCATCTGTCCGGTCAACGCGTTCCCTAGCAGCACCATCGCGATGGTGCCCGGCAGGATGCCGGCAACGGTGGCCACGGTGTACGGCACCAGCCGTACCGACGAAAGCCCGGAGCAATAATTCACCAGCGCAAACGGTGCCGGTGCGATCAGGCGCAAGGACCCGACCGCCAGCCATCCCCGCCGGGCGAGGCGGGCATCGATGGCCGCAACAGCGGGGTGCGTCAGCCGGGCCTGCACTGCCGCGCGTCCGAGCGCCCGCACCAACAGCAACGCCAGCACGGCGCTGACCGTCGTGGCGGCGATCGCGACGACGACCCCTGCGGCGGGACCGAACAACAGTCCGGCGCTGAGGGTGAATACCGTTCGCGGCACCGGGGCGATCGTCAACACCGCCTGGGCGAGGAAAAACACCAGCACGAACACCGGCCCCATCGACTCCGCCCAGTCCTGCACCTGCGAGATCGGCGGGCGGGGGACGAGGGCGGCGGCTACGGCCAGTGAGGCCAGCACCGCCATCGTGGCGAGGACTCGGCGGTCGCGCAGAATCAGCGGCACCCGCAGGGGACGTGGGGGTCTGGTGGGGGGTGTCTCGTCGACGGGGGCGCTCGGGTCGGCACCCTGAGGCCGTGAGCGCTCACCGTCCGAGCCGGCCACCGCGGCCGCGTAGCCGGTGTAGGTCCGTTGGTGCCACGTCGGAAGGGTCACGGCAACGCGCTTCCGGCCAGCCACTGATCCCAGGGCACGCTCCAGTCGCCGTTCTGCCACTGCTCGAGCGGTGCACCGCCGGTGCCCCGGACCTCGACGATGTCGCCGGGGACGGAGAAGTCGTAGAACCAGCGGGCGTTATCGGGGCTGAGGTTCAGGCACCCGTGGGAGACGTTGGTGTTTCCCTGTGCCCAGATGGTGTCGGCGAGTTCGTGGAGGTAGATGCCGTCGTTGCTGATGCGGGTGGCGTAGTTGATTGTTTCCTTGTATCCGAGGCGGGAATTGACCGGGAGTCCGTAGGTGGAGGAATCCATGATCACGGGGTTGGCCTTGTCCAGCACGGTATAGATGCCGCGCTGGGTCCAGAACGTGAGGGTTTGCCCGTTGATGGTTTCGCTTCCTCCCATCCCCATCGAAGTGGGCATGGTCCGCACGAGGGCGCCGTTGTTGGTGACGGTGATCTGTTTGGTGGTGTCGTCGGCGATGGAGACGTGCGCGTCTCCGATGGTGAACGACGTGGCAGCGTCCTCCTGACCGAATAGTCCGCCACCGAGGTCGATGCCGTAGACGTTCGCGCGGGCGGTCACTGTCGTGCCGGGTGTGTAGTAGTTCTGCGGGCGCCAGTGCACGTTCTGCTCGTCCGCCCAGTACCAGGATCCCTGCACCGGGGGCGTGGTTTCGACGGTCAACGCCTTCTCGGCGGCGGGGCGGTCGGTGATCGGCTCGTCGAAGTGGGTGACGACGACGATTCCGATGCCGAAGGTGCCGCCGTCGGTGAGCAGGTTGCCGCCGGAGGTGACGAACGTCGGTTTGGTGAGGTTGCCCGGTTGCACGGTGGAGAAGGTGCTGGTCCGCTCGGTGCGCGCTCCGTCGTCCCCGACCGCGGCGGCGGTGATGGTGTAGGTCTTGCCGTATCCCAGCGGGGCACCGGGTTTCCAGGTGATGCGGTCGGGGGTGAAGATGCCATCGATGACCCTGCCCTCGTTGTTGGTCATCGTGACCGTTTCGAGGGTGCCGCCGGTGGTGTCCACCGAAACCGGGTCCGCGGGGTTGACCGTGTCGGTTCCATCGGCAGGGACGAGGGCGATCGTGGGGGCTGCCGGGGTCGCTGGATCAGCGCCGCCGCTCGGCGTCGATGATCCAGTTCCGGACCGGGCGCAGCCGGCCAGCACCACGATCAGGATCGCCAAGGCGAGCAGGAGCGGTGGCCGCCGTGGTAGGCGAGTGTTCATGGGATTCCTCCATACCGACGAGGCGGTAGCGAAGCGGGGTCGAGAAGAAGAAGGGGGTGCACGCCGGGCGTGGGCGGCGGGGAAGGGTGGGACCGCGAGGGGCGCGGTCCCACCCGCGCCGGACTAGTTCTGTGGCAGCAGTGCCGTCATGGTGGTGATCTCCGCTTGCTGGGCGCCGACGATGTCGGTGGCCAGTTGCTTGGCGTCGGCGTTTTCTCCGTCCGCCAGCTCGGTCTGCGCCATCTCGATAGCACCGGTGTGGTGTTCGATCATCATGTTCAGCCAGGCGGTGTCGAAGTCGGCGCCGCTCTTGCCGGCCAGCTCGGTCATCTGCTCCGGGGTCATCATCCCGCTCATGGTGCCGTTGGCCGGGGCGCTGGTGCCGCCGTGGTTCATTCCACTCATGCCGCCACTGGCGTCCGTCGAGGGAACAGCCATGCCCCGCTGTGCGAGCAGCGCCGTCATCTGTTCCATTTCCGGTCCCTGGGCTGCGGCAATATTTTTGGCGAGGTCGAGTACCTGCGGATTGGTGGAGCGGCCCTCGACCATGTTCGCCATCTCGACGGCCTGGGCGTGGTGGGGGTACATCATCTGCAGGAACATCACGTCGGCGTTGTTGAAGGCGTTTGCCTCCACCGCCGCGGTGGTTGTGCCCGAGGTGTTGTTCGACATCTGGCTCATATCGTGTCCGCCGCCGCTGCTGTTGTCGCTGCAGCCGGCGAGAACCAGGACTCCGGACACGGCCGCGGCGGACAGGACGAAGCGGGCGCGGGGGGAACGCAAAGACCACATGGATGGGGCTCCTCGAAAGGTCGGTGTGTGAAAGGTGAAGCAGGCGTGAAAAACACACGTCTGCGTAGGTGACCCACTTGACGTGGGGTCACCTGTCACACCCGCAATACCGACAATTGTGCGAGGGTCGGAGTGGTCCACGGCGGCGCCCGGCCGGCGCGGTGGCGGAGCGGCGGCCGCGAACTGTGTACGGCGGCTTCGCTGGTGGTGGCGGTGGCGTACCACCGGGCGAGGACCAACGCTGCGGCGATCGTCACGACGGCCATGCACAGATGCAGGCCGGAGTGGTCGCTGCAGTCCTTGCCCTCACAGCCCGTCCCGGCCAGCGCGGCGGGAAGATCACCGAGGGTCATCGGCGCCGCGGCCGCGTCGTGGGAGTGGCCGTGCCCACCGGAATCGTGCGCCGATTCGGTGGCGTGCCCGCCCGAATGGTCGAGGAGTGGGGAGGAATGCATGAGGAGGACACCGAACAGCACCGCCACGACAGCGGCCGCCCGCAGCAGGTGCTGCATCGTCGGTGTACCCAGCGCTTTCACAGTCATGATGGTACTGACTGGGGTCGGGGTCGCCGCGGTGAAGGGCGGGACCGGGTGTCGGTGTCGCGGGGTGCGGCTCCACCGGTCGGATGTCCGCCCCGGGGAATCCGGAGACGATGCGATCGCCGCCCGCTGGCCCGTAGCCCGGTCATCGGGCACCGGGCTCTGGGTAGAGGAATCTGCGGGTGACGAGATGTTTGGTGTCGGTGAGGGTTTCCTCGCTGATTCGTCCGGCGTCGTCGAGGGTGAGCAGTACGTTCATTCCGGCGGCCGGGTAGCCGAGCGCCAGCCGCACGCCGCCCTGGTGCGGCAGCCGGGCGGCGATCGGGGCGGTGCCGTCGGCATACGGTTCCTGCGCCAGGAAGAAGTCGGCGGGCAGGTCGAGTCGCTGTGGCTCGGGCACTGGGCCGGTGGTGTCGCTGGTCACGGTTTCGTAGACCGTCAGGTCGCCCGCGGCGCGGGTGGCGGCGACGGCGCGGGCGAGGTCGTCGCCGCCGGGCTCGGTGGGCCAGGGCACGAGCAGGCTGACCGTGCCGCCCTGCCAGCCCTGTGCCGCGGCACCGAGGGTGAGCAGGTTGTCCCCGCTCTGCCAGGTGGCCGGGGCGACGAAGCAGCCCGGTCCGCATCCGCGCAGGGCCAGTGCGCTGTCATCGCCTGCCGCGGTGTCGATCCGCCCGGTCAGGGTGAAGTCCTGGTCCGGTTCGGGGGCGTAGTAGTCGCCGCGTCGCGGGGTGGACAGGCGCACCACCAGTTGCCCGTCGCTGGCGGCGACGGAGATCCCGACCTGCCCGGCCAGCCCGCCCAGAGGCAGGACCGGACCCTGCGGTGCCGGGGGTCCCGGTTGCGGAGAGGTGCCGGCCGGGGTGGTGGAGACCAGAGTGGCGCTGACCGCCAGCACCGCGATCAACACGATGCTCTCGGCCCGAATCTTCGGCCGAACCACGGCTGTTCGCTCCGGGGCGTGCAGCGCCAGCCGCGCCGCGAGCGCCAACCCGGAGGCGGCGGCGACCAACACAAGCTTGACCACCAGCACCTGGCCGTAGGTGGTGGAAAACAGTGCGGCGAGCGGAATCAGCAGCAGGGCGGAGACGGTGCCGGTGGCGACCACGATCAGGAAGGTCCACACCGCCAGCCGGGTGTATCCCGCCAATACCCACCGCACGGCGGCGCGCTCGCCCCACCAGGCAAGCACCGCTCGGACCGTGTGTAGCAGTGCGCCCACCCAGATCGCGGCGGCCGCCAGATGGATCGCGGTCAGCGCTCCACCCCACCCGGGCGACGCGACATTGGCATGCGAGCGCAGCCCCTCCGCGGCGACCACCAGCACCAACGGTGCCGCCGCCCACACCCGGCGACCGGCCGAGGCCAACACGGCCGCCAGCATCAATCCTGTGGCCTCGGTGAGCAATACCAGGCCCGGGCGTCCCTGCCACAGCACACTCACCGTGCCGGCGGATACGGCCAGGGCCGCGCCGAGCCCGAGGACACCGCCCAAACCCACGAGGGAAGCTGCAACTATCCACGACCGCACCACCGGAAGCGCCGGATTCTCTCGCCGGGCGGTGGCGGTGACGCGCTCGGCGACCAGGCCTCCGAGCGCGCCGGCGAGCCCGAGGAACAGCAGCCACCGCAGCGCGGCATCGGTCCAGGACGTCGACTGACCGCCGGCCGCACTGCCGTCGCCGGTCAACGCGAGGCCGACGGCGAACCGGAAGTCCTGCTCGATGAGGTCCCCGTCGGCGCCGGTCACCTGCCAGCGCACGGTGTAGGTGCCCGGCGCCAGGGTCGCGGCCGGGCGGGCGGTGAGCACACGCCCGTCTCGGGCGGTCTCGGCGCCACCCATCGGCACTGCGCGGCCGGTGCTGTCGCTCACCACGATCGCGGACGCCCCGGGGGTGACCGGTTCGTTGAACATCAACGTGATCGACTGCGGGGGAGCGGAGACCGCGGTGTCGGCTCTGGGATCGGTGAACAGCAGGGTGGGATGGGCGCCGGCCACCCCCGCCCCGGCGCCCGCGAGCGCGACCAAGGCCAGCAGCAGGACGAGGCCACGGATCAGCGGGCGGGCGGCGGTGGGCATGTCGGTCAGTTCAGGGTGTAGAGCGACCGGGAGGTGGCGGCGTAGGCGGTGTCGTAATTTGCTGCGGTCAGCGCGTCGACGGTGCCGACCAGGGAGCGTTTCTGCCAGTCCTGCCCGTCTCTGCTGCGCCAGGCATATCCGTCCCCGTCGACGCCCCACAGCGCATCGCCGGCGCCGGCGATCATTACCAGGCGGGGGGCGTTCGGCACGGGCGAGAACGTGCGGGCGGCGGTGGTGCTGTGTTCCAGACCCGCCGGGGTCACCGCCCACACCCCGCTGGCGTTGATCGCCAGTGCGGCGGCGACCAGCCTCGCGCCCGGTGTCCAGGTGGTGCCGCCGTCGGTGGAGACGAGCAGCCCGTCGGTGCCGTCGAACCCGACGAGAAGGCGTCCGTCCGTGGTCAGGGCATGGAAATCGACCTGCCCCGCCAGGGATCGGTCCATCCAGCTCGTGCCGCCGTCGGTGCTGCTGCGCAGCCCCAGCGGGTTGGCCGCGAAACTGGACGCGCTGGGGTGTCCGGAGGCGAAGACGGTGTCGGTGTTCGGTACGCCGGTCAGCCCCATGAAGTCGTCGTCGGAGGCGCCGACGCGGGATGTCGCACCGGAGGTGTCGATGGTGAACAGGCCGGTGTGGGTGCCGGCGAGCACGGTGCCGTCGTCGCCGACGTGCAGTCCGTGCAGGTGGGACAGTTCGGAACGCAGCTCCACCACCGGGACGGCGGCGTCCGGTTTCGTGGTCTCGTCGGCCCCGGAGGAGCAGCCGGCGAGGACGAGCAGCGCAGCGATCCCGGTGGGAAATAGGGTGCGGGCGATCCGATTAGCAGGCATAGGGGTCTCGTTCTGTGCTCGGTGGGATGAGAGTGGGAGTTGGCCGCGGCAGATGCCCCGTCCGTGCGCTCGGGCGGATGCTCTTGCGGCCGAGGCTATTCGGTGTAGGACAGGGTGGTCATCATCCCGGCCTCGCCGTGGTACAGGTTGTGGCAGTGCACCAGCCACTGGCCCGGGTTGTCCGCGTCGAGGTCCACCTCGACGGTCTGATTCGGCAGCACCAACGTGGTGTCCTTGCGGGGGCCGGCGCCCTGGTCGTCGACGACCTGGAAGGTGTGCCCGTGCAGGTGCATGGGGTGAAACATCGTGGTCTGGTTGACAAACCGCAAGCGCACCCGCTGGCCCTGGGCGATCTCGAGCGGGGTGTGCTGGTCGTAGGTGGCGCCGTTGATCGTCCACCGGTACCCGGACATGTCCATGCCCAGCATCAGCTCGTGCACCCGGTCCGGGGCCCGACGGTCGAGCCGGACCTCCTCGCGGGCGCGTAGCGCCAGGCCGGTGATCGGGGGTGCGTCGAGCTCGGGAGGCCGGATGGCCGGGTCGAGTCGTCCACCGGCTCCGGTGCGGATCACGGCGAAACCCTGGCCCTGCTTGCCCTCGGCGGAGGCGACGAGGGGGAAGACCCCGTCGCCGAGAGTGACGATCGCATCGAAGCGTTCGCCCATGCCGATCAGCAGCGAGGATCCGGTGACCGGCTGCACCGGATACCCGTCGCTGTGGGTGACGGTCAGTTGATGGCCCCCGACCGCGAGGCGGAACGGGGTGTCCGCCCCGGCGTTGATGATCCGCAATCGCACGCGTTGCCCGGGCCGGGCCCGCACCGAGAACGGGTCGGCGGCGAGGGTGCCGTTGATGAGGTAGTAGGGGTAGTCCACGTCCCCGGTGTCGGCACCGAGCGGGTTGGCGGGATCGGTCGCGGCGCCCATGCCGGACATGCCCCCGTGGTCCATTCCCATGCCGCTCATCGGCATCCCGTCCCGGCGCAGGATGTCCAGCTGCTGGTCGGGGGTGCGTCCGGCCACCCCATCGAGCCAGTCGTCGAGGACCAGGACGGCCTCAAGGTCGTAGTCGGCGCCCTCGGCGGGATCTTCGACGATGACCGGCGCGTACAGGCCCCGGTCCAATTGCATCCCGACATGGGGATGGAACCAGTGGGTCCCGGCGTCGGGGGCGAGGAATTCGTAGGTGAACGGGGTGTTCGGGGCGATGGCGGACTGGGTCAGTCCGGGTACCCCGTCCATGTCATTGCGCAGCGCGAGGCCGTGCCAGTGGATGGTGGACTCGGCCGGGAGTTCGTTGGTCAGCTCGGCGCGCAGCACATCCCCGCGGCGCAGGCGGATTTCCCGGCCGGGTATCCGGTCGTTGTAGGCCCAGGTGTCGACCTGGACACCGCCCAGATCGATCCGGGTCGGACCGGCTTTCAACGACGCCGTGACCGTGTTCCCGGTCCCGATGTTGGTTCGGCGGACCTGCTCCGCCGCCTTCACGGCAGTCGAGTCGGGGCCGACATACGTGGTCGCCGGTGCGGTGCCGCCGGTGCTGCACGCGGTCACCGTCGCGGCCGCCCCCAGACCGGCCAGCACCAGAAAGTTCCGGCGCGACAGGCGGGTGCCGCCGGGAAACTGCTCGATCATCCGCAACTCCTCTTCCGGGCGCCGATCACGGCCCAAGGGGGTGCGCCCGAGAACCCCACCCGATCTACGTAGTTACATAGTAGATGGGGTGGGGTGGGCACCTGACCAGCGCGTTGACCGGGACCTAGCCGACGGCGGGTACCTCGTCGTCCTCGGACACCGCCTTCTCGGCAGGGGGTGGGGTGAGCCGGTCGGACCGGTCGAGCAGATACAGGGCGGTCACGCACACCGCCCCGACAACGGTCAACGCCACCCAGATCAGCGCCCCCAGATCCGCGTCGCGCAGGATCCCGAAGACGGCGCCGGTGCCCAGGTTGCCGAGCAGAATGCCGACCCCGACCACCGTGTTGTAGAAGCCGTAGTGGGTGGCGACCAGCTTGCCGCCGGACAGGGCGACGACGGTGTCCATCTCGAACGGAAATACCGCGGCGGTGCCGACCGCCAACAGGGCCGCGGTGAGCACCAGGGCGCCGCCGGCGGCCCACCCTCCCAGCGCGGCCGGACTGGGCAGCGCGATCAGCGGCAGGAAGGCCGCCGCCATGATGGCCATGCCGACGACCAGGCTGCGTCCCGAACCCCACCGGCGGGAGAACCAGGAGGTGATCCGCAGCTGCCCGGCGATCGCCACCACCCCGGACACCACGAACAGTGAGGTCACCAGGGCGGTATCGGACCGGTCGTCACCGACGACCACCGCCGCCTGCAGGGGCAGCGCCAGATAGATCTGGAACGAGAGCACGTAGGACCCGATCATCGCCAGTGCGAACAGGACGAAGGGCCGGTTGGCGACCACCACCCGCCAATCCTCGAGCACCGACGTCTTGGCGCCGGCGGTGTCGGCCCGATGAGCGGGCAGCGCCCAGATCTGCACGAGCGTCAGCACGGCGAAGACCGCGGCCGCCGCCAGCGAGGTGACTCGGAAATCGAGGGTGGTCAGGGCGAGCCCGACCAGGGGGCCCAGCAAGATCCCGGCCTGATAGAAGACGTTGAAGGTGGCGAACGCCTCGACCCGCCTGGGCCCGGCGTCGGCGGCCAGATACGCCCGCACAGCCGGGTTGAACAGCGCCCCGGCGAACCCGGTGGCGACCGAGGCGAGCAGGATCGCCGGCAGCGATTCCACGGCCGCGAGCAGGACGAACCCGGCGACCCGCAGCAGGCAGCCGGCGACGATGAGCGGCTTGTACCCGAGCCGGTCGGCGAGGGTGCCGCCCAGCAGGAACATCCCCTGCTGGGAGAAGTTCCGCATGCCCAGCACCAACCCGACCGCCCACGCCGCCAGTCCCAGGGGTCCGGCCAGGTACCCCGCCAGATACGGCATCAGCATGTAGAAGCCCACGTTGATGGAGAACTGGTTGACCATCAGCACCTGGCTGGGTCGGTCGAAGCTGCGGAACTGGATCAAAAGGTTCTTCATGAAACGCTCTCCGTGGGATCGACCACGGTGGCGCACCGGGTCCAGGATTTCACGACGTGGTCGGTCGGGTGGTCGATGGTGGCCGGATCGGTCGGCGGGGGTGCGTCGAGCAGGCCGTGCTCGGCGCAGTAGTCGTCGTTGTAGATGGTGTCGAAGTAACGCTGCGGGCTGTCGGGGAAGATCGCGGCGACGCGGGTCTCCGGGGCGCTGGTGCGGGCGATCCAACCGGCGGTCAGGGCGACGGCACCGACACTCCAGCCGCCGCTGGCATGGTGGGTGGCCGCCAGCGTGCGGCAGGACCAGACCGCCTCGTGTGGAGCCACCCAGTGCACCTCGTCGAAGGCGGGGTAGTCGATGTTGTCCGGGTAGATGCTCGAGCCCAGCCCGCGCATGAGCCGGGTACTGGCGGGTTGCCCGAAGATGGTCGATCCGATGGTGTCGACGCCGACCAGTTTCAGGTCGGGGCAGAACTGTCGCAGCACCCGGGCGACGCCGGCGGAATGTCCGCCGGTGCCCACCGAGCAGACCAGCGTGTCGACGCGGCCGAGCTGGGCGATCAGCTCGAGGGCGAGTGACTCGTACGCGTCGACGTTGTCCGGGTTGGTGTACTGATCCGGGCACCACGACCCCGGATGGGTGCCCAGGAGTTCGCGGACCTTCTCCCGCCGGGCCTGTTGCCAGCCGCCGGTGGGGTGCGGGGCGGTGACCAGCTCGACGTGGGCACCATAGGCCGCGAGCATGTTGTGCACGATCGGTTCCAGGCCGGGGTCGGTGACGAGGGTGACGGGATGGTGGTGGGTGATCCCGGCCAACGCCAGACCCAGGCCGAGGGTTCCGCTGGTGGATTCGATGATCATCGCCCCGGGTGCGAGGTCGCCGCGCGCCTTGGCTTTCTCGACCATGTGCAGGGCGGGGCGGTCTTTCATCCCGCCGGGGTTGCTGCCTTCGAGTTTCGCCCAGAAACCCCGCCCGGCATCGGCGAAGGGTTCCCCGATCCACAGGACGGGGGTGTTGCCGACCATGGTGCTCGGCTGCGGGCAACGGTTGGCGGTGGTCAGCAGGTGCGCGGAGGACGGCGGAACGAGCGTGGAGGGAACAGCACTGTTCATGACGAGTAATCCCTGTATGTGACTGCGACAGCGCAGTAAGTGAGTGATGGGCAGCACGAGCTGGGCCACGAGGACCAAAGTCCTCAGATGGCCTGCGGGCTGCCGATCAGCACCTGTTGATACAGAGTTCGTTCAAGACGGTCCGGCCGTGCCGGATGGGAACGGGCAGATCCGGCGGGGCCCGCGGGATCAGCGGCGCCGACATCAGCACCAGCACCACGGCCAGGGCGATCGCGACGACCGCGGCGACGGTCAGCGGGCGGAGCGGATTGTCGGAGCGGGGCATGGCGACGACGCTGTGCGCCTCGTGCGACAGGTGGGTCGATCCATCGTCGATGTGCGCGTGCCCGGGCGCCGATTCCTCGGCCGGCATCGAGGTCGTGGAGGAGGAGACGTGTACGTCTTCGCCCTGGTGATCGTGTGCCAAAAAGATCCCGCACTGGGCGATCGTGTGGGCGAGCAGATAGAGGGCAGCGGCGACCGCAATAACCGTCCGTATACGCGGGGGGCGTATCGCAAGGGCCGTCACAATTTCCCGACTGTAGCAGCGCTTACCTGGGCAGCGGTCCAGTTGGCCAGCGGCTACCAGGGCCCACCGGGGGTGATATCCGCTGGTCAAGAAGTCATCGGCAGGCACCACATGGTTCCGGTCACCTCGAGCGCGGCCAGGGCGAGCGGGGTGACGGTCACCGCGGCCACCACGGCCGCCGTCAGCAGGCGCACCCGCACCTTCTCGGCCGGCCGCGGCGGGGATGCCAGTCGTCCGGCCCGGTCCAGCAGGGCGATGTTGCCGGCGCCGAGGGCGCCGTCGGGGACCTGGGCCGGAGCGCACAACGCGATCAGCCCCGAGAGCAGGGTACTCGAGCCATGTACGCGGGCCGCGGAGTCGTCCGCGCACATCTCCAGCAGGCGGCCGACCTCCACCGCACCGGCGGTGAACAGGGTCATCCCGGGAAGCGAGGCGGCGAGCACACGCAGCACGGCCAGGATCTGTGCGTGGTGCCCGGCCAGATGGGCGCGTTCGTGGGCGAGGACTGCCTGGACCTGCCGGGCATCGAGGGCAGCGAGGGCGGCGGTGGTGATCACCACGGCGTGCGGTCGCCCGGCGGCGCAGTAGGCGGCGCGCTCGGCGTTGTCGATGACCACGGCGTCCACGCCGCGCACCCGGTGGCCGATGAGGCGGGCCCGGCGGGCGTGACCGTGGGTGCGGATCCGCAGCCGCATCAGCCCGACGGCGAGTCGGCCGGTGATCCACACGGTGATCGACACCACTGCCGTGGCCGCCGCGACACCGGCCACCTCGAATGCGGTGTCGGCGCCGCCGATGCTCGCCTGCAGGCGAGCAAGGCAGGCCCCGAGCAACGACCCGCCGGGACCAGTCCGATACCGCGGAATGTCGAGAACAAGCAGCAGTGCGGCCATCGACCACGAGAGCACCACGCTGGCGGTGGCCGCCGACCAGGCGATCACGCCCAGACACGGGGCGAGGCCGCCATGGGTGAGGCGCCGCAGCACCGGCGGGCCGAGGACGGCAACGAGCCCACTGAACAGCAGGAAACACGCCGCCGCGCTCATCATCGGGCGGCGTCCTCGTCCGTGGCCATCCGTTGCAAAGCCATCCGAAGGCCGACGGCCTCCTCCTCGCTCATCTGCTCGAAGAAGTGGGTCAAGACCACATCGGAGCGGCCGCCGGAGTGGAAGGCCTCCCGCATCAGCCGGGCGCTGTGCTCTTCCCGGGTCAGGGTGGGCCAGTACCGGAATGCCTTGCCGCTGCGCTCGCGCTCGAGCCATCCCTTGCGGTGCAGGTTGTCCATCGTCGACATCACGGTGGTGTAGGCGATCTCGCGGCCCCGGGCCATGTCGTCGAACACCTCACGAACCGTGGTCGATCCCTCTCGATCCCACAGCCGTTCCATCACTACCGCTTCGAGTTCTCCGAACCCGCGCACCCGCATCGCGCCCTCCCACCGTCTTCGTCGTCCCAGCGTACGACGTCCCGGCTGGGTTCCCGCGCCTCCGTCGCGCGCCCACCTGCGGGGACATCACAGAACACCCCTTATCTACTATCTACGTACGTAGTACGTATATTGATTTCGGAAACTGATGCGAATCGACGCAAAGGAGTGGAAACGATGCTGGACATGATGAGCAACCTGCAGGCGTGGTGGGACTGTCAGATGATGATGATGAGCGGCCAGATGTGCCAGATGTGCGACATGTGCTCGATGATGATGCCCTCGTAATCGATTGAGAGTCCTCCGGGTTCAGAGAACCACGAGATGAGCCGCCCCCTGCCGGTCGGAGTCCGCTGGCTTGTGCCGGTTCTGGCGGTGATCGTTGTGTTGATCGTCGCGCTCTGGCCGCGACAAAACGATGACGACCCCTCCGCCGGGCGGGCCACCGCAATCGCGACGGGCCGCGGAAGCGACCAGGCCGAACTGGGCCGACTCGCCGCCGCAGCAGCGCTACAGCCGTGTCCGACCGCAAAGACAGGGGCCGTGTCGGAGACCGCCGACGCCGGAGCGCTGGGAGGAATCACCGCCCGCTGCCTCGGATCGCCCGCTGAGGTCGATCTCGGTGCCGCCCTGAGCGGCGAGCCGACCTTGATCAATGTGTGGGCCTCCTGGTGTGGGCCCTGCCGGGAGGAGATCCCCGCCCTCGAGGCCTACGCACACACCCCGGACGCGATCCGTGTGGTCGGCATCGATGTCGAAGACAGTTCCACCGCCGCACTCGCGCTGCTCACCGAATTGGGAGCGCACTATCCGTCCTTCGGTGACACCGATGCCGCCGCCATCCGCGCTTCTCTCGCAGCGCCGCCGGTGCTGCCGCTGAGCTTCCTGTTGCGCCCGGATGGCTCGATTGCGCGCATCACCACGCCGGCGACCTTCGACGATCCCGCCCAGATCCACCGAGCCGTCAGCGACTTGATGCCATGACCACACCGAAGCCGCAGCGACGCACGGTCCGCCGAAGAGCGGTCCTCGCCGCCGTCTGCGCAGCTCTACTCACCGCGGCCGGCTGTAGCACCGGCGCGGACGCCGTCGCCCAGGGCGGCACGTTCGACTTCGTCGCTCCGGGAGGGCAGACGGACATCTTCTACGACCCACCCCAGACCCGGGGCACCATCGGTGCCCTGTCCGGCCCGGACCTGATGACCGACCAACCGGTGTCGCTGTCGGACTACACCGGCAAGGTCGTGGTGATCAACCTGTGGGGCCAATGGTGCGCCCCCTGCCGCAGCGAGGCCGACGACCTCGAACGCGCCTACACCGCCACCGCGGACCTCGGGGTGGCGTTCCTCGGCATCAACGTCCGCGACCCGCAGCGCGACAAGGCGCAGGACTTCGTCACCGACAACGCCGTCACCTACCCCTCCCTCTACGACCCACCCATGCGCACCCTGCTCGCCCTCGGTGGCAGCTATCCCACCAGCGTCATCCCCTCCACCCTCGTCCTCGACCGCCACCACCGGGTGGCCGCGGTGTTCCTGCGCGCCCTGCTCACCGAGGACCTGCAACCGGTCATCGAACGCGTCGCGGCCGAGCCGGGAGCACCGACATGACCGTGCTCGCCCAGGAGCTCGGATCGAGCTTCCAGACCGCCGCCGCCACCGGCCCGATGCTGCTGGCGCTCGGCGCCGCCGCGCTGGCCGGGCTGATCTCCTTCGCCTCCCCGTGCTGCATCCCCCTCGTCCCCGGTTACCTGTCGTATCTCGCCGGGCTCACCGGCGCCGAAACCGAAGCAGTTCCCGGCGGCGGGACCGGGGTGCGCACGGCCACCCGATGGCGGGTCACCGGCGCCGCGATCCTGTTCGTCGCCGGGTTCACCGTCGTCTTCGTCCTCGCCACCGCCTCGGTGTTCGGAGCGATCAGCATGCTCCAACTCAACCGGGAACTGCTCCAACAGCTCGGCGGCGTGATCACCATCGTGATGGGACTGGCCTTCCTCGGCCTCATCCCGGCCCTGCAAAGGGACACCCGCCCCCGGCCTCGCCGGGTAGGGCACCTCGCCGGCGCCCCACTGCTCGGGGCCGTGTTCGGGCTGGGCTGGACCCCCTGCCTGGGTCCCACCCTCGCCGGCGTCCTCTCGGTCAGTGCCGGCACCGAGGGCGCCACCGCCGCCCGCGGCGTCACCCTGATCGTCGCCTATTGCCTCGGCCTGGGAGTGCCGTTCATCCTGCTCGCCTT
Source organism: Rhodococcus sp. 4CII (assembly GCF_014256275.1). Taxonomy (NCBI): domain Bacteria; kingdom Bacillati; phylum Actinomycetota; class Actinomycetes; order Mycobacteriales; family Nocardiaceae; genus Rhodococcus; species Rhodococcus sp. 4CII. The sequence continues at coordinate 89,594 of NZ_JACCFE010000001.1, forward strand.
CGGCTCGACCGCCGCCGTCCGCGGTGTCGGCTGGCTGCGGCGGCACTCGCGCACCCTCCAGATCATCGGGGGCCTGACCCTCGTCGTGGTCGGACTCGCCCTGCTCACCGGGGCGTGGGATGTGTTCGTCGCCTGGATCCGCGACGAATTCGTCACCGCCGTCGTCCTCCCCATCTGACTCGGTGGGAGCGATGGGAAACAAGTGAATAGCGGCACAGAAGTGAAGGAAGTGTATTAGCGTTACGGCGTGTCGTCTTGACTTGTCGCGCCGGTCCGTTTGTTTGCCTCACCGCCGAATACGCGGCGTGACTGCTCAGAAGGGACCTGCGATGCGCGGCATCACCACAGCAACGCTGACCGCCTGCACGAGAAGACTGCCCACCCTGGCGCTGGGTGCCTCGACGGCGGCGGCCGTGATGGTCATCGCCGCCCCGCCCGCCTCGGCCGCCCATCCCGGCCACGCGGAGTCGCCGTCCGCGCTGGCCGCGGCGCTGGCCGACGCGGTCACCATGGTCGCCGACGCGTCCCAGCCGGACGTGGTGGTGGTCGATCCCAGCCGCTGGCAGACCGTCGCGAACATCGCGGCCGCCAGCCTGAGGAACGCCGAGGCCAACGGCTCGCTCGCCGACGCCTTCGAGGCTCAGCACCTGCTGGCCGGATGCCTGAGCGGATTGTCCGCGACCGGGTCCGCCGCCGCCGATGTGCTCGGCGTCTGCGCCGACGAGCTCGGCGCCGTCGACGGCGGTATCGCCCCCAGACTGCTCGCCGCACTCGAACTCGGCGACGTCTCCGAATCCTCCGGCCCCGGCATCTTCGACCACACCACCGACCCGGCCGAGGAATCGGCGCCCGCCGAGGCCAGCGCTCCGAGCCCGGACGGGGAGGAGGTCACCGGAACCGGTGAGACCGAGACGGCCGCCGATCCGCAGAGCGAGCACACCGACCACCCCGAGGGCACCGAGGCCCCCTCACCCGAGGCGGACACCGGCGACGGCGCCACCGCACCCGCGGACGGCACCGGCACCCACGACGGCACCGGCACCCCGGACACCGCCGACGACGCGACCGGTGAAGAGATCGGTGAAGAAGAGACCGAGGACGCCGCGACGACGGCTCCGCAGCAGCCCCGCACCTGGAATCGCCCCGGCACCAAGGAGTTCGTGGCACCCAGTGCGGGCACCGTCACCTCCACCATGGGGGATGGACGCGGACACGAGGGCATCGACATCGCGAATACACTCGGCGCGCCGATCGTCGCCGTCGCCGACGGTGAAGTCATCGACGCCGGCCCCGCCCAAGGCTTCGGATTGTGGGTCCGGATCCGGCATGACGACGGCACCATCACCACCTACGGGCACAACAACGAAAACCTGGTCGAGGTGGGGCAGCGGGTCAAGGCCGGACAGCAGATCGCCACCGTCGGCAACCGCGGCCAGTCGACCGGCCCGCACCTGCACTTCGAAATCGAAGACTCGGACGGGGAAATCGTGGACCCGATCAAGTGGCTGGCCAAGCGCGGCGCCTCCATCGTCGGACTCGACTGATCTGCTGCTCTTTCCCCGTTTCGGCAGCCGGAGGGACAATCGGCGGTAGGCGCCTCCTGCAGTCGAACCGCAGCGGTGGAGCGGAAGGGACGGTGGTCGGTGTGATCGACGTCGAGGGCAGCATCGTCATCGAATGCCCCATCGGGGAGGTCTTCGACTTCGTCGCCGACCAGACCAACGCGCCCCGCTGGCAGAACGGACTCGAACAGGTCCGCCGGGTCACCGACGGTCCGCCCGGGGTGGGCACCAAACATGTTGTCGTCCGCAAGTTTCTGGGTCGGAAGCTGGACCTGATCAACGAATACGCCCACTTCGAGCCGAACGCGGAGATCACGTTCACCGGTGCGTCCGGACCGAGCCGCTTCGAGGTGTCGTACCGAACCGAGGAGACCACCGAGGGAACCCGGCTGAGCTGCCACATGCGGATGGAGCAGAAGGGGCTGTTCGCCCTCGCTGACCGGGTGGTCGCCGCGAGCCTGCGGCGGGACTTCGCCGCCAACCTGCGAAACCTCAAGGCACTACTCGAAACCCGCGCCGAGTAACCGCCACCGGCCGCGACCTACGACGACATACTGGGCGCCGCCCGGCTCCGCAGCGCCTTCCGGTGCCCGTATGCGGTGACCCCGCGCGGCTTGTACACCGCCAGCACCAGCGCGGCGAGCACCACGACCAGGGCGGCGGTGGCATGCACCAGATGGGTCGGGTCCGCCAGGACGGCCCGGTCGGCCTGCGACCAGCTCGGCTGCGCCGCGACGGTCGCGGCGTACTCGATCGAGCGGGTGTAGAGCACCAGGACCACGGTGGCGGCCAGGTTCAGCAGCAGCTTCAACAGCACCCAGTAATGGCGCAGCAAGCCCCACGCTGTGCCGAGCGAGCAGATCAACCCGGTGACCAGCGAGGCCAGCGCCAACGGCAGCAGCACCGCGTCGGCGAGCATCGCCATCACCTGATAGCCCCCGCGCACCTGGTCCGGATCGGAGCTGATCAGCGTGGCCGCGGCCACCACCAGGTACGTGACGATGGCGCCGAGCCAGCCCGCCGAGGCCCCGATGTGCACGGTCCGCGCGAGCGTGCGCACCGTCGGCGACATCGTCACAGTGCGATCGGCCCGGTCGGCGCCTCCGGCAGGGTGCGGCCGGCGTCGAAGCCGGTCGCCGGGTGCACCACGGTGGCGGGGGCGGACATGTGCCGGCCCGGACCGTGGTTGCCGCTACCGAACAGCATCACGGCGACGACCAGCACGAGCAGCAGGCCGACGACGATGCCGACCACCTTCACCCAGCGCGGCGTCCGGTGCTCGGGGCTGCCGCCGGCTCCGCGGTGCGGGGGCGGCGGGGTGGGAGTGGGATCGGTCATCGGCGGCAGCTCCCTCATACACAAGACAACTTTTGTGATACACACTGTCACATACCAAGGCATACTGTCGAGAGCGCGGCGTTGCGTATACTTCGAGGGTGCCCAAGCTGTGGAACGAGACCATCGCCTCGCATCGCCAGGCGGTGCGAGAGGCGACCATGGACGCCGCCGCGGCAGTGGTGGCCGAATCCGGGCTCGCGGCGGTGACCATGTCGAAGATCGCCGAGCGCACCGGGATCGGGCGAGCCACCCTGTACAAGTACTTCCCCGACGTCGACGCCATCCTCACCGCCTGGCACGAGCGCCAGATCGCCGGCCACCTGCACCATCTCGCCGAGGTCCGCGACCACACCGCCGGCCCCGGCGCCCGCCTGGCGGCGGTGCTCGAGGCGTACGCGCAGATCCTCGCGCATCACCACACCGGTGCGATCGCGGCGGGGCTGCACCGCGGCGACCACGTGGCCCGCGCACAGCAACATTTGCACGCGTTCGTCCGCGACCTGCTCACCGCCGCGGCGGAGAGGGGCGAGGTCCGCGACGACGCCACCGCCGATGAGCTGACCTGGTACGTGCTGCACGCGGTCACCGCGGCCGAAGGACTCGACTCACCCGCCGCCGTGCACCGGCTCGTCGCGATCATCCTGGCCGGACTGCGGCCGCAGCGCTGACCGCGATCTCCGCACCCCCACCGCCGGTGGGGCGCGCGGGTCTCAGGGCCGGTCGGCGTGCGCGAGAAACAGCGGAATCGCCACGAAACCCCGGTCCGCCTGCCTGCGGCGCGTCTGGTCACCGATCCAGTCCTCGGCTTCCTCGGACGTGATCGCGCCGGCCGCGGCGGCGGCGTGGGCGATGCCGGTGAGCATCGGCAGCAGCGTGTGGTCGGTGAACACACCGGTGTGAACTTCGATCTGGGCGTCGGTGAAGCCGGTGTCGAGGAGGAGGTTGCGGTAGCGGCGGGCCGCCCGCGGCGCGGCGACGGTGTCGGCGCGCGCGTGGACGATGGTGCGCGTGAGCTCGGGATGGTCGGAGTCGATGAAGAACCCGTCCCAGTCCTGCCCGATCAGGACGATGCGCCCGCCCGGGGCCAGCACCCGGTGCCCCTCGGTGAGCGCCGAGCTGGGATCGGCGATGTCGTGAAAGACCTTCTCCGCCCGGTATCCCCGCACCGAGTGGTCGGCGAGCGGAAGCTCGGCTGCATCCGCTTTCTCGAATCGGCTGTCGGGCCACCGCCTGCGGGCGATGGCCAGCATGTGCTCGTCCAGGTCGATCCCGAGACCATCCCATCCCTGCTCGGTCATCTCGGCGACGGCGCGGCCGGCGCCGCAGCCCACGTCGAGGACCGTAGCCCCTGGCGGGGCGGCCAGCAGTTCGATCGATCGTGCCCGCAGCGCCGCGGCACCGGGGTAGTTGTCGATGATGTCGAGGAGCGCGACGAGCGCCTCGGTGTCGGTGTCGGTGGAAGTGTTGGTGGTTGACATGACAGCCAGCGTGCGACTTCATGTTGACATGAAGTCAAGCGAGGATGCCGGCCAGTGGAGTATCGGTGAGGTCGCCGAGCGGTTCGGGCTCGCCACGCACGTACTGCGCCATTGGGAATCGGTGGGGTTGCTGCACCCGGCGAGAGAAGGCGGCTCGCGCCGCCGATACGAGAAGTCGGATGTGTACGCGGTGGCGATGATCTTGCGCGCGAAGGAGGCCGGTTTCGGTCTCGATGACATCCGGGAGATGTTCGACACCGACGACCCGGTCCGGCGCAAAGCCATTCTCGGGCGACACCGCGATGCCCTGGCGGTGCGGATCGCGCAGGCGCAGGCCTCGCTCGCCCTGATCGACTGCGCGCTCGACTGCGATCACGACGACATCGCGTCCTGTCCGCACTTCCACGCCGCGATCGAAGCACGCATCGGAACGCTTGCGCCCTTGTGATGGTGCGAACCTGCAGGGCAGTCGAGGATGGGTGCGGGGCCGCTATTCGGCGGGCGGCGTCGACGCGATCAATTGGGATTCCCAGCCCCGATCAGCATCGCGATGGCCACCGATAGTCCGGTGACCACGAGGTTGTAGTAGATCCTGCGGACGGGCCGGGCGAAGGCCCAGCCATAGGCGAAGTTCATCAGCGAGCCGTCGACGCCAGTCGAACAACGACATGCCCGCACGGAGCAGGACAGGCAGAACGAGAACCGAGTACCAGGGCACCGAGGTGGCTGCGGCCCCGCCGGCGACGACCAGCAGTCCGACCGGCGACGCGCTGACGGAAACTTACTGACTCACGGCCAACCGTGTCACGTTCCCGAACGCTCCGGACGTGGCCGTAAAACGATCCACATCGACGCCAGTACAGCGAGCAAACCCGCTGCGGACCATCCCGTAGGCCGTTCACCAAAGAGTAAGGAGCCCAATATAATTCCGACAACCGGCGCCAGGAATGTCCACGCGCTCAGCGCGTCCAGCCGGCAGTGCCTGGTCTCGGTGAACCAGCCCACGAACGCGGCGGCCGTCCCCACCAATGACAGAAACGCCAATACCGCAACGAACCGGGGGGGTCCAGTCGATTACAGGTGGGCCCTCGACCATTGCCGCCCATACCGCCAACACAACTCCGCCGATCACGAAATGCCAGCCGCTGGCCGAGAGCACGTCCAAACCCGCAAGACGCCGCGACAGCAGCGTGCCGCCCGTGATCGCGGCCGCGGAAAGCAGTGACAACAGCGCTCCGCTGCCACCGCCCCCTGGCACCCCCACCACCAACAGGCCGGAGAACCCGACCGCTAACGCCGCTGCCGTCCGGACGGTCACTGCTTCGCCGTACAACCACCACGCCGGCAACAAGATCAGCAATGGTTGGGCGTTGGCGAGCACCGCTGCGGTGCCGGTCGCCAGTCCTGACACTCCGGCGAACATTGCGGCGAACGCGACCGTCACGTTGACTAGGCCCAACGCCGTGATCAGTAACCAGGCGTGGAATCCACGCGGCCTGGGCCGACTCTGAATCTCGGCGACCAAAACCAGACACACCCCTGCCACCAAGGCGCGCAGGGCGGCGAACCACACCAGTGGCGAGTCCCGAAGCCCCAGCGAATAGCCACGAAACAGGCTCCCCACGTGGCGGTGATCCACAACAGTCGCCACGGCTTCGGCGCACGCCGAAGCGCCGCTACGCCCGCCGAACCGGTGCCAGCGGTCATCGTGGCCACTGCACGTAGATGTGGGCCCGATCATGACGAACCAGCACCGAACCTCGGAACCCCTGAGGGAGACCTGAAATGCAAGACTGTGCCTCCACCGCACGCCTCCTCACGGTCTTGCCTGATTCGAGACGTTCACGAACGTGCATCACCGTCTGTGCATAGACGAGTCCTGTATCTGGCTGGGCGGTGCAGCGATCTCGTCGAATGCCCCTGGATTGAGTTCTGGTCGCACCGGCGCGGTCCCTGCTGGACACCCTCGGTGCGCGGGGATGGGCACTCGAACGGTCATGCGCAGTCAGCGTCGGCCGCAGCCTTCCGCGGGCCCTCACCGTTATGCGTCGGTTCGTTGCCGAGTTTCGGCGGCGAACCCCCGCAAATCGGTGAGGGTTTTGTGAAGATTCGTTGAAGAAGAGGACTGGTCGAGTGCGCTCGCCGCTGGCACGGTATTGAGTTGAGGAATCGGCGGGTCACGACCCGAGGAGAGTGCAGGCAGCACTCGTTGGCCGGGGGGACCCCTCGCCGCCGTCGTACGTCAACCGCAGCGGCAGCCACCCGCATTGTCGGCCAGGGGCAGGGCGCGACCGACCGTCGCCTCGTGTTCCGTCGAGACTACTTCGTACCCTGCCTCCGAGATAGCCTCCGTGACAGCGGAATCGGTCGATGTACCGGCAGCGGTCACGGTACCCGCCTGCAGGTCCACCTCCACCCCGGTCACGCCGGGGACGGAACCGACCGCAGCCTTCACCGTCGACACGCAGTGCCCGCAGGTCATTCCCTGGACTGTGTATGTGGTGGCAGTCATCGATCTTCACCCTTCTCGAACGCTTCGAGCGAGCGTTCGATGTGAAAGTATATACCCGTAGGGAGTATGGGTAAATAGAGGTTCCGTCACATCGGCGGGGACCTGGGGTCGATCCACGTCGACAGGGGCCTCGACTCGAGTCTTTGCGCGTGACTTCTTCATCGAATCTTCACCGAACAACTAGCCAAGCCATATCCGGTGGAGGCAGGCTCGGACCTGATCGGACAGTGGCATCGAGTGAACCGGATCTTCGCACCGTCCATCAGACCTCGAGGAGCCGTGATGACACAGAGGTGGAATGTCAACGTCACCCGGCCGAGAGGATCGCCCGAATCATCATCGGCGTGGCCGGCGGGGTGTTCGTGATCGCGGGCGGAGCCTCGGTCTGGGGCGTGGTGTTGGCGGCGTTGCTGATTCTCGCCGGACTGGATCTGGCCGGGTCGACCGGCCATTGCCCGCTGTACCAGAGGCTGGGCCATGTCCCGGCATCGTTGAAGGGCGGAACACCATGACGGACGAGGATCGACGTGAGCCCTACGTCGGCGACAGCAGCGACCCCGAGGATCAGGGCGCCGGCGGTCATAGTCGTCACCGTTGGATGATGATCGCCTGTTGTATTCCGATGCTGGTTGTCGCCGTCGCGCTGATCGTCACCGGAACGGTGGGAATCGGGGGCGTGGTGTTCGCGCTGGCATGTCTGGGAATGATGGCGGCGATGATGTTTTCGATGGGGGGACATCGTGATTGATGTGGATCACCAGGGTGGGGCGCCCAGTTCCGATGTCTGCCGGCGGCTCGGTGCCGCGACAACGAAAGGTGCCACGGAAAGGTGCCACGAATGAACCGAACCACCGTGCTCGAAGTAGGTGGACTGAACTGGGCGAGCTCGACGGCGTCCGTCGAGGCCACCCTGCGCCGTCGCCCGGGGGTCACCTCCGTCGAAGCGAACGCCGTCAACCAGACCGCCACCGTCACCTACGACCCGGCGAAAACGTCGGTGGTCGAACTGTCGAAGTGGGTGCGTGACTGCGGCTATCACTGCGCCGGACGCGCGGTGCCCGATCACGTATGCGACCCGATGTCCGAGCCGGCCGAGGTGGCCGCACACCTCCACCACGCCCCGCCGCCCGTCGCACCGGCAGCACATGAGGCACATGAGGCACATGGACGGTCGCCGCAGGAGACGATGGGCCACGGCGGTGGTCATACGGGGATGTCGATGGACGACATGGTCCGGGACATGCGCAACCGCTTCCTGGTTGCCGCGGTGCTGTCGATCCCGATCCTGTTGTGGTCCCCGATCGGACGTGACGTCCTCGGATTCACGGTGGCCGCACCGTTCGGTCTGCGCGACGACGTCTTCTCCTTCATCCTGTCGATCCCGGTGATCTTCTACTCGGCCTGGATCTTCTTCGACGGCGCCTACCGGGCATTGAGAGCGCGGACGCTGGACATGATGGTCCTGGTCGCGGTGGCCGTCGGAACGGGATGGCTCTACAGCGCCGCCATCACCTTCACCGGCGGCGGTGAGGTGTTCTACGAGGCCGCCACGGTGCTGACCGCGTTCGTGCTGCTCGGGCACTGGTTCGAGATGCGCGCCCGCGGCGGCGCCAACGACGCGATCCGTACCCTGCTCGAACTGGCCCCGCCGATGGCGCTGGTGCTGCGCGACGGGGAACCGGTCGAGATCCCCACCGCCGAGGTCATGGCCGGAGATCTGCTGCTCATCCGCCCGGGCGCGAAGATCCCGGTCGACGGCACGGTCGAGGACGGAAGCTCGGAGGTCGACGAGTCCATGGTCACCGGCGAGAGTCTGCCGGTGACCAAGACACCCGGATCGGAGGTGATCGGCGCCTCGATCAACACCACCGGCACCCTGCGGGCCCGCGCGACCAAGGTCGGCTCCGACACCGTTCTCGCCCAGATCGTCGCCCTGGTCCAGGAGGCCCAGAACTCCAAGGCACCCGGGCAGAGACTCGCCGACCGGGCCGCGTTCTGGCTGGTCCTGGTCGCCCTGATCGGCGGCACCGGCACATTCTTGGTGTGGCTCCTGGCGGGGGAGAGCGTGCAGATGGCACTGCTGTTCGCGATCACCGTCGTGGTCATCACCTGTCCCGACGCGCTGGGCCTGGCCACCCCGACAGCGATCATGGTCGGCACCGGCCTCGGCGCCCAGCGGGGGGTGCTGTTCAAGAACGCCACCGCACTGGAAACCTCGGCGCGCATCGACACCGTGGTGATGGACAAGACCGGCACCCTGACCAAGGGCGAGCCGGAGGTCACCGACGTGGTCGCCGACGGTATCGGCGAGGACGAGCTCCTCGCCCTCGTCGCCGCGGTCGAACGCGAATCCGAGCACCCGCTGGCCGGCGCGATCGTCCGCTACACCGCCGAACGCGCGATCCCGCAACTGCCGCTGGCCGAGTTCTCGAGCGTGCCCGGGCAGGGTGCCACCGCCGAGGTGCAGGGCCGCCGGGTCGCGGTCGGCAACCGCAAGCTCATGGTCGCCGAGGACGTCGATTTCGGTGTCCTGATGGACCGGCGAGACTCGCTGGCCTCGACCGGGCGTACCGCGGTGCTGGTGGCCGTCGACGGCCGCGGGGCCGGGGTGATCGCGCTGGCCGATGCCGCCCGGGAAACCTCCGCCGACGCGGTGTCCGCCCTCCACGACCTGGGCGTCGAGGTGGTCATGCTCAGCGGCGACAACCAGGCCACCGCCGCGCGCATAGCCGGGCAGCTGGGCATCGACACCGTCATCGCCGAAGTACTCCCCGGCGACAAGGCCGCCAAGATCGCCGAACTGCAGCGTGCCGGCAAGAAGGTCGCCATGGTCGGCGACGGCGTCAACGACGCCCCCGCCCTGGCCCAAGCCGACCTCGGCATCGCCATCGGTGCCGGCACCGACGTCGCGATCGAAACCGCCGACCTGGTGCTGATGCGCTCGGACCCGCTCGACGTTCCCATCGCCCTGCGCATCGGGCGAGGCACGCTGCGCAAGATGCGGCAGAACCTCGGCTGGGCCGTCGGCTACAACGTCATCGCCCTACCGATCGCCGCCGGCGTCTTCGAACCCTCACTGGGCCTGGTGCTGCGCCCGGAGATCGCCGCCCTGTCGATGTCCGGCTCGAGCCTCATCGTCGCGGTCAACGCCCTGATGCTCAAACGACTCAAGCTGCCCGCCCCGCCCGAACCACACCCGGCCGCGCCCCGGCCGGCGCCCGAACCCACACCGACAGGTCAGCGGTGAGCGGTGACCGCTCAAGCAAACTATTCGTCGACGACGAAGAGCGCAATGGACGCCCTACCCGAATCAGCAGCTCCGGCAGGCTCCTTGTCCAATCAGGAACTCGGTGACCTCGACGCGTGAGCACATCAACGTCACTCAGAACCGAGGAAAGGCGCAGCTCGTGAGCAGCAACGACATATTTCAGGTCGTGGTGGGCGTGGACGGGTCGGCCCAGTCGTTGATGGCCCTCGAGTGGGCGGTGACCGAAGCGCGTCTGCGACGCGGACAGGTACGGGTGGTGACCGGGTGGCAGTTTCCGACCGCGGCGACCGGCATGGACGGACTGATCTGGGAGCACCAATCATTCGAGCGCGTCGCACAAGAGACCCAGAGCAATGCATTGAAAGGTGTTCCCACCGAGGACGTCCGTATCAGCGGAGAGGTCCTCCAGGGGCCTCCCGCCTCCGTTCTGCTAGAAGCCGCCCAGGATGCGGACCTGCTTGTCGTCGGCTCCCGCGGCCGGGGAGGGTTCACCGGGCTGCTTCTCGGGTCGGTCTCCACCCAGCTCGTCCACCACGCCACCTGCCCGGTCCTGATCGTCCGACCAGGACAGGAAACGCCTGCAGCCAAGTAGAAGTCCCCCACGGCGCCCACGGCGCAACCGTGAAGGCCAAAGGTTCACGGGGCCCAACAGCGGCTCGATGTGTGTCGGGTGTCCACGCCGACCACGCCGACCACGCCGACCACGCCGACCACGCCGATCCGCACCCGCAGGCTGCCAAATACCCGGGTGCCTGGGCGTGGAAATTGCCTTCGCGTGCGAGTGCGCAGGTTCTTCGTCACCTGATCGAATAGGCCGTTCGGCTCTTTCTCGTCCACATGGGGAGCAGATACGTCACGCCGGCGACGAGGCCGGCTACTCCCTGGCCACCCCACCGGCCCTGATCCACTTCAGCGCGCGCCCTCCCCGGGGGCGTCAGGAAGGTTTCGCGACGGTGAGCACGAGGACGGACTCGACCAGCGCCTCGACCCGGGGAGGATGCGCCGCGGGGATCGTCACCAGATCACCCGCCACCGCATCGTCGTGGCTGTCACCGCAGGTCAACCGGACCCGACCGCACATGATGTACACGGTGGCCTCGCCGTGAATGGGAACATCGGCTAATCGCCGGCCCGCGGTGAGTGCGATGAGAGTCTGGCGCAGCCGGTGCTCGTGACCACCGTAGACCGTTTCCGCGCTCCGTCCGCTCGGAGCGCTGCGGGCGTGCGCGAGCCGGTGCCGGGCGATCGCCGTCACCGAGTACTTCCTCATCGCTGATCCCGGCGCCGCGGAAAGGTGATGGTGAAGGTACTGCCGGTTCCGGGGCCGTCACTGCGGGCGGTGATGTGACCGCGCTGCGCTTCGACGAGGGCCTTGGCGATCGCCAGTCCGATCCCGGCTCCGCCGTGTTCGCGGTCGCGTGCCGCATCGACACGGTAGAACCGCTCGAACAGATGCGGGAGGTGTTCGGCGGCGATTCCGTCGCCGGTGTCGGTCACCTCGATCACCAGCAGCTCGGGTCGCTGTTCCGCGGTCACCTCCACCCGACCGCCGCCGGGGGTGTGACGCAAGGCGTTGTCGAGCAGGTTGCCCAGCACCTGCCCGAGCCGCTCCGGGTCGGCCCACAGGCGGGGAAGGTGCGCAGGAACTCGAGAGGTCAGTGCCACCTGCTTCGCTGCGTAGCGGTCCGCCGCGGCGGTCAGGGTGGTGGAGATCAGCGCGGCGGGGTCCACCGAGGTGGGCTCGATCGAGGTCCGGCTCTCTTCCGCATGGGAGAGTGCGCTGACGTCGTCCGAGAAACGGACCAGCCTGCGGGTCTGATCGCGCAGCATCGTGATCGTGTCGGCATCCAATGTCTCGACCTCGTCCTCGAGGGCCTCCATGTACGCCTCGAGCACCGACACCGGGGTGCGGATCTCGTGGGCGAAGTCACCGAGCAGTTGGCGGCGGGTGGTCTCGACCGATTCGAGCCCCGCGGCCATCCGGTTGAACGCCTCGGCGAGTGCGTCGAAATCGTCCCCCAGGTGCGGGGGAGTGACCCGGATGTCGTAGCGCCCGTCGGCCACCGCGGTCGCCGCGGAGGACACCTCGGTCACGGACCGCTGCAGGCGCCGACTGAAATACCAGGTCACCACCAACGCGGCCAGGGAGGCCACCCCGAGTGCGACCGCCAGGGAAATGGCTGTGGCGGAGCGGTACGCCTGCTCGGCGTGGAATTGCTCGTCGGACGAGGCCGGCACCCCGGCACGGTGCAGATGCTCGCGGAAGAGCGGGGGGCCCGCGAACACCGCGACCACCCAGCAGGTGGCGGCGCCCGCAACCAGCACCAGCGATTGCGCCAGCAGCAGCCGCGCGCCGAGGCCGGGGCCGCGGCTGCGCACCGGAACTGGGGCGAGGGTGCGGGGTCGGTCCCGATGCGAGGTCATTGCCCGGTCCCCATCCGGTACCCGATGCCGCGGACGGTGGTGACGTACCGGGGCGCGGCGGGGTCGTCGCCGAGCTTGCGGCGCAAATGACCGACATGTACGTCGACGAGGTGCTCGTTCCCGACCCAGGACTCTTCCCACACGGCCTCGATCAACTGGCGTCGGCTAAATGCCATACCCGGCCGGGACGACAGCGCCGCCAGCACATCGAACTCGGTGCGGGTCAACATCACCGGGTCTCCGTCGAGATGAACCTCCCGGCCCGCGACGTCGATTCTCAGTGCCCCGAAGACCCGCGGCGGAGCCTCATCCCCGCCCGGCCCGGGTGGCGGTGTCTCGTACGCCGGTGCCTTCCGGGGTCGGCGCAACATGGCGCGGATGCGGGCCACCAGCTCCCGGGGGCTGAACGGTTTGGTGACGTAGTCGTCGGCGCCAACGGACAATCCGATGATGGTGTCCACTTCCGCACTGCGGGCGGTCAGCATCACCACATAGGGATCGGAGAACGTCCGCAGTGCCCGGCACACCTCGATTCCGTCCATGCCCGGCAGCCCGAGGTCGAGGACCACGATATCCGGGTCGATCTCCCGGGCCAGAGCCAGCGCATCGACCCCGTTGTAGGCGACGGCGACCTCGAAGTGCTCCCGTTCGAGGTAACTGGCGACGACCGCCGCCAGCGGGCGCTCGTCGTCGACCACCAAGGCCCGATATCCCGCGGCGCTCTCGGGCGACAGGGGCGACGTGTTGTCCATGATCTCCATCGTCGCCGGTGTCCTTCCCGATCGGTGCAGGTCACCCTGAACTGGTCATATCTTCAGCGAAACTACACAGAACCCTCATCGATTCACCGCATCCGGAATCCACGATGAAGAGCAACGAAAGGTGAACGACGATGATGTGGTGGAACAACGGAATGGGCTACGGGATGGGCTGGGGCGGCTGGGTGCTGCTGGTCCTGCTGATGGTCGCGTTCTGGGGGTTCGTCATCGTCGGGGTAATGGCACTTTTCCGCACCATCGGCACGGACCGCCATCCTCCCTACGACACCGACGCCCCCAACAGGCAGAGCGCCGACAAGATCCTCGACGAACGCTTCGCCCGAGGGGAGATCGACGCCCAGGAGTACCGCATCCGTAGAGACCAACTACGCACCGGACATGGCCGATAACCAGGTAGTACCGCACGTCGGCGTCGTTCGCTCACGGTGTGCTTGGATCCGTGGCGCATCTGGCGTGTGTATCGGGCGCGCAGTGCGAGAGAGAATCCCGCGACCCACGCGCCTGATAACGGATTCGGCCTCAATCGGCGCGCCTTCCTCGATCTTGCGCGCGAAGGAGGCCGGTTTCGGTCTCGACGACATCGCGTCCTGTCCGCACCTTTCATGCGGCGATCGAAGCCCGGATCGGCGCGCTCGCCCCGTTGTGACGGCGTGAGCGGGCCAGGTCTACCAACCACCGTGATGGCCGGGCCAATGGGGATCAGGGCCGCGCCGCTTGGACGTAGTGCAGCAGCGGTCGGCGGTCGCCGCTTCCGGTGATCTCGAATCCGGCGCCGCTGATCAGGCCGGCGAGTTCGTGGATCGGGTTGTGTTGCATGGCGTGCCCGCTGAGCATTCCGACGAGGCGGTTCGCGATGCGGTTGCGCGGTGGCCGGAAGTCGGCGATGAACAGCCGACCACCCGGCCGGAGCACACGGAACGCCTCCCGCAGCGCGGTGGCCCTCAGTTCGGGTGGAATATGGTGCACGGCCAGGCTGGAGATCACCAGATCCACCGACGCGTCGTGCAGCGGCAGAGCTTCGGCGCCCGCGAGCCGGAATGTGCAGTGCGGTGGTGCGACTCGTCTGGCGTAGTCGATGACCGGCGGCGACGGGTCGATCCCCACCACGCGCCCGCCTGGCACCACGGCGCGGGCCGCCCGGCGGGAGAAGTAGCCGGTGCCACACCCGATGTCGAGTACCTCGTCGCCGGGGCGCGCCCCGGCGAGTGCCACCAGCCCGTCGAAGACCTGGCGGCGGAAACCGCCGAATCCCACCGCGGAGAAGTACTCGTACAGTCGCGCCCGCCGAATCAGTCCTCCGCTCCCGTCGTCGGCATGACCATGGCGGCCGCCCAGAAGTTTCCGACCGAGGCCCATGAGAAAGTCCTCCCTTGCTGATTCGTCAGCGCCCTGCAGGGTGTGACCGGTCGAGGTACGGATATCAGTGGTCGACGAGCCGCGCGGGGGCGAGGTCGAGTCGCCGCAGAAGCTGCGCATTGAGCGCCACGACGATGGTGGAGATCGACATCAACACCGCCGCGACCGCCGGGGAGATGGACACCCCGGCGAAGGCCAGGACGCCCGCTGCCAACGGGACCGCGATGATGTTGTAGCCGGTGGCCCACACCAGGTTCTGCCACATCTTCCGGTAGCTGGTGGCCACACCAGGTTCTGCCACATCTTCCGGTAGCTGGCATGGGAGAGTTCGATGATCGAGAGCACTGCGCGGGGGTCGTTTCCGGCGAGCACCACGCCGGCCGATTCGATGGCCACGTCGGTGCCCGCGCCGATCGCAATGCCGACATCGGCGCGCGCCAGCGCGGGGGCGTCGTTGACGCCGTCGCCGACCATGGCCACCTTGTGGCCGCGGGCCTGCAGCTCGGCGACCTTGGCGTCCTTGTTCTCGGGCAGCACGTCGGCGAACACCTCGTCGATACCCAGGTCGGCGGCGACCGCGTCGGCGACCTGGCGGGCGTCGCCGGTGATCATGGCGACCTTGATTCCGCGCTTGTGCAGGGCGTCGACGGCCTGGCGGGATTCCTCCCGCACGGTGTCCTCGAGCGCGAGGGCGCCGACTACCGCACCGTCGCGGACCACGTGCAGCACCGAGGCGCCGCGCGCCACCCACACCCCGGTCGCCGCGCGTACCTCCTCCGGCACGCTGACCCCGAGGTCGGCGAGCATCGCCGGCCCACCCACACTGACCTCGGCGCCGTCGATGGTGGCGCGCACCCCTCGCCCGGGCACGGACCGGAAGTCGGTGGCGGACGGGCGGCTCCCGGCAGGGACCTTGGTGCCGGCGGCGGCGACGATGGCCCTCGCGACGGGGTGTTCGCTGTCGGATTCGACGGCCGCGGCCAGGGCGAGGAGATCCTCCTCGGTGATGGTGCCCGCCGCGGCGAGCCCGGTGACGGCAGGCTTGCCCTCGGTGAGGGTGCCGGTCTTGTCGAACAGGACCACCTCGACGGTCCGCATCCGCTCGAGCGAGAGCCGGTCCTTGACCAGCACCCCCGCCTTGGCGGCGCGTTCGGTGGAGATGGCGATCACCAACGGGATGGCCAGGCCGAGGGCGTGCGGGCAGGCGATGACCAGGACGGTGACGGTCCGCACCACGGCCTCGTCGAGGTTGCCCATCAGCGTCCAGACGACGAACGTGATGATGCCCGCGATGGTGGCGAAGTAGAACAGGAAGGCCGCGGCCCGGTCGGCGAGAGCCTGGGCCCGGGAGGAGGATTCCTGCGCGTCGGCCACCATCCGCTGGATCCCGGCCAGGGCGGTGTCCTCACCGACGGCCGTGATCGTCACGCGCAGGGCGCTGTCGGTGGCCACGGTGCCGGCGACCACGGTGTCACCCACCGACCGCGTCACGGGTTTGGATTCGCCGGTGATCATCGATTCGTCGACCTCGGCGACGCCGTCGATCACGGTGCCGTCCGCGGGCACCCGGGCCCCGGCCCGCACCAGGACCACATCGCCGGTCGTCAGTGCGGAGATCGGAACCTCGGTGACCGCGTCGTCGGTAACCTTTTCTGCGGTGTCCGGCAGCAGTTCCGCGAGGGCCTCGAGCGCCCCGGACGCCGATCCGAGGGCCCGCATCTCCAGCCAGTGCCCGAGCAGCATGATCACGATGAGAAGGGCAAGCTCCCACCAGAAGTCGAGGTCGAACCCGCCGATCTCCAGGGTGGTGATCCAGGATGCGATGAAGGCCACCGAGATGGCCATGCCGATCAGCAGCATCATCCCGGGCTGGCGGGCCTGCAGTTCGCTCCAGGCTCCGGTGAGGAAGGGCATGCCGCCGTAGAAGAAGATCACCGTGCCCAGGATCGGGGCGATCCACATCACGCCGGGGAACTCGGGCATCGTGTAGCCGAGGAGGTCGGCGAACATGTGGCTGAAGATCACCACCGGCACCGACAGTGCCAGGCTCAGCCAGAACTTGCGGCGGAACACCTCGCCGTGGGCGCCGTGACCTTTGTGCTTGTCCCGGCCGCCGCCGTGATCGTGTCCGCCGTGATCGTGTCCGCCGTGATCGTGACCGGCACCGTGTTTCTCGGCCGCCGGCTCTGCATGGTGGCGGTGATCACCGGCGCGGACGCCGGCCTCGGAATGCCCGCTCGGATGTGCCATCTGAATCCTTCGTGGTCTGGGGGTCAGTTCGCCGGGGTGGCGAGTTGGTACCCGGCTTCTTCGACGGCGCTCCGCACCTGATCGAGCGGCAACGGTGTTTCGGCGGTGACGTCGACGCGGGAATCGCCACCGGCAGCCAAGTCGACGTCGACCGCGATAACCCCGTCGAGTTTCTCGATCTCCTCACGCACCGCTCTCACACAGTGCGCGCAGGTCATTCCGGTAACCGAGTAGGTGGTGGTGGCCATGACAATCCTTCCTTCCCCACGATCCTCGAGCAGAATTGAGTGCCCGTCGCCGTGTCAGAGGGTCGACAGGATCTGCTCCATGGTGGTGATTTCCTGCTGTTGGGTGGTGATGATGTTCTGGGCCAGCTGGACCGCAGCAGGGTTCTGGCCGTCGTCGACCTCGGTCTGGGCCATGGTGATCGCACCCTGGTGGTGCTCGATCATCTGTGTGAGAAAGAGTTTGGCCGCATCGACACCCTGGGCGGCTTCGAGGGCAGCCATGTCGTCGGTCGACATCATCCCCTCCATGTCGCCGCCTTCCATGCCGGGCATGTCCATCCCGCTGGTGGCCGGCGGAACCACCGGCGGCGCCTCGGGCATCACCATGCCGGTGCTCATCGGCATGCTCTCGGTCATGGTCATCCCGGACGGGGCGGGCTGACCCCATTCGGTGAGCCAGGAATTCATCTGCTCGATCTCCGGGCCCTGGGCGGCCTTGATCTGCTGCGCGAGATCGACCACCCGCGGATCGATGCCTTGTTTGGCCAGCAGCATGTCGCTCATCTCGATGGCCTGGCTGTGATGCGGAACCATGCCCTGGGCGAAGGCGACATCGGCGTCGTTGTGCTCACCGGCACCGTCCTGGGCGGCGCCCGCCGAGGTGGTGGCCATGGGGGTGCTGGTGGCGCTCTGGTCGGTGCCGGAATCACCGCACGCGGTCAAAGCCAGCACCAGGGCCGCCGATGCGGCGCCGACGGCGAGGGACTTGTTCATCGACAACTACCTTCTCTCTACTTCGGGGACGCGATGGCAGGGGAGGTCAATCGAGTGCGGAATACAGCTCCCGGCAGGCGCTCTCGCACCGCCGGCACGCTTCGGCGCACACCTTGCAGTGTTCGTGCATCGATGCATGCTCGGCGCAGTGGTCTCCGCACGACTTGCATGCTGTGACACACGTTTCGAGGACAGCGGCGGCGACATGTGCGTCGTAGCCGGTGTGGCGGGAGAGCACCCTGCCGGTGGTCTCGCAGATGTCGGCGCAGTCGAGGTCGGTGCGAATGCAGCTGGTCAGCTCCGCTACGGACGGCTCGGCCAGGCAGGCATCCGCGCAGGCGGTGCACGTCTGCGCGCACTCGATGCACGCCTCGATACAGGCCAGGAGTTTCGTCTTGTCGATCTGTCCCAGCTCCTTCGGATATGCCTCGAGCATCGCTTTGGCTGTGCTCACGACTTCTCCCTTTCGATGAAGGGGCGCGTCGGCGGCGGAAGCCGCCTGAATCACGTCGGCCCCGCCACCATATACCCGTAAACCCGTACGGGTAAACAGTAGATCTGAACCCCCAGGGGGTAACCATGCGTCAGAATGGGTGCATGAGCCACGCGTCGATAGCCGAGGGGCACCCGGTCGACCCGGAACGGGTGGCGCACGCGCGCGAGCGGCTGCTCAGCCGCGACGACGCCGCCCGGTTGAGCAGCATTCTGAGCCTGCTCGCCGACCCCACCCGCACCCGGGTGATCTACGCACTCGATCTCGCCGAGGAACTGTGTGTCGGGGACATCGCCCTGACTCTCGACCTCGGCGAGGATGCCGTCGGCTATGCCCTGCGGATTCTGCGGACCGCCGGCATGGTCACCCGCCGCAAAGAGGGCCGCACCGTCTATTACCGTCTCGCGGACGGCTTCCCGGAACCGCTGCGGGCGCATTGCCTGCGCCGTCTGATCGAGATCTCGGACGGCAGCGACGCCGCGGACGACGACGACTGACACCGGGCATGCCGGTGTCAATGCTCAGGAACGGACGAGGCGGGCGATCGCGTCGGTGGCCTCTTTGATCTTCGCCTCCGCCTCGGGACCGCCGGCGACGGCGGCGTCGACCACGCAGTGGCTGATGTGGTCCTCGAGCAGCCCCATCGCGACGGCCTGCAAGGCCTTGGTCATCGCCGAGACCTGGGTGAGGATGTCGATGCAGTACTTGTCCTCCTCGACCATCCGCTGCAACCCCCGCGCCTGGCCCTCGATCCGCTTGAGCCGTTTGAGGTAGGCGTCCTTTTCGGTGATGTAGCCGTGCGCGGCGTGGTCGTGACCGTCGGTCTCGGTGGCCGCGGGGGTGGGAGTCGTGGCCATGGTGTCCTCCTGGTATCCGACCGTCATGTCGAGCACCCCCGATTATGCCCGCCCGGGGTATCTCGGCTGGGATGCGGGCCGTCGAGGCGGCGGCCGGCCGCCGCCGCGGCACACAGCACCGCGCACTTCACCGCCGCCCGGGTCGCGGGATGCCGGGTGATCCGCACCAAAGTTGTTGTCACCGAGGACATGGTCCTCTCCTTCCGGGACTGCATAGAGTGAAGGGATGTGGGGTGGGCGACCGCCTGCACGCGCCGCCCACCCCACATCCCGGTTGTCGTCTACCTATCCGGAGAGGGACCGGAACCGGCGCAGCCGCAGGCTGTTGCTGACCACGAACACCGAGGAGAACGCCATCGCCGCTCCGGCGAGCATCGGGTTGAGCAGCCCGGCGGCGGCCAGGGGCAGGGCGGCCACGTTGTAGGCGAAGGCCCAGAACAGGTTGCCCTTGATCGTGCCCAGCGTCTTGCGGGCCAACCGGATCGCGTCCGCGGCGGCGCGCAGGTCACCGCGGACCAGCGTCAGATCACTCGCTTCGATCGCGACGTCGGTGCCGGTGCCCATCGCCAACCCGAGATCGGCTTGAGCCAGGGCGGCGGCGTCGTTGACGCCGTCGCCGACCATCGCGACGACCTTGCCCTGATCCTGGAGCCGCTTGACGACGTCCACCTTGTCCGCGGGGAGCACCTCGGCGATCACCTCGTCGATGCCGACCTGGTCGGCGATCGCCCGGGCGGCGGCCGCGTTGTCGCCGGTGAGCATGATCGGCGTCAGCCCCAGCTTCCGTAGCTGTGTGATCGCCTCGGCCGAGGTGGCCTTGACCGCGTCGGCGACGACGAGCACGGCGCGGGCCCGCCCGTCCCAGCCGACCGCGACGGCGGTCTTGCCCTCGGATTCTGCCGCCGCCATGGCCGCTTCGAGACCGGCGGGCAGGTGTTGCGCCCAGTCGGCGAGCAACCGGGCGCGTCCGACGACCACGGCGTGGTCGTCGACCATGCCCTGCACCCCGAGGCCTTCAATGTTGGCGAACTGCTCCACCTTCGGCAGGGCGCCGACCTTGTCCCGGGCGCCCTTGGCGATGGCCTGGGCAATGGGGTGCTCGGAGGAATCCTCGAGCGCCCCGGCCAGGCGCAGCACCTGCCCGGTGTCTTCGCCATCGGCGGTGACCACGTCGAGCAGGGTCATCTTGCCGGTGGTGACGGTGCCGGTCTTGTCGAGCACCACGGTGTCGACGCGGCGGGTCGATTCGAGGACCTCGGGACCCTTGATCAAGATGCCGAGCTGGGCGCCGCGGCCGGTGCCGACCATCAACGCGGTCGGGGTGGCCAGGCCGAGGGCGCAGGGGCAGGCGATGATCAGCACCGCAACGGCGGCGGTGAACGCGGCCGCGATGCCGCCGCCGGTGCCGATCCAGAAGCCGAGGGTCGCCACGGCCAGGGCGATCACGATGGGGACGAAGACGCCGGAGATCTTGTCGGCCAACCGTTGGGCCTGAGCCTTCCCGGTCTGCGCGTCTTCGACGAGTTTCGCCATCTGCGCGAGCTGGGTGTCCGACCCGATCCGGGTGGCGCGGACCACGATTCGTCCGCCGACGTTGACGGTGGCGCCGACGACCTGGTCGTCGGGTCCGACCTCGACGGGCACGGATTCGCCGGTCAGCATCGACGCATCGACCGCGGAGGAGCCTTCGGTGACCACACCGTCGGTGGCGATCTTCTCTCCGGGGCGGACCACGAACTCGTCACCGACGGCCAGTTGATCGGTGGGGATGCGCTGCTCGACACCATCTCGCAGGACCGACACCTCCTTGGCGCCGAGCTCGAGCAGGGCGCGCAGGGCGGCCCCGGCGCGCCGCTTGGAGCGGGCCTCGAAGAAGCGGCCGGCGAGGATGAAGGTGGTCACTCCCGCGGCGGCCTCGAGGTAGATGTTGCCGGCGCCGTCGCTGCGGGAGATGGTCAGCTCGAACGGGTGCGTCATGCCGGTCATTCCGGCGGTGCCCCAGAACAGGGCGTACAGCGACCAGCCGAGGGCGGCGAGGGTGCCCATGGAGATGAGGGTGTCCATGGTCGAGGTGCCGTGCCGCAGGTTGGTGAAGGCGGCCTTGTGGAACGGCCACGCCCCCCACACCACCACCGGTGCGGCGAGGGTGAGCGAGAGCCACTGCCAGTTGGGGAACTGCAGGGCCGGAATCATGGCCATCGCGATCACCGGCACACTGAGCACCAGCGACACGAGCAGGCGTTGACGCAGCGAGGCGGTGGGGTCATTCTCGGAGTGCCCGGCCGCCGCCGCGTCGGTGTCGGTGGACGAGGAGGCGGGCGCCGGGACCTTGGCGGTGTAGCCGGCCTGCTCGACGGTGGCCACGAGATCCTCGGTCGACACATCACCGACGTAGTTCACCCGCGCCTTTTCGGTGGCGTAGTTCACCGTGGCGGTGACGCCGTCGAGTTTGTTGAGTTTCTTCTCGATCCGGTTGGCGCAGGATGCGCAGGTCATGCCACCAATTTCGAGTTCGACCTGGCCGTCGGCGGTCGGGTGTTGCGTGACGGGATTCATCGTGTCCTCCTCTCCGGTTCTCGCGGTCAGTGTCCGTGCCCGGCCGGCATCGGCTCCGGGGCGGCGGGCGCCGCGGCGCCGGGGACGCTCCCGGCAGTCAGGGTGAATTCGGCGGTCCGCACCACTCCATCGTGCTGGAAATCCAGGAACAGGCGGTAGTCCCCGGCACTGGGGGTGGTGACAAAAAAGTCGATGCCCGGACCCGGCGTGGTGACCCCGTCACCGGGATGGCCGTCCGGGTGCACATGCAGGTACCCCAGGTCGGCGGCCCGCAACGCCACCAGGTGCCCGTACGCCCCCAGATAGGGCTGCAGATCCGTGACGGGCTGCCCGCCGCGGCTCACCGCCAGGGTGACCTTCGACGCCTGACCGGGGGTGAGGGCGCCGTCGAGGGTGACGGTATACCCGTCGACCACGGCCGTGGCGGCCACCGGAGGCAGGGGCAGCGGATCGTAGGATCCGGCGACCTGCAGATCGGCACCCAGGGTCAGGCCGTCACCACCGTCGGGGGTGAAGTCGGCGAACACTCGGTACGCCCCGGCGCGGGTCAGATCGAGTGGCACGCTCCAGGTTCCGGCGGCGTCGAGTGTGGGGTGTACGTGCTGGAATCCGGCCATGTCGCGCCGCACCGCGATCAGGTGCAGTTGCTTCTCGTGACTGTCGACGTACCGGGTGACGGGCACGCCGTCGGCACCCAGGATGCGGAACCGCAGCGGCACGTCGGCGCCGGCCGCAACCTGCGCTGTGTCCAGTGCCAGGGTGTATCCGCTGTCGGTGACCATCAGTCCTCCAGGTGTCTGATCGGCGACCGGTGCGCCCGCGGTGGAATCGGGTCCGGCGTCGTGAGTCGAGGTGTCGTGGGTGTCGGCTGGTGCGGCGTCCTCGGGGCCGAGGGCGGCCCCGGCCCCGAGGGCGAGGGCGAAGACCGCGGCCAGGCCGACGGTGAATCCGGCGAACTTCGATGATGCGTTCATCGGGGGAATCTCCTGTCCGGGTCTTGTGTAGGCCGGTCAGCCGGCGAGCTGGTATCCGGCCTCGTCGACGGCCTGGGCGATCGCGGACTGCTCGATCGGGGCGGCGGAGTCGATGTCGACCCGCCCGCTCGCGAGATCGACGTCCACGGCGGTGACACCGGGGATGCTGCCGATCTCTTCGCGGACCGAGGAGACGCAGTGGCCGCAGGTCATTCCGGTGACGGTGACGGTGGTGGTGCTCATCGGTGTCCTTCTTTCGTCGGCTTGGGATTCGATCGCGCTCGTCGCGACCTATCTACAGATTTACCATACCCCCCTACCGTATGCAATGCCAGGGGTTGCCGTACCCGCTCCCTTTGCTGCATACCCCCCGATGGTGTGCCTTGGACCCCTGATGAAAATCAGAAGGGGCCCGAACGGCCATCCGCCAGGCGTCTTGCCGTGGCGCGGCCGGGCTTGCGGCCGAAACAGTTTCGGCGTCACCGGGGCTGCCTCTTGCGTCCTCTACTATACCCCCCTATGGTATCGAATTATCCGCAGAGAGTTCGAGCAGTCTCCAGGAGGGTAACGATGCGCACAGAGGGCGGGTATCAACCCGAAAGATCCAGCGGCGCTGTGATGCCTGCAGTGATCCAAGGGATGAGGCCTCGATGTTGTGGGTAGGCGCGCCACTGCACTCCGTTTGGCCCACATCCCGATAGATACCCCATACCCGTAAGGACGGATCGTCATGTCCACTCAGGCATCATCCACACGCAAGTGGTGGGCGCTGGCGCTGATCGCCGCCGCCCAGTTCATGGTCATCATGGACACCTCCATCATCGGCATTGCGCTACCGAAAATGCAGACCGACCTCGGCTTCTCCCAGGAGAACCTGACCTGGGTGTTCAACGCCTACGTCATCGCCTTCGGTGGACTACTCCTGCTCGGCGGTCGCCTGTCCGACCTGTGGGGCGCCCGACGCATCTTCGCCACCGGCTGGTTGGTTCTGCTCGTCGGATCGATCACCGCCGGCGCCGCCGGCAACGTCGGCACCGAGCTGGCCGGACGCGCCGTTCAAGGCGCCGGCGCCGCACTGATCGCACCCTCCGCGCTGACTCTGCTGATGATGCTGTTCGGTTCCACCCAGCAGGAATTGACCAAAGCCCTCGCCGTCTACGGCGCCGCCGCGCCCGCGGGCGGCACCGCCGGTGTGTTCCTCGGCGGGGTGATCACCGAATACCTCAGCTGGCCGTGGGTGTTCTACATCAACATCCCCATCGCGATCATCGCCCTCGCCGCGACACCGCTGCTGATGCCCAACGCCCCCGCCCGATCCGGTTCGATCGACATCCTCGGCGCACTGACCGTCACCGCCGGCCTGGCGCTTGCCGTCTACTCCATCGTCCGCGCCCCCGAGGTCGGCTGGGATTCCGGTCAAACCTGGGGATACCTCGCCGTTTCCGCGGTGCTGCTGGGCGCATTCGTGCTGATCCAGTCCCGGCGCCGCGAACCCCTGATGCGGCCCGGGATCTTCACCGCCCCCAACCTCGCCGCAGCGAACGTCGCCCAGTTGCTGCTCGGGGCGGCGTGGATCCCGATGTGGTTCTTCCTGAACCTGTACCTGCAGCAGGTCCTGGGGTACAGCGCATTCCCCGCCGGCGCAGCACTACTGCCGATGACCACACTGATCATGCTCGGCATGATCGTCATCGCGCCGCGGGCGATGCAGAGGTTCGGCGCGAAACCGATGATCGTGACCGGTCTGATCGTGCTCGCGGCAGGGCTCGGATGGATGGCCTTGGTCCGGCCCACCGGCAATTTCTGGGTCGACGTGCTGCCGGCTTCCCTGGTCGCCGCAGCAGGTATGTCGCTCGCCTTCATTCCCTCCTTGGGCACGGCGATCTCCGCCGCCCGACCCGAAGAGGGCGGATTGGCGTCGGGCATCGTCAACGTCAGCTACCAGGTCGGCTCCGCCCTCGGTCTGGCAGCCATGACCGCAGTCGCCGCGTCGTTCGGGGCAAACCAGATCGGCGACCTCCCCGAGCTGACGAACGGATTCTCCGCCGCCTTCCTCGGCGCCGCCGTCATCGCCCTGGCCGGTGCTGGGGTCACCGCCGTGTCGATGCGCACGGCCCAGCCGGACGCGGCGGTGGAACCAGTCCTCGAGCAGCACTGACACAGCACAACACCGTGGGTGGGAGTCGGCAGGCCCGGCTCCCACCACACGCCGGTTCCAGTCCTCGTGCACTCGTCGCCGGAGCGAGAAGTGTCTGCGATGTGACGCGGCGATGTGCGCCGGTGTCGTGGTGACCGGATCGCCGCGCCGGGCCCTCGCCCGTCCGAAGGTCCCGCTGGACGAGACAGAGTTTTGTGGGGTCCGTCACATTCTCCGAGTCGGCGGCGTGTCCGATTGCGGCGGGCCGCGAGGCAGTCGGCGCCGTGCCGTGGGATGTCGTCGCGCCGACCCCTGCACATACTCACCGACCCAGTAAATGTCGAGGTCACCGCCGGTTTCCTCGGCCTTGCGCGGTGTCGATCGACGGGGCGTCCGGGGCGGTGATCCCGGTGTCTCTATCTGCCCGCAGACTGGGGTCTAGGTCCCTGACGTGGGCGTATTCGATCAAGATCATATTTAGATATCGATTGGGTCACGATGGCACGGTCGATACCGTTTTGTTACTTTCCTTCTCGACGGGGGTCCGAGGCCGCGAATCTCACGAGCGCGGGCTAGCCAACACAGACGAGGTAAGACACTGTGGCGAAACACCGCAGGACGGTAAATCGTTCTCATTCCATCCCTGGCCGCCTGAAGATCGCGACCGTTGCCGCGGCGACCGGTGCCATCCTTATCGGCGGCGCGCAGTTCGGTGCCGGGTCCGCGACCGCTCGCCCGCTCGAGATCCCGCCGGGACTACTGCCCGCCGGTGTTCAGCTGCCGGCGATCGAGCTGCCCGACATCCCGGCCGCGCCGCCCGCGCCCGGCGTGCTCGGGCAGGTCAACCCGGGCACCCCCGCTCCGCTCAAGGCCCGCACGGTGCAGCCGGTGTCTGGCACGCTGTCCTCCGGCTACGGCCCCCGCTGGGGTGCGCAGCACGGCGGCCTCGACATCGCGGCCCCGATCGGCACCCCGATCCAGTCCGCGGCCGACGGTGAGGTCATCTCAGCGGGTCCGGCCTCCGGGTTCGGGTTGTGGGTGCGGGTGCGCCACGACGACGGCGCCGTCAGCGTTTACGGCCACATCAACGAGTTCATCGTCAACGTCGGCCAGCGGGTGGCGGCGGGTCAGCAGATCGCGACCGTCGGCAATCGTGGTCAGTCGACCGGTCCGCACCTGCACTTCGAGGTGTCGGACGCAGGCGGTAACCGGCTCAACCCGAGCCAGTGGCTGCGCGACCGCGGCGTCTCGGTGACCTGGGGAGCAGACTAGAACTCACCCCGGCGGAGCCAGCTCCAAACGATGCGGGGCGCGCCAGGCCGGGACGGCAGGCCCCGCTCCGCACGCGGTTCCGGCAGGTCGAGCATCCTTCCACCGTGAGGGCGGATCCCTCAGGTCAGGTCAACCAGATCCGGGGCAGTCCCTTCCGTAGCCGGCGAGCACAGCGCCTTCAGAACACACTGGAGCGCTTCCCTTCTCGTCGCATGTGGCGAGAAGGGAAGCGAGATCGCCTGCGTGAGCGGGCGGTGCGAACCGTCGCGGATCGCCGTGGCGTCCAGGTCGCCGAGACCGTGCCCGATCGCGGCGGCCCGGAACCCGCGCCGCAGGGTTGCGAGGGTCTCCGGGCGCCCGGGCATGGCGAACCATCCCGTCACCGCCCCGCGGATGGTCAGCCTGGGTGTGCACCAGGACCGCGGCACCCGCCCCAGCGCAAGGGTCGGGAACTGCGCGTCGTCCTCGTCGTCGGCGACGATGTCGTCGAGCTCGGCGAGCATCTGCGGGTTCCGCCGGGCGAAAGCGAGCACCTCGAGGAAACACGCCAGCCGGCTGGCGCCGGTGTAGAGGGTGCGCAACACCCCGTCCGGGTCGTCCCTCGGCCGGGCCCGACTCGCCGATCGCAGCCTGGATATACCGTGGTGTATGCCCCTCTCCCGTCGGCAGTTGTTGCGAGTAGGTGTGGCCGGATCGGCTGCGGTGCTGGTGGGTACGTCGGCGGTGAGCAGCGCCCGGTTGCCAGCGCCGCGGTGGCGAGGAGATGATCCGTTCGGGCTCGGTGTGGCATCGGGAGATCCGACACCGGATGGTGTCGTTCTGTGGACACGTCTGGCACCAGATCCGCTTGCCCCCGGCGGGCGCGGCGGCATGGGGTGGGATCCGGTGACCGTCGAATACGAAGTCGCGCATGACGAGAGCTTCCGGCAGGTGGTGACGTGCGGTACGGCTGTCGCGACCCGCGAACTCGCGCACAGCGTGCACCCGGAGATCCACGGTTTGGAGTCCTCTCGCTGGTACTTCTACCGATTCCGGGCCGGGACGGCGATCTCCCCGGTGGGCCGGACCCGCACGGCCCCGGCTCCAGGGCAGCCCACAGCGCGGATGCGCTTCGCGTTCGCCTCTTGTCAATCGTGGAGTTCCGGTTTCTACACCGCATACGAGCACATGAGCGCCGAAGACCTCGATCTGGTCGTCCATCTGGGCGACTACATCTACGAACGCGGGTGGAGGCGCGGCCGCGAGGGAATGTCGATGGGAGTCGACCTCGACGAAGCCGTCGATCTGCCCAGTTACCGGCTGCACTACGCACAGTACAAAGCCGAGCAGCCGCTGCGCGACGCCCATGCAGCGTTTCCCTGGATCGTGACCATGGACGATCACGAGGTCGACAACAACTGGGCGGCCGACTCGTCGGGACTGGGCCTCGATATCTACCGAATCTCCGCCCTGTTCCGCCGGCGCCGCGCTGCCGCCTTCCAGGCGCTCTACGAGCATCAGCCGCTGCGGATCGCGCAGCGGCCCGCCGGGCCGGGGATGCGCCTGCACCGCCGCTACCGGTTCGGTGATCTCGCGGAGATCACCATGCTCGATACCCGGCAATACCGGGACCGGCAGGCCTGCGGGGGAGATGTCACCGCGGACTGCGCCGACCGGCTCGACCCCGACCGCACGATACTGGGTGCACAGCAACGCAACTGGCTGCTCGACGGCTTCACCGGCTCGCCCGCCCGATGGCAGATCATCGGCAATCAGGTGGCGATGGGCCAGACCGACAACGACCCCGGCCCGGACACCGTCGTGTCCTCCGACTCGTGGGACGGATACGTCGCCGATCGCAACACCGTCCTCGGCGGCGCAGCCGATCGCGGCGTCCGCAATCTGGTGGTGATCACCGGCGACCGTCACCAGAACATCGTCGCCGACCTGCGCCGGGACTACGCCGACCCTGGGTCACCGGTCGTCGCATCGGAATTCTCGGGAACCTCGATCACCTCCGCCGGCGACGGCGCCGACATGAACGACACCGGCCGCCGCCTGCTGGCCGCCAATCCCGACATGAAGTTCTTCAACGCGCAGCGAGGATACGTGCGGGTGGACCTGGACCATCAATTGTGGCGCAACGACTTCCGCGTCATGCCCTATATCCGGCGCCCGGGCGCGCCCATCCACACCCGCGCCAGCTTCGTGGTCCAAGATCAGATACCCGATGTCATCGAGGCGTGACGGCCGGATACTGCCACCCACGACACGGCAAGCCCGATCCACCCCGGGCCCGCGAACCGGGCACCGCTGAGCAGCGGTGCCGTGCCGAGCCACGACGCCCCAGGGTGCGCCTGTCGGACGAACGTGGCTCGGGCACGCACGGGGACGGGTAATGGCCTCAGTTGCCGAGGAATCGGCGGATCTGCGGGACGACGGCGTCGGCGAGATCGTCCGCCGACTCGAGCGCGTCGAACGACACGTTCCGCGCGAGTGTCGCATGCGGAATCGTCGAGCTCATGCGTTCGGCGAGCGCGGCCGGATGGCGCTCGTCGGCGCCGGGGACGATGAGAACCGGAACGTCGATCGCGCCGAGTTCGTCGAGCGTGCGGAATGAGCGGTCACGCCCAATGGCGGCCGCTGCGGCGACGCTCCCCGGGTCGGCGCGCGGTATCGCATCGCGCACCAGGTTCCCGATCAGTGGTTGCAGGTGGGGAAGGAACAACTCCCACGCCGCTTCGATACCGTCTGCTCGCACCCGCTCGGCGAAGCGGTCCATCAACGCGGTTTCGGCCAATTTCGCCTCGTCGTCCTCGATATCCTCGGCGCTGATCACCACCACCGCCCGCACTCGTGAGGGAAAGGCCAGGCCGGTGCGTAAGGCGATGGTGCCGCCCAGCCCGGTCCCACCGACCACCGCCTCCGGCGCGCCGAGGTGGTCCAGTAGGGCGATCACATCGGCGGCGTAGCGGCTCCACGTGTGCAGCGCCGGATCCCTGCACACCGAGCGGCCGTATCCCCGCACATCCGGAACGACAACGGTGAACCGGTCTTCGAGACGCGTTGCCATCGGCAGCAAGCTGTGATGATCCGGCCCCCCGCCGTGCAGCAGGACGACGACCGGACCCGTCCCGCATGCGGCGGCGAACAAGCGGTTTCCGTCGTCACCGCGGTAGTCGAATTCACGCATCGCCGTCCGTTTCTCATCTGGTCGCAGGAGGATACGAAACTGGGCCTCTGGGTGCCGCTCGACGAGAAAGTGCCGCGCCCGTCGTGTGGTAACTAACTCGGCATAGCGATGGCGACTACCGAGATGAAGATTGCAAGGATCGCCAAGACCATTGCGATCTGTTGCAACCGGAAATTGGCAGCCGTCGACTCGATTGATGCTCGCAGTTCCAGCTCTGACCTGAGCAGCGGAATGGTCTCGCCAAACCATTCAGCGCGGTCTTCGAGCGAGGTCCTCAGCATCTTGTCGAAGAAGAACTCGTCAACCTGACCGTCACCCCAGTCGTGAATCTGTTTGTATTCATCGAGCTCATAGGTCCAGCGGCGATCGTTGGAGACCCACTTGCCAACCTCATTCGAGACAATCGTGGCATCAAAGATCGTGTTGCTCAAAAGTTTGCTCGCGCGCTCCAACGAGTCGATGGTCTCTGTGCGCAAGGCGTTCTGGCCGACCTGTTTGATGAAGGTCCACCTGCTTTTCTCTCTTGTTGGATTGCGCGCCAAGTCATCGCGAAGCTGCGCTATCGTTCCTTCGTGGCATTCGATGAGGCACTTGATCGCCCATCGCACCATGAGTCCGCCGAAGCGGTTCTCGATGAAGTGGTCGTCGGTGTAGGGCCCGCCAAAAGTTACGCCGTCCCGTGGGGATTCATCGACGGTGAGCTTGTGGCCGCACACTATCGTCCACGGATCGTCATCAGGTCTGAAGGAAGTAGCAATCTTCCAGTCGGGCGTAGAAGAGCCGGTATAGGCGTCTCCCTCAACATCAATGGAGAGCAAGTATCGGTAGTCCTCGAGACGACTGCTGATCTCCTCAACCGGTACATCCGGCAACTGAGGTCGGGTGAAAGGCGCCGCAAGCTTTGTCGTGATGACTTCAATCGCAGGCAACGATGCCTTTTTGAAGTCGGCGATCATCGTGCCAGGGAAGACGCGGGCAACCCACTGGCTTGCCGCTTCGCGAACACGCGTGCGTTCGTGCGCAATCGCTGCTTGCTTGCGATGAAACGCAGTGTGGCGACGAAAACCTCTCCCGACGGTGTCGATGCGCAAATATCTGTTCGAGTTCAGCTCATCGTTCAGGGCATTGGCCGATACGTCGGAGAGGGTAAACGTAGCTAGGAGGACTACCACGCTCGGGATCGGCGACACCGCTTTGAGCCGAACCCGATCAAAATCCTCTGGCAGGTCGGCAGCGATGTCAGCCATCCACTTTCGTTCAGTTCCCCGCCGGTAAAGTGATGCGGCAACTACCCAACCGCCTGTGCTGCTGGTGCGCCTGACCGAATCGGCCCATTCGTAAATGTCGGGTCCGCCAAACGGATTGTCAGGTTCGATGTCGAGTGCCTTGCATCCCTCGACCAGTCGATCTAGATCGCCACCGACATAGCACTCGGAAACCTGCAGCACACGGCGCTGGACATCTTCCCCGGAAGGCAAGCGCGTTGACTCGTTCTGCCTCTCATCCAGTTCACGATCGAAGTCCCCCTCGGGGTCTGGATATTCGGGCCGATCTTCGTGAACTACCGCCATTGTTCTCAATGTCCAATCTGTGACTGGGCGCAGCAACCTCTCCACTGGGCGCGTTGCTCGTCACGAGCGTTCTGTGCCCAATGTGACCCGTTCGGCTGCACCCTGACCGCCGCCGCAGAAACGGGTCGGTCGCGCCTGGTTGTGGTTAGGCGGAGTGCCTCTGGATGTACTCCTCGACGGCCTCACGCATGAGTTCGCTGGGCTTACGGTGCTGGCGTTCAGCGAGTTCGTCGAGCTTGTTGCTCAGCGGCGCCGGCAGTCGGACCTGCCGTTTGGGTGATTCGCCGCTAGCGTCGCCGGCCAAGGACGGCCGGCCGGCGCCCACCCTTTCGAGCAGTTCGCGCCCCGCTGCGGCGGCCTCGGCGCCCCGCTTGGCGGTGGCCGAGTTCTTCGGCAGCGTCATCTCGTGCTCGGCCCAGTCGGCGAGCTCGTCGTAATCGGAGTTCTTATCGTTGCTGTTCATCTGTATGTCACCCCTTCGAGTGTGGTTGGACCGGATGCCTGCGCAACCGGGGATCGGCGGTCACAGCTGGTCCTTCATGCGGTCGAGATGCTTCTGCCGCGCCTGCATCACATGGAAAACCACCATGCCCCGCGGCGGAACGATCTCCACCATGACTTCGAGCAACGGACCCCCAAGTGTGCGCGGAGGACCGATGAACAGCCAAGGCTTTGAGTGCCCGGGAACGCGTGGTTCGTCGAACTCTTGCTCGACGTACACGGCGTTCTCGATCGCATGCAACGCGTCGTCGCGGTCGATACCGTGTTTGTCTGCGCTGGTCGCCCATTCGATCGCCACACCAATAATGTACTACAGAAATAGGTATTCTGTACTACGAAATTACAAGTTCGGCCCTTGGATCGAGTGAGAAACCGCCTGTTGGAAAGCCGAATTCGGTGAGCCGGGTCGGGGGTCCTGGACCGGTTCACGCTGCGGACGTGATCCGGCTCGTTCCGGCCGGGCGGATCGCCTCGGCCTATCCGTTCTCCCCGCCGACCCAGCACCGGGTCCGCATCGGGGGCGGGGCGGGCATGTAGGCGATGTGCGCGGTCGACGCGCTGGGGATGTCTGCGATCCTCGGCACCGAGGTGGTGATCGAGCCCGCCGATCCGGTGACCGGTGAGCGCATCACCGTGACCGTGCAGGGCGAGAGCGCCGTGGCGACCCCGGCCACCGTGGTGGTGTTCGTCGGCGCCGATGCCGGGCGCGGCCCCTCCGCGGAGACCTGCTGCACCAGCTTGAATTTCTTCACCGACCGCGCCACCGCCCGGTCGTGGGCCGGGGAGCATCCGCGGGTCGGCGGCATCGTCGCCGACCTGGCCGACGCCACCCGGCTCGGGGCGACGATCTTCGGCGGCGCGCTCACCTCTTGATGCCGGGGCGCTCAGCCGAGGGTGAGCTGGGCGCGGTGGAAGTCGAAGTGCTTGCCCGGGTACCGGTAGACCTGTTCGAGGGTCATGGACTCGGTGAAGAACGGGTCCCAGCGGACCGGAAAGTCCATGCTGCGCTGCAGGTCGGTCTCTGATTCCCTCGCCAGGGAGCGTTGCAGCCTGGCGATGACGCGGTCGCACTGTCGGCCCATCCGGTGGCGGTTGAACACGGTCGCTGCCGCGCAGGAGCCGAGGTAGTTGATCTCGTGGAATACCGGGGTGGCCGCGTCGAGGGCTTGCGCGAATCGGCGGCCGATCCGGTCGGGCAACCGAGAGAGGATCCGAACCAGTACCAACAGCCGGCGGACCACCATGTAGCCGAACACCATGTGGAACAGCAGCTGTTCGTTGGTCCAGCGGGTGCCGTTCGAGCGGCGGTCGAAATCCTGCGGTGAGGCGCTGTCGAGGAGTTCGTGCAGCGACCGCCGGGCGCGTTCGAGGTCGGCGGCGATCTCTGCACGATCGACCTCCTGATCGGCCATGGCGACCACCCCTACATGCCGGTTGCCCCCCCAAGTCTGCTGCGGAAGTCGCCACGGTTGTTAGATACCCCACGGGGTACTTGCATACCCGTGGGGGTATCAGACATCCTGGTCGTATTGCAGGTGACGATCCCTGTCAGGAGGAGACCGGATGATTCTCGAGCAGTACTACATCGAGTGCCTGTCGCACGCGTCGTACCTGATCGGCGACGAAGCGACGGGGCGGGCGATCGTGGTCGATCCACGCCGTGACGTCACCGAGTACCTCGCCGACGCGCGTCGATATGGGCTGCGGATCGAGGGGGTGATCAACACCCACTTCCACGCGGACTTCGTCTCCGGGCACCTGGAGTTGGTGGAGGCGACCGGTGGCTGGATCGGGTTCGGGGAGGCGGCGCAGACCGAGTATCCGATTCGCCGGTTGGCGCACGGCGAGCATCTGTCGCTGGGGGAGGTCGACCTGGAGGTCCTGGCCACCCCGGGGCACACCTGGGAGTCGATCAGCCTGCTCGTGCGCGAGACCCCCGGCGCGGTCCCCGCGGCGGTGCTGACCGGAGATTCGCTGTTCATCGGCGATGTCGGCCGCCCGGACCTGGCCAACCTCGGGGGCGGCAGCAACACGGAACTGGCCCGGGCGATGTATCGCACCGTCCATCAGGTGCTGTTGCCGCTGCCGGATTCGGTGGCGGTGCTGCCCGCGCACGGCGCCGGGTCTTCCTGCGGGAAGAATCTGTCGGCGGAGCTGACCTCGACCATCGGGGAACAACGCCGCACCAATCCGTCGGTGCAGCCGATGAGCGAATCGGACTTCGTCGCCGTGATCACCGACGGCCAACCGGCGGCGCCGGCGTACTTCGCCGTCGATGCCGCCCTGAACAAGGCCGCTCGCCCGGTCCTCGATCAGCGGCGCCGGGTCCCCGCGGTGACCGCGGCCAAGCTGCGTGCCGCGCTCACGGCCGGGGTCCGGGTGCTCGATGCCCGCAGCGTCGCCGATTTCACCGCCGGGCACCTGCGCGGATCGGTGAACGTCGGTTTCGACGGCCGGTTCGCCGAAACCGGTGGGATGGTCGCCGACATCGGTGAGGACATCGTGCTGATCACCTACCCCGGGCAGGAGCAGGACGCGGCCATGCGGCTGGCCCGCATCGGCTCCGACGCCGTGATCGGCTACTTCAACACCGCCGCCGACGGGACGTTTCCCGGTGGGCTGGCAGATCTCGTCCGGACGGCGGCGCGGACCACCGTCAGCGAGCTTGACGGCTTGCTCGCCGACGGCGCGATCATGTTGATCGACATCCGCAATCCCGGCGAACGCGACTTCGGTGTGATTCCGGGATCGGTATCGATCCCGTTGCCGCAGCTACGCGCCCGCGTCGGCGACCTGCCAGATGACAAGCCGATCGTGGTGCACTGCGCCGGCGGCTGGCGGTCGAGCGTCGCCGCGTCACTGCTCCGCGCCCACGGGCTCGAGCAGGTCCGCGACCTCGTCGGCGGCTACAACGCCTGGGCCGAACAGTCGATGCCGGCCTGACCTTCTCCGCTCTCCCGCACACCCGATGTGTCAGCGCCCGAACCCGGCGGCGGCTGTCGCAGTGTCGGAAGCGGCTGCGCCGCACCGAATTTCCCCCGGCCACCGCCGGGGTTGCACCAACACCTTTGTTTACCAGGAGGACTGATCATGTGTTATCCCGTCGCGTGCCGCCGGTGCGGAAAAACGACCTGGGGAGGCTGCGGCCGGCACGTCGACGACGTCATGAAGTCGGTGCCGGCATCCGAGTCGTGCTCGTGTGCGGCGGTGTCCGAGCCCGCGCCGCGGGCCGGGTTCTTCGGCTCCCTCTTCCGCCGCTGACCCCCGCGAACCCGCCCCGCGACCGGCGGTCGGCGTGCACCACCGGGCACGAGATGACGCTCCGACTCCCGAGGAAGACCCGGTGACGATTCTGCTGGCCCTCACGCTCGGGGCCGTCATCGGCGTCCTGCTCGGCCTCCTCGGCGGCGGTGGATCGATCCTCGCCGTTCCGGGCCTGGTGTACGGGATCGGGATTCCGCTCGAGCAGGCGGTGCCGATGTCGCTGCTCGTGATCGGCGCCGCCTCGCTGTTCGGGGCCGTGCCGAAGATCCGGGCGGGGCAGATCCAGTGGCGGGTCATGGCGGTCTTCGCCGGCACCGGTGTCGTGGCCGCGTTCGCCGGCAGCGCGGTGAACCGGCTGCTGCCGCCAGCGGTCACCCTCGGCGGGTTCGCGGTGGTGATGATCGCCTCCGCGATCCGGATGCTGTCGAGCACCGAGAGCGTCGGGACCGCCTGCCGCGCGGACGGCGCCTCGGCCATCGACTGGCGCCGCTGCACGTCCCGTTCCATCCCGGCGGGCCTCGGTGTCGGCTTTCTGACCGGGCTCTTCGGGGTGGGCGGCGGTTTCCTCATCATCCCCGCCCTCGTCCTGCTGCTCGGGGTGGAAATGGCTGTCGCCGTGGGCACGTCACTGCTGATCGTCGCCGTGAACTCGGGGTCCGGGCTTATCGCCTACCTCGGTCATCTGCGCCTGGACTGGGCGCTGGTTGCGGTGTTCACCGTGACCGCCGTCGGTGGATCGCTTCTCGCGGGCCGGTACGGCGGGCACGTCGACAAGGCCCGGTTACAACGGTGGTTCGCCGTCCTGATCCTCGCGGTGGCGGGATTCGTCCTGATTGAGGTGCTCACGCTGCGATGACCCGCACTCGCGAGCGGCCGGCGCGGCCACCCACTCCACACTCACATACCCCAGGGGGTAACCTGTGGAAGGTTATTTCTTTCACGGAAGGATTCGTCATGGTCGGTGACGACGACAGCGTTGCATTGGTGCTCAACAGGCTTCGGCGGGCGCACGGACAGCTCGCCGGGGTGATCTCGATGATCGAGCAGGGCCGTGACTGCAAGGACGTCGTCACCCAGCTGGCCGCGGTCTCGCGGGCCCTGGACCGGGCCGGATTCAAGATCGTCGCCTCCGGTCTGCGGGAGTGCCTAACCGGCAACACCGCCGAGAACACCGAACCGATGACCGAAGCCGAACTCGAGAAGCTGTTTCTGGCGTTGGCCTGACCGGGCGCCGCGCACGGCGGGACCGATGACGATCGGGACAGCGCCCGGCACTGCGATCCCTCGGCGTTCGGGGCGCGAAAAACGGCGCGTCAGCCCGCGGGTGCGGGAGCCGGGGCAGGTTCGACCGGAGCCGGGACAGGCGGAAGTTGCGCAGGATCAGCGACCGAAAGCATCGGGTACACCGGTGCGTCGGCGTCGTTGTAGGTCTTGAGAACCGTGGTGACGATGCCGGTGAGCTCGTTGAAGATCAGCGAGCCGTTCTCGAAGTCGGCGCGCCGGCCACCCGGGATCGGGTACTCGTCCGAAGTCGGCAGGCCGATCTCGCCGGTGTCGGCGCCAAGGTTCTGCCAGGTCTTGAAGATCTCGCCGAGCACCGACCACACGCCGGTAGCGGAGGTATAGACGGCGCCGTTGGTGAACTTCGCGGCGCTGTTGCCTGCCTTGGCCTGCAGCAGTCCGGTGATCGCCGGGCCGAGTCTGCCGGTGTCGCCGCCCTCCGCGACCCACTTCTGTGCGACCGGGGACGGGTCGGTGAGCCGGAGCAGTTCGGTGACGAGGGCCGGGACGCCCGCACCGAGGCTCGAGCTGGCGTCGGTGCCGGTCCCACCGGACGGTGCCGGGGTGTCGCCGGCCGGCGCCGGGGTGCCGCTCGCCGATGCACCCGACGCGAGGGACGCGCTGCCACCGCCCAGGTTGGCCGCGGCGATCTGACGGATCTCGTCCATGTGCCGGTACCCGGCGTCGCCGTTGCAGCTGGTGTTGCCGACATCGCGGTGCGCGAAGATGATCGGCAGGTCGACCGCTTCCCCCTCGGCGTAGGGGGTGAACTCGGTGCCCTCGGAGTACATGGTGGTGTGGCCGAGCGGGTCGAGTCCCGCCTTGCCCAGCTTCCAGCCGAGGAACTTGCCGACCGAGTCGAGGGTGACCTGCGGCGGATCCTCCGTGGAGAAGTCGCCCATCATCGCGATACCGGTGGTGTTCTCATTGAACCCGCCTGAGTGGGCGCCCTGGACGGGACGGTCGAGACCGCCGGCGCGGCCCTCGAAGATCTGGCCGTACTTGTCGACGAGGACGTTGTAGCCGACGTCGCACCAGCCGAGCGTCTGGGCGTGGTAGGCGTAGATTCCGCGGACGATCTCGGCCGACTCGGCCTTCGTGTAGTCGTTGCTGCCGTCGGTGTGGTGGACGGCTGCGCCGCCGATGAAGTCGTCGTAGTCGGGGTCCTGGCAGCGGATCGACTCGTCGGCCCCCCACTGCGCCCGGGAGATGACCTTCGGGCCGGTCCCGTCCAACGGGGCGGCGACGTCACCGAGGGTCGCATCGCCGGGGCCGCTGCCGGGTTCGATCAGCACGGCGGTGACGTCGCCGTGACCGGTCTGCGCGGGCTGCTGGCGCAGCGGCGTGTTGACGGACGCCGGCGTGTACCCGAGCGGCGCCGCGCCCGCAGGCGGGGGCCCCGGTGCCGGGGCGTGTGCGGGTGCGGGGACCAGCGCTTCCCCGGGTGTCGCCGGGACGGCGGGAAGTCCCGGAACGGCCGCGGCCGCCTGATTCGCGATCGGGGTGAGGATCTGGATCGCCTTGGTGACACCGACGTACACGGGCTCGGTGGCGACCTTGTCGCCGGCGGTGGCCTGGTCGGTGCGCCGGGTGTCGATCATGTCCGGGGACACCCACTGTCCCCAGGTGCCGTCCGCCTGCAACGCGCGCACCTTCGACTCGGCGGAGGCCGCCGTCTGCGAGGTGAGCGCCACCATGCTGAACGGGACGTCGCGGGTCAGTTCCTTCACGACCGCGCCGGGCTGCTGATCGGCGGGCGGCGCGAGCGTCGGATCGGACACGTCGCCCGGCGCGGGCACCTTCAGCGGGATCTGCAGGTTCGGCAGCTGGAGGCCGCCGGGCAGCTGCAGGTTGCTCGGGATCTGAATCGTGTCGGGAAGCGGGATGTTCCGGAGATCGCCGATGTTGACGTCGGGCAGGTTCAGGCCCGTCAGTTCCTTCAGGGGGATCACGATGTCCGGTATCTGGGACAGGGCGACCTGGGCGATCTGTGTGGACACCGTGACGGCCTGGGACTCGTTCGTGGAGCGCACTCCGGCCGGTGCGCTGGCGAGGCCGTAGACCGCGACGGGGCTGGCGACAGCCACAGCCGCGATCGCCGCGACAACGAGCGACGGACTCCGGCGGCGGTACAAGGGCACTCCTCGGTTGCAGTTTCCCGGACGTCGGACCGTGCGAGGTTCGTGCGTGGAACTGGACGAATGTCTTGTTCTCCGAACAACATCCGCTGCAGATGCGGCCCTGTGACCGGCACGCCGCCGGTCTTGATCACTCTGGTCACACTAGTCACAGCAGGCGCAACATTCAATCTGAGGTTGAGACTTTGGGGGTTGCGCGCCGGTGGTGACGTGGCCCTTCAGGTGCGGGTGGGACCGATCGCCGTCGGCGCGCCGCGGCGGGGCATGGCGGCCGCGGTCAGGGCCGCACCGACGGCGGTGACGGCCGCGCTCACCAGCAGCACCGTGGTCATGCCGTCCATGAACGCGGCGACCGGGGTGGCGGCGTGCTGCCCGGCGAGCAGACTGCCGAGCACGGCGACCCCGAAGGCGCCGCCGACGTAGCGGAAGGTCATGGTGATCGCGATGCCGGAGCCGGACCGTTCGGGGGACAAGACGCCGAGGACGGCGTCGACCGCCGGGGCCAGCGCCGCTCCGACGCCCACCCCGGTGACAGCGAGCCAGGTGGCGGTCAAGGCGTAGCCGGTGGCCGCGCCGGTGGTGGCGCCGAGGGTCAGGCCCGCGGTGGCCAGGAGCAGCCCGCCGGCGACCGGGACGCGGACACCGCACAGCGCCGCGAAGCGCTCGCCGACCGGTGCGCCCACCACGATGCCGCCGATGACCGGCAGCAACCGCAGCCCGGTGCCGAAGGCGTCGTAGCCGCCGACCAGGTGCAGGTACTGGGGCACCACGAACAGCAGCCCGAGCAGCGCGAAGCTGGCCAGCGCCGCGGCGACGCTGCCCCAGACGAACAGTGGCTCACCGAACAGGGGCAGGTCGATGAGCGGGTGCCGGGTGTGTCGTTGCCACCAGGCGAACACCGCCACCAGCGCCAGGCCCCCGGCCAGGGCGACGACGGTGACCGGATCGGTCCAGCCCCGGGTGGGTGCCTCGATCACCCCGTACACGACGGCCACCAGCCCGGTGGTGGCCAGTGCGGCGCCGAGGACGTCGACCGGGCGCGGGGCCGGGTCGCGGAACTCGGGGATCAGCAGTGCGGTGGCCACCATCGCGGCCGCCGCGACCGGGACGTTGATCAGGAAGATCGACCCCCACCAGTAGTGGTCGAGCAGCCAGCCGCCGATCAGCGGTCCGAGCGGGATACCGGCACCCATCGCGGCAATCACCACCGACAGCGCCTTCGCCCGCTCGCGGGGCTCGGTGAACAGCACCGGCAGCGTGGCGAGGGCGATCGGGGTGAGCACCGCGGCCCCCAGCCCCATCACCGCGCGGGCAGCGATCACCGGTCCCGCGGTGTTCGCCGCCGCCGCCACCAGCGAGCCGGCGGCGAACAGGGTCAGGCCCACCAGCATCGACCGCCGGTGCCCGTAGCGGTCGCCGAGCGCCCCGCACGGCAGCATCAGGCCGGCGAACACCAGCACGTAGGCGTTGACCATCCACTGCAGATCCGCGGTGCCGGCACCGAGATCCGCGGCGATGGTGGGCAGTGCCACGTTGAGGATGGTGATGTCGAAGCCGAGGGTCAGGACCGCCAGCGTCAGCGGCAGCAACGCCCACCACCGACGACCTCCGGGTGCGTTCATGAGCATGCTCCTCCACCGCCGAACCGGATAGCGGCGATATCATCGCCACCCAACGATGT
Source organism: Rhodococcus sp. 4CII (assembly GCF_014256275.1). Taxonomy (NCBI): domain Bacteria; kingdom Bacillati; phylum Actinomycetota; class Actinomycetes; order Mycobacteriales; family Nocardiaceae; genus Rhodococcus; species Rhodococcus sp. 4CII. The sequence goes on from NZ_JACCFE010000001.1 coordinate 129,459, forward strand.
AACTATTAAATAGGCTATCATCGCCATATGGCGATTGATAGTGATGGGTGCCTGGTCTCCGGCACCGGCTCGAAATTGGATGCGGCGGTGGCGTTGTTCCACAGCCTCTCCGACGGCACCCGGCTGGCGATCGTGCGCCGCCTCGCCGACGGAGAGGTGCGGGTGGCGGACCTGGTCGGCGAACTCGGTATGGCGCAGTCGACGGTGTCGGCGCACATGGCGTGCCTGCGGGACTGCGGTCTGGTGCAGGGCCGCCCGCAAGGCCGGCAGGTGTTCTACTCGCTGACCCGCCCGGAGCTGCTGGACCTGCTGGCGTCGGCGGAAACCCTCCTCGCCGCCACCGGGAACGCGGTGGCGCTGTGCCCGAACTACGGCACCGACGCCGCCGGCCCGGGGGTGACCGCATGAGCGACGCCTGCGGCTGCGGCCACGACGAACCCCGCCCCGAGGGCGAGGAGGAGCACGAACCGGAAAAGTTGTGGCAGATCACCGAGATCCGGGCCGCGGCCGCCGCCGGGGTGCTGCTGGCGGCCGGACTGGTCATCGGCTGGGTCGGTGGCCCCGATCCGGTGAAGTTGGCGCTCGAAGCTCTCGCGTTGGCCGTCGCCGGCTACACCTTCGTCCCCTCCACGCTCACGCGGCTGGCCAAGGGCAAGATCGGCGTCGGCACCCTGATGACGATCGCCGCGGTCGGCGCCGTGATCCTCGGCGAGGTCGGCGAGGCCGCGATGCTCGCGTTCCTCTTCGCGATCAGTGAGGGCCTCGAGGAGTACGCGGTCACCCGCACCCGCCGCGGCCTGCGCGCGCTGCTGTCCCTGGTCCCCGATACCGCCACCGTGATCCGCGACGGACATGAGCAGACGGTGCCACCGGCCGAGTTGGCGCTCGGGGAGCTCATGATTGTCAAACCCGGTGAACGAATCGCCACCGACGGCACCATCCGCGCCGGCCGCACCGCCCTCGACACCTCGGCGATCACCGGCGAATCCGTGCCCGTCGAGGCCGGCCCCGGCGACGAGGTGTTCGCCGGCTCCATCAACGGCACGGGCATCCTCGAGGTCGAGGTGACCGCGGGCGCCGAGGACAACTCGCTGGCCAAGATCGTGAAGATCGTCGAGGCCGAACAGTCCCGCAAGGGCGAGGCCCAGCGCCTCGCCGACAAGATCGCCAAACCCCTGGTCCCGACGATCATGGTCGCCGCCACGATCATCGCCGCCGTGGGCAGCCTGCTCGGCGAGCCGCGGGTGTGGATCGAACGCGCTCTCGTCGTCCTGGTGGCCGCCTCCCCGTGCGCGCTGGCCATTGCCGTCCCGGTCACCGTCGTCGCCGCGATCGGCGCCGCCAGCAAACTCGGTGTCCTGGTCAAGGGCGGCGCCGCGCTCGAGGCCCTCGGCGGTATCCGCGGGATCGCGCTGGACAAGACCGGCACCCTCACCCGCAACAAGCCGGTCGTCATCGACGTCGCCACCACGAACGGTGCCACCCGCGATCAGGTGCTCGCGGTGGCCGCGGCGCTCGAGGCGCGCAGCGAACACCCCCTCGCCGCCGCGATCCTCGCCGCCGTCGACGACTACGCCCCGGCCGAGGACGTGGAGTCCGTCACCAGCGCCGGCCTGACCGGGCGCCTGCACGGCGCCGGCGTCCGGCTCGGCCGACCAGGCTGGATCGAGCCCGGCCCACTGGCCGAGGAGGTGGAGCGGATGCAGCACGCCGGAGCCACCGCCGTGCTCATCGAACGCGACGGCCTGGTGCTCGGTGCCATCGCGGTCCGCGACGAGCTGCGACCCGAGGCCGTCGAGGTCGTCGCCGGGCTACACCGCGACGGCTACCACGTGGCGATGCTGACCGGCGACAACGAGCGCACCGCCCGCGCCCTGGCCGCCGATGTCGGGATCGACGAGGTGCACGCGGACCTGCGCCCGGAGGACAAGGCCCGCATCATCGGCGACCTGCAAGGCCGGCGGTCGACGGCGATGGTCGGCGACGGTGTCAACGACGCCCCGGCCCTGGCGACCGCGGATCTCGGTATCGCGATGGGCGCGATGGGCACCGATGTGGCCATCGAAACCGCCGACGTCGCCCTGATGGGTGAGGACCTGCGGCACCTGCCGCAGGCCCTGGCCCACGCCCGCCGCTCGCGCCGCATCATGCTGCAGAACGTCGGGTTGTCGTTGGCGATCATCACGGTCCTGATGCCGCTGGCACTGTTCGGGGTCCTCGGCCTGGCCGCCGTGGTGCTGGTGCACGAGCTCGCCGAGATCGTGGTCATCGCCAACGGTGTCCGGGCCGGCCGCGCCCAGGCCCTGACCGCCGGGTCGGTACCCGCCCCGGCGGCGGGGAAGGTCGAGGCCCGCACGTGAGCGAGACAGCGGCTCGATCGGCCACCACGGGTTGGTCGCGGCGGGTTCTTGCGGTCGTCGGTGTCGCGCTCGCCGCCGTCGCACTGCTGGTCGAACCCGTTGCGCGCCGCGAACTTTCCGATGGTCGCACCGTCGACCTGGGATTGCTGCAACTGAAGTTGGCGTACAACAGCGGTGTCGCGTTCAGCGTCGGCGACCAGCTGCCGGCCGGGATCGTCCTCGCGGTCACCGCCACCATCACCCTCGGTGTCGGTATCTACGCGTGGCGGACCGCCCCCACCAGTTCGCTGGTGGCGGTGGTGGGTTTGTCGGCGATCGTCGCCGGCGCGGCCGCCAACGTGATCGACCGCGCCGTCGACGGGAAGGTCACCGACTACTTCCACACCGGCTGGTGGCCCACCTTCAACCTCGCCGACACCTACCTCACCTGCGGTGTCGTGCTGGTCATCGCATCACTGCTCTGGGAGTCCACCCACGCCCCCGCTGATCCCACGCCCGCGAAGGAGAGTTCGACATGACCGTCATGCCCGACCGCATCCAATCCGCTTACACCGCGGAGATGACCGCCGCCCGCGACACGGCAGCCGGCAACACGCGGTGGGCGCATCTCGAACGGGCGCACATCCTGTCCCAGCCCTACCCGTGGCCGCACACCCGCAACCACCTCGCCATGCTCAACCTGGCGCTGCGGCAACACGATCGCCGCGAGGCCCTCGGGCAGATCGTGCGGATCATCGTCGCCGCGCCCGGTTCGCTGGCCGGCCGCTACCCGGAGGGCAACACCGGCCGCACCCGCGCCGGACTGACGACCCCGATGTCGATGCCCGCGGACCTGGCTAGCACCATCACCGGAACCCCGTGACCGGCAAGAGCATCGGGCGGACCGGTGTCGCTCGGTGGAGCCGATGATCGGCACCATCGCCGCGGCGGTGGCGATGTTCGCCGGCACCAACATCGACGACATCGTCGTGCTGACCGTGCTGTTCGTCGCCTCCGCCAGCGGGGGCCGCCCGCGGCCGTGGCAGATCGCCGCCGGCCAGTACCTCGGCCTGATCACCCTCGTCGCGATCAGTGTGGTCGCCGCCCTGGGGTTGGTGATCGTGCCCGAGGACTGGGTGGGGTTGCTCGGGTTGCTGCCCCTGTCGCTGGGGATCTGGGGACTGATCCGGGGCCTGCGCGACGACGGCGACGGTGAATCCGCGGTGGTGGCGACCGGGCTGGCCAGTGTCGCCGCCATCACCATCGCCAACGGCGCCGACAACATCGCCGTCTACACCCCGGTCTTCCGCACCCTCGGTGCGCCGCAGACAGCGGTCACCATCGCCGTGTTCCTGGTCTGCGTCGGACTCTGGTGCGCCGCCGGCAGACTGCTCGGTACCCACAAGAAGGTCATCGCCACCCTCGAGCGGGTCGAGCACTGGCTCGTGCCCGCGGTGTTCATCGGCCTGGGTGTGATCATCCTGCTCGAATCCGGTGTCCTCGGCCGCCTGTCCGCCGCCCTGACGTGACCGACACGCGCTGGTGCGGCGGCGCCCTGATCCGGCCCGGGATCCTCGCGTTCGCCGGGTCGATCGGGGCCACCGACACCCACGCGCACCACGCCGCCCAGGTCATGACCGCAGACACATCGCTCACCGTCGCCGACGAGGCCGGGGCCCGGCACTGCGGCACCGCGATCGTCGTGCCACCCGACACCGCGCATCGCATCGCGACCGGAGCGCCGACCGGTGCGGTGGTGTTCCTCGACCCGGACACCGCGGCCGGCCGCGCCGCCGGCCACCGAGCCCACCGATTCGGCTGGGCCGGCGGACCACCCCTGCCCGCACCCGCCGTCGACGGCGGTCTCGGTGCCCTGGTCGCCGACGTGGTCGGCGCGCTGGTCCCGGATTCCGCACCCCGCCCACCGGACCGGCACCGGTCGGTGACCGCGGCATTGGAGCTGCTGCCCACGCTCGTCGCCGACGGACCGGTCACCACCAGTGACCTCGCCGACCGGGTGGGTCTGTCCACCAGCAGGCTCAGCCATCTTTTCAGTGAGCAGGTCGGACTCCCGCTGCGCCGCTACGTGCTCTGGACCCGCCTGATGATCGCCGTCACCGAGGTCGGGGCGGGACGCGATCTCACCACCGCCGCCCACGCCGCCGGGTTCGCCGACAGCGCCCACCTGACCCGGACCTGCCGGGACACCTTCGGGCTGCCCCCGTCCGCGCTGAGCCGCACCGTCACCTGGGACACCACCCCGCGCCGATAGCCGAATCGTTCAAGCCCGCACCCCTACTCGGCGGCCACGATCGAGCACATGCCCACTCTCACCCACACTCCGGTGCATCAGCTGGCCCGCTACGGGTACGCACCGTTCCTGCTGATCGGACTCAACGGCATCGGGATCGCCCTCACCGCCGCCGGTGCCCAGAAAATCCTGCTGCTGCTGGTGCTGGCCACCGCGATCGGCGCGTCGTTCCTCGTCGAACGGGTCATCCCCTACGCCCCGGAATGGAATACCGACTACCAGGACACCACCCGGGACCGCATCCACGTCGTCGTGAACGAGACCCTGATCCTGGCCAGCGTCGCCGCCATCCCGGTGCTGGCGGCGATCGTGCCCGGTTCCGGGATCTGGCCGACCAAGTGGCCGTTGCTGCTCCAGGTGCTCGCCGCGATACTGATCGCCGACCTCGGGATCACCCTGGTGCACCTGGCCAGCCACAAGATCGGGGTGCTGTGGCGGTTCCACGCCGTCCACCACAGTGTCACCCGCTTCTACGGCCTCAACGGGCTGATGAAACACCCCCTGCACCAAGCCGTCGAAATGGCCGCCGGGGTCGCCCCGCTGATCCTGCTCGGCCTCCCCGTGGAGGTTGCTTCCGTCCTCGCCCTCGCGGTCGCGATTCAATTGCTGTTGCAGCACTCGAACGCCGACTACCGCGTCGGCCCGCTGAGGTACGTCCTCGCCCTCAACGAGGGGCACCGCTTCCACCACCTCAAATGGGCCGGCATCGGCGACGTCAACTTCGGCCTGTTCACCCTGCTCTGGGATCACCTGCTGCGCACCTACTCCTACGACCCCGCCCGCCGCTTCACCAGCGACCACCTCGGGATGGCCGCCGAACCCGACTACCCGACCGGCTACCTCCGGCAGTTGACCTACCCCTTCACCGCCACCGGCGGCTGCCACCACACCCCTGACTCACCGACCCGAGCGACCGCCCCCTGAGCTGGCTCAGGGGGCGGTCGGGCCGCACATGATCACACCGGCGGCGGACAGCACCCCGAACGCGAGTGGGCTCGCGGCGATCGAGAGGGTGGTCATCGACAGCAGCGTACGGGCCCGCATCTGCGCGGGGGTGGAGACAGCGGTGGTGAGCCGGTCGGCGCGGGCGAGCACGTCTTCCCCGCCCGCGCCGAGCGCGCCGGCGGGTGCCCCGGTCAGGGCGAGCAGACCACCGAGCAGCGTCCGCCGGCCATGGTCGCGGGCGGCGATGTCGTCGGCGCACATCTCGAGCAGTCGGGCGATCTCGACCGCCCCGTCGCGGAACAGCCGCATCCGGGGTAGCGCCGCGGCCAGGCCCCGGGCGGCGGCGAGCAGCAGGTGATGGCGGCCGGTCAGGTGCGCGCGCTCGTGCGCGAGAACGGCCTCGAGCTGATCCGGGTCGAGCGCGGTCAGGGCTCCGGTGGTGACCACGATGGTGTGCGGGCGTCCGGCGACGCAGTAGGCGAGCCGGTCCGCGGTCTCGACCACCACCGCATCGGAACCGGTCAGGCGCCGGCCGATCACCCGCGCCATCCGGGCGTGCCGGTGCGTGCGCGCCCGCATCCGCAGCAACCCCAGTCCGGTCCGAGGTCGGCGGCAATTTCCATGCGATCGATTCGCGGCTGTTCCGTGTGATCCACCCCGGGGTCGGGGTGATGTGTCCACCGCCCTCGGCGCCGCTTCAGTTGGCTTCTACGTTCAGGAACACCGGTGCAGCCGCGCACTCGCCCGCAACCACGCGCTCCCCGTCGGCTCGGCAGCGTGGCGCAGTGTCAACAAGCACGCGCTCGCGGACCTACGAGGCGGGCGGCTAAACCCAAGTCCGCATCCGGGCCTCACCCTTGCGCCCATGCAGCGTCGTGACACGCGGATCCCACCACCCCGCGCGGCGCGACCTCTCATAGTTCGTACGCCACGGCCTTGCCGAGGACGCGGATGCCGACGCGATCGCCCGGGGTGAGGGCGGTGGCACCGAAGCGGCGGACGGTGACCCGTTCGGAGACGACGCCGTCCGCGTTGTCGAGGCGGATGCCGAGCAGCATCTCCGACCCGAGGTACTCGACGTCGACGACCGTCCCGGATACGCCTGCGCCGTCCGCGGTCACCTCGATCTGCTCCGGCCGCAACATCACTCGGGCGCTCCCGCGGACACCGTTCGAGGCCACGGCCACGTCGCCGAGGGCGCAGCGGGCCCGGCCGCCGTCGACGTGCGCCGGCAACACGACGGCGTCGCCGATGAACTCCGCGGTGGGGACGTCGACAGGGGTGGAATAGATTTCGCGTGGGGTACCGATCTGGGCGAGCCGACCCGCACTCATCACCGCGACCCGGTCGGCGAACGACAGCGCCTCGGGCTGGTCGTGGGTGACGAGGATGGTGGTGATCCCCGCCTTCGCGAGGACGTCGGCGACGATCCTACGGGTGTTCGCCCGCAGCCCGGCGTCCAGTGCGGAGAACGGCTCGTCGAGCAGCATGAGTTCGGGTTCCCGGGCCAGTGCCCGCGCGAGTGCCACCCGCTGCTGCTGCCCGCCCGACAGCTGGTCGGGTCGGCGGGCCGCGTACGACGGGTCCAGAGACACCATGTCGAGGAGCCCGGCGATCCTCGGCGCGGTGCGGGCCCGGCGGGGCAGACCGAACCCGACGTTCGCGCCGACCGTGGCGTGCGGGAACAGCGCACCGTCCTGGGCGACGTACCCCACCGACCGCCGGTGTGCAGGCGTCCAGCCGCCGCCCGCGACGACCCGGCCGGCCAATGCGATGGTGCCGGCGTCCGGCTTCTCGAAGCCCGCGATCAGGCGGAGCAGGGTGGTCTTGCCACAACCGGACGGTCCGACGATCGCCGTGGTGGATCCGGCGTCGACGGCGAACGAGACGTGCCGGAGGATCGCCGCGGCGCCGAACGACTTGTCGAGTCCTTCCACTTCGAGTGCGTAGGTCATAGTCCCGCTACCTTTTTCGACTGGGAGAAGAGCACGTAGGTCATGGGCAGCGACAGCACGATCATGATCAGTGCGTACGGTGCGGCGCCGGCGTAGTCGATCTCGCTGCTCAGTGACCAGAACCGCATGGACAGGGTGCGGGTACCGGTGGGCGCCAGCAACAGGGTGGCGGTCAGCTCGTTGACGATCCCCAGGAACACCAGCGCCCCGCCCGCCGCCGTGGCCGGGGCAGCCAGCCGCAGCGTGACCCGGAAGAAGGCCGAGGGCGGTGAGACACCCAGCGACTGCGCCGCCTCCTCGAGCCCGACAGGCGCCTGCGCGAGTCCGGCCCGGAGGTTCACCAGGGCACGCGGCAGGAACAGCAGCGCGTAGCCCGCGATCACCACGGCCACGCTCTGATAGAGCGGGTGGAGGTAGCGGATGGAGACGGTGACCAATGCCAGTGCCACCACGATGCCGGGCAGCGAACTCGAGATGTAGGTGCCGCCCTCGAGGAAGCGGCTGAACCGTCCGCGGCGGCGGATCGAGATCCAGGCGATCGGGAAGGCGAGTACACACGTCACGACGGCGCCGGCGATGCCGAACCCGAGAGTCTGTACCAGCGCGGACGCGACGGCGTCCCATTCCCAGACCGCGCTCCCGCCGATGACGAGCCACCGCAGGACGCTGACGACCGGGACACCGACGGACGCCGCGATCAGCACCCCGAGGAACGCAAGCACGATCGGCGAGTACCGCCAGCCGAGTTCGGCGGGCACGGCCCGGCGGGCCGCACCCGACCCGATCCGGGCGTACCGGGCGCTGCCGCGGACGACCGATTCGATCACCAGCAGGGTCAGGCACAGCAGCACCAGGACACCGGCGAGCATGGTCGCCGCGGTTCCGTTGAACGTCGACTGGTACTGCTCGAAGATCGCCGTCGTGAACGTGTCGAACCTGATGAAGACGAAGGCGCCGTATTCGGCGAGAAGGTGCAGCGAGACCAGCAGCGCCCCGCCGGCGATGGCGAGGCGCAGCTGCGGCACCACGACGCGGAAGAACACCGCCCAGGGCCCGAGTCCGAGTGCTCGCGCCGATTCCTCGACGGCCGGGTCCAGTCGGCGCAGTGTCGCGGCCGCCGGAATGTAGACGAGCGGGAAATACGAGAGGGTCGCGATGAGGACACCGCCCGCCAGCCCGCCGAGGGAGGGAATCGCCGTCACCCAGGAATAACTATTGACGAACGCCGGAACGGCCAGCGGCGCCGCGAGAAGCACCGCCCACACCTTCGCCCCCGGTACCCGGGTGCGCTCGACGAACCAGGCGGCGAGGACGCCGACGACGACGCAGATCGGCACCGTGACCACGACCAACAGCACCGTGTTCGACAGCAATTCGCGTACCCGGGGTCGGAACAGCAACGCCGACGCGGTGTTGCCCGTGGCGATGCTCGCCGCCACCACGTAGCCGAGCGGAATGAACGACGCGGCCACCACGATCACCGCGGCGACCGCCAGCGGCAGGGGCAGACCCGGCCCGGCGGTCGGGGGACGCGCCGTGGCCGCGTCTGACGACCGTGCTCGGCCGATCAGTGCGAGATTCAGAGCAAACCGGCTTCCGTCATGAGCTCGGTGACCTGCGGGCTGTTGAGCTTCGCGGGGTCGACCTGCGGGGCCTGCAGTTCAGCGAGGGGAACCAGCTTCGGATTCGCCGGCACGCCACTGCCCACCGTGTACTCGAACGACGTCCCCGTCTGCAGAACGTCCTGACCCTTCTGGCCGGTGACGAACTTCAGGAACTGCTGCGCCGCATCCTGCTTCGTGCTGGACTTCAGGACACCACCACCGGAGACGCTGACGAACGCCCCCGGATCCTCGTTCTTGAAGTAGTGCAGGGCGACGTTGTTGCTGTTCTCACCGGTCTTGGCCTGATCACCGAACCAGTAGTAGTGATAGATCACCCCGCCCGGGATCTCACCCGCGTTGACGGCCTTCATCACCGCGCCGTTGCCCTTGTAGGTGCGGACGTTCTCCTTCATCCCGGCCAGCCACGCCCGGGTGGCGTCCTCACCCTTCAGCTCGAGCAGTGCACTGACGATGGCCTGGAAATCGGCGCCCGACGGGGACGCCGCCCAGCGGTCCTTCCAGGCGGGATCCTGCAGGTCGAGCAGCGACTTCGGCAGCTGGTCCTGGGGCAGCGTGTCCTTGTTGTACGCAAAGACGGTGGAACGCGCCGCGATGCCGGTCCACTTACCGCTCGACGGCCGGTACTGACCCGGGACCTGGTCGAGGACGTCCTGGTTCACGTCGGCGAAGAGCCCGGCGTTCTCCACCAGCGTCATGGCCGGGGAATTCTCCGTGAGGAACACATCAGCCGGCGACTGGTCACCCTCGGCCACGAGCTGGTTGCCGAGCTCGGTGTCACTGCCGTTGCGCAGTTCCACCTCGATGCCGGTCTCCGCGGTGAAGGCGTCGGCCCATTCCTGGGTCAACGATTCGTGCTGCGCGTTGTACACGGTGATCTGGTTGGCTCCGCCGGAATCGGTCCCGTTGTCCGAACCGGAATCCGAGCACCCCGCCACCGTCAGCACCGCGGCGGTGGCCAGTGCCACCCCCGACATCAGTCCGATCCGCATCCTCATCGTCCGTCCTCTTCCGCAGCAGGGACCTTCCCGACCGTCTCCAAAAAATGATGCTACTCACAGGATTGGCAAACCTAAATTGCCGTGCGGGGCACATCGAGTGGAGGATCGCCCGGGACCACCGCGCCCGATTGCCGTGTTCAGTGTGCGGAACGGTCGGCGGCCCTCTGCCATGTTCTGGTCACGGCCTGGTGCACACCGAGCACTGATGCCATCGGCATCCCGTGCGATTCCGATCGCCAGGTGCTGAGCGGGTGAAGGGCGAGTACGAAGGTCACCGCCTGCCAATAGAGAATGCCGACCAGAATCGACAGCGCCAGCGCCAACCAGGGATGGTCGTCGCGCAGCGGCAGATACACCTGGAAGTGCGTCAGGTAGATGTAGAGCGACGCACTCGCCAGTACCCCTGCCACTCGGCTCAGCATCGTGGGGCACGGGACGGACCGGAGCCACACCAGAAGGCAGAGCCCACCGACGACGATGATTTCCCGCCGAGTCTCGCCGAAGAAGAATCCGGGAACCGTGGCCACGGTCACCGCGGTGACGCACAGCCGCTGCCAGATGGTCGTCGACTTGGCGGCGGCCCAGCCGAGGGCGAACAACCAGAAGACCACCGGCGCGCTCAGGATGCGATTGCGGCTGTCGTCGACGTCGATAAGTCCGTACCGGGTGAGCATGCCGAGGGTCACGAACCCCATCGCGAACCAGAACGGGTGCCTGCGCTCGATGCGGTCGACGAGCGGTATGTAGAGCACCGCGGCGGCGACGAGCACGATGTACACAATCGCCTCGACGAACCAGTATCGCCACTCGGCGGACCACCCGTCCGGACCGAAGATTCCGTTGAGCAGGAACGCACTGGTGATCCGGTAGTCCCCGGTGAGGGCGATTGCGGACCCGATCCACACCATGCTGGGCACGGCGATCCGGGCGACGCTCCCGAGTGTGTGGCGGACACGGTCGGTCCGCTCGGCCGTGCCGAGGTGGAAGCGCGCGAAGTTGTAGCCCGCGATCCCGAGGAGCACGTGCGCTCCGCCGAGCAGCGTGAACAGGTGAATGTGCGAGCCCGCGATCAGCACGATCGCCACCGCGCGGAGCAGGACGTTGGTTTCCACCCTCCGCCACAGGTATCGCGGCCGCGGAGCCGCTGCGAAGTCCCCGACCGGGGTGGTGTGCCAGTTCTCGGGGAGGTGGCCGAGCATCTGCTCGAGTCGCAGGGACATCCGCACGTAGGACAGGGAATCGCCGCCCAGGCTCACGAACGTGCTGTCGTCGGTGACGTGCGTGCAGCGGAGGATGTCGGCAAACAACGCCCTTACGGCGTCGGTGTCGGGGTCTGTGGTCGATTGCATCGCCGGCGGTCGTTCGGACGCGTGTGCCAGCTCGGCGACGGCGCGGAGGTCGGGTTTGCCGGTGGAGGTTCGCGGAAGCTCGTCGACGGGGAACACCCGGATGGCTGCGACGGGAAGACCCGAGGCCCGGGCGGTCGCGCGCCGGACCGTGTCCACATCGCCGCAGTTCTGGACGGCCACGATCAGTTCGTCCGTGCCGCCCGCGCAGCAGGCCGTCAGCCCGTGCTGCGCGAGGGCCGACTCGACGTGCTGCAGGTCGATCCGCAGTCCGAAGACCTTGGCGAATCGGCTGCGGCGACCGACCACCTCGTACAACCCGTCACCCGTCTGCCGGGCGAGGTCACCGGTCCGCAGTTCGCCGCCCAGGGTGTCACCGAGGCGCAGGTCCTCGGGGGTGTGGGCGTAGCCGAGCATCACGTTCGGCCCCGCGTAGATCAGCTCACCGGCGCCGTCCGGGGCGTCGGCGACCGGTTCGAGCCGGAAGGATCCGCCGGGAACCGGCCGGCCGATCGACTGCGGGTCGGTGGCGGCGAGTTCCGGTGGCAGGTACGCCATCCGGGCCGTCGCCTCCGTCTGCCCGTACATGACGAACAACTCCCAGCCCCGCCGTCGACCCAGATCCGCAAAGGCCCGCACCCGGTCCGGTGCGAGCCGCCCGCCGGCCTGCGTGATGTACCGCAGGTCGGGCAGATCCAGTTCGTCGAACCCGATCCGGTCGAGGAGATCGAAGGTGTAGGGCACACCCGCGAAGCTGGTGCCGCGGTGCTCCCGGAGAAGGTCCCAGAACCCGGGGTCGGTGACCGAGCGAGTCGTGAGGACCAGGGCGGCGCCGCGCAGCAGGTGGCTGTGGATGACCGATAACCCGTAGCAGTAGTGCATCGGCAGCGTCGTCACCGCACGGTCGGTGCCCTGGATGTCGAGGTATTCCGCGATCGACTCGGCATTGGCCTGCACGTTGCGGTGCGAGAGGCGGACGAGTTTCGGTGATCCGGTTGACCCGGAGGTGCTCAGCAGCAGCGCGAGGTCGGGATGCAGCAGGTGCGCGGAGCCCTCCCGCTGCTTCTCTACAACCGTGCGCCCGTCGGCGCTGCGCACCACGACGTCGGGTCGGTACGCGGCGATCAGGGCCTCGAGACTGTCGGGATTGTCGCCCGGTGCCAGCAACACCGGATGCCCGGCGAACAGGGCCGAGAGATAGGTGATGATCAGATCGATCTCGTTGGCGCCGGCGACCAACACGAGACGTCGGGTCCCGCCGAGCCGTGAGGCCACTCGCTCGACGCGTTCGGCCAGGTCACGGTAGGTGACCGTCTCGCCCGGTGTGATCAGTGCCGGGGCGTCACCGAATCGTCCCAGCTCACGCGCGAAGCGCACACCGGGGCGCTCTACATGGACGGACGAGCTGGACACCGACCGAGTCTATAAGGCATGCCGTACCTAACACGCCGGGTGGTGGCCACGCCATGACCGCCAGGTGATCAGGCAGGGCCAGCGCGAGGGGCAACACGACCAGGGAGTTACGTGTGGCGCCGGTGAACACCACCGCTCGCCCGGAAGGCGGAACGCGCGGGCGACCAACAGTCCCGCGAACGACATCACAACGAGGAACGCCGCGTAGAAGGGCACCACCGCGGCCACGCCCGCGACCTGTCCCTCGAGCTTGGGCGCCTGGGAGGCAACCACAACCGCCAGCGTGACCGCCATCAACGGCACCATCAGCGACGTGGCCGCGTCCGAGGTCCTTCGCCCCGACGCCGCCCGCGCCACCCAGAACTGCGTCACCCAGGCCAGGCCGAGGGGAATGGCGATCAGCACCACGAACGCGGTGACGTACGGACCGACCTCGACGATGTCGGACAGGTCCGTACCCAGGAACAGCACGAGAAAGCCCGGGAGCAGCAGCATCTGGGCGATCAGGAGCAGCAGTGGGGTCGCGGCGAGCAGTCGGCGGCTGCCGCCGCCGGCCAGCCCGGAGAAGACGATCACGTAGTCCACACTCGGGCACAGCAACACCAGCAGCACACCGATCCGGACGGCCTGATCGGCGGGCAGGAAGGTGAACATCGCGGCGACCACCACGGGGACGAGCAGGAAGTTGACCACCAGGGTGGCCGCGAAGAACCGGCCGTCGCCATTGACCCGGCGAACCACTCCCGCCACCGCGTCGACAACCGACCAGTGACGCCGCCGCAACGGACGGTCCACCGTCCACCCGGTCCGAATCCGCTCTAGATCCCTGTCCTCCTCGTTCTGTGAACCCTCCCCGCTTTTCCGGAAAACGGCAGGTCAAACCGGCGCGGCGTGTCGAGCTTGGATCGACGCGCTGAACCAGAAGGTCAGCAATTGATGACGAGCCTCGCCTGGTCGGGCCTGGTCGGGCCCGGTCGATTCGCCCGCCGGAGCCTGCGTCGGCGGTAGATTCGGCCGATCGTCCGGGTGATCGGGTTTTCTACGAGCAGCAGTTCGGGTCGAGCACGAAACACAGCGCCGCCAACGCGTCCCGGCGGGCGCGGTGATAAACGTTCATCCCGCGGCGCTCGGATTCGATCAACCCTGCGGTGCGGAGCTGACCGAGGTGGTGGCTGACGGTCGACTCGGACAGGGCGATGGTGGCCGCGAGGTCGCCGGTGGTCTGGGCCCCCGATTCTGCGGTGAGCAGCAGCGACATCAGCTTGACCCGGGCCGGGTCGGCGATCGCCTTCAGCCGCAGCGCCACCTCCAGTGCCGCCGCGTCGTCCACCGGGCCCGCTGCCACCGGCGGGCAGCACACCGGGGCGGACATATCGACCAGGGGCAGGGTCTTAGGCATACCCCATTCTCCCCACTATCTTGACTTAAGTCAAAAAGGTGGGAGGCTGGGGTTAGTAGTTATTCGATATATGTCGCACTGGCGGAGGTGGCGTCATGTCCCGTATCCAGTTGGCCCTCAACGTCGATGATCTCGGCGCCGCGGTCACGTTCTACTCGAAGCTGTTCGGCGCGGACCCGGCCAAACGCGAGCCCGGCTACGCGAACTTCGCGATCGCCGAGCCGCCACTGAAACTGGTGCTGATCGAGAACCCCGGCAAGGGCGGCAGCATCAATCACCTCGGCGTCGAGGTGGAGTCCAGCGCGATCGTGCACGAGGAGATCGCCCGGCTCGCCGGGGAGGGCCTGTTCACCGAGGAGCAGATCGGCACCACGTGTTGCTTCGCCACCCAGGACAAGGTCTGGGTCACCGGCCCGGCCGGTGAGCAGTGGGAGGTCTACACCGTGCTCGCCGATTCCGACACGTTCGGTACCAGCCCCGAGCTGCTCGCTGCCGAACCCGAGGGCGGATGCTCCTGCGAGAGCGGCTCTCCCGCCGCGCAAGGCGACGAGCACCAGCCCGCCGCCACGACCCGCTGCTGCTGACAGCACCGCCCGGCCGGTGCGGGCGAGGACGAGGATCAGCAGGATCAGCCCGCGGTGCCCAGGCCTTCGGTGAGCGGCCGCCGCTGCTCAGTTCACCGGCGCCGTCTGCGCCGCCCCGACCATCGCCGTGAGTGCATCGACTCCGACCGGGTCGGTGGCGAGTTTCGGCACCACCGCGAACCGGGGGTGTGCGGCGGTGACGGCGCCGATCTCCTCCAGTTCGGTCGCGGCCCGCTGCCGCAGCAACGGCGACGTCGGTGCCGCGGCGGCGAGGGAGTTGTTGACCACCCACGCCCACGGCGCAATGCCGGCGCGCTGCAGGTCGGCCTGTAGTCCTTCGGCTTCGAGGCGGGGGGTGGTTTCGGCGAGGGTGACCAGCAGCACCTTCGTCTCGTTCGGGTTCTGCAACCGCATCAGCGGGGTGGTGAAATTCGTGCTGTCGCCCATCTGTCGGGTGATCTCCCGGTGGTACGACCCGGTGGCGTCGAGTAGGAGCAGGGTGTGGCCGGTGGGGGCGGTGTCGACGACAACGAACCGGCGCCGCGATTCGTGGATGATCCGGGAGAACGCCTGGAAGACGGCGACCTCTTCGGTGCACGGGGAGGCCAGGTCCTCGGCGAGGGTGGCGAGGCCCTGCTCGTCGAGGGCGGCGCCCTTGGTGGCCAGCACCCGCTGCCGGTACGCGGCGGTGGCCTCGGCCGGGTCGATCCGCGACACGGTCAGACCCTCGAGGTTTCCGTCGAGGGTGTCGGTCAGATGCGCAGCCGGGTCGGTGGTGGTCAGATGCACCTGGTGCCCGCGCTTCGCGAGGGCGACGGCGATCGCGGCGGCGAGGGTGGTCTTGCCGACCCCGCCCTTGCCCATGCACATGATCAGCCCGTGTCCGGCTTCGGCGAGTTCGTCGACCAGGGCGGACAGCGGCGCATCGGGTAACGGCGTTGCTTCTGCTGCGATGGCCTGCGGGGTGTCGGGGTTCGTGGTGAACAGGGCCTCGAGTGCGCTGATGCCGACCATGTTGGTGGCCTTGAGCTCGACCTGATCGAGCGGCAGACCGGCCAGGTCGGCGGGCAGGGCGGCGAGCGCGGCCTGCTCCCGCTGGTGAATGGCGGAGGCCAGTTCGTCCCCGCCGGTGGGGGTGGGCAGGACACCGTTGATCACGACGTGCTGGTGGGTGAGGCCGATGTCGGCGAGTTCGGTGTGGGTGCGGGCGATCTCGGTGAGCGGGGACCGCTGCGCCCGAGCGACCAGCACCAGGCGGGTGCGCCGCGGATCGGCGAGGGCGGCGACCGCGTCGGCGTAGATGCTGCGTTGTTTCTCCAGCCCGGACATCGGGCCCAGGCAGGAGGCGTCGCCCTTCCCTTCGTTGAGGAAGTCGGTCCACGACCCGGGCAGTTGCAGCAGCCGGATGGTGTGCCCGGTGGGTGCGGTGTCGAAGAGCACGTGATCGAAGTCGGCGACGGTGTCGTGGTCGGTGAGCAGGGCGGTGAACTCGTTGAACGAGGCGATCTCGGTGGTGCACGACCCGGAGAGTTGCTCTGTGATCGAGGCCAGTTCCTTCTCCGGTAACAGCCCGCGGACGGGTCCGATGATGCGTTCGCGGTAGGCGTCGGCGGCCTGCTCGGGATCGATCTCGAGCGCCGACAGCCCGGGCACGGTGCGAACGTCGGTGATGGTGTTGCCGATGGTCAGCCCGAAGACCTGCCCGACGTTCGAGGCGGGGTCGGTGCTCACCAGCAGCACCCGCTTACCCGCCCGCGCCAGGGAGATGGCTGCGGCGCAGGCGATGGAGGTCTTCCCGACCCCGCCCTTACCGGTGAAGAACAGGAAGCGGGGCGGGGTGTGAAGAAACTTCATAGCGGGCAAAGCCTTTCAGCAGCAACTGGTGCTGTTGTTGTTGTCGTCTGTGGCGCAGCAGGATCCGGCGTCGGTGGCTTCGGTCAGCCCGAGCATCTGGATCCCGGCCGGAGCCGTGGCCGGGGCCTCGGCGTTCAGTCCGGCCCACTTGGCGAGCTGGGCGCGGTCGGGGTAGCGGCCGGTCTGCGCGGTCACCCCATCCACCAACACCAGCGGCAGCCCTTCGGAGCCGGAGACCTGCAGGAACGCCGTGACGGGTTCGCGCTGCGCGAACGCGAGCGGTTCGCTGGCCAGGTTGAATCGAGCGATGTTCCCGCCCTGGGAGCGGACCCAGTCCATGTCGGCGGAGAAGGTGACCAACGCCTGGTCGACGTCGTCGCCGCAGACGCCGGTGTTGCAGCACAGGGCGGGTTCGAAAATTTCGATGGTGCTCATGGTGTTCTCCTCGGCCGATCTCAGGACTGGTGGGTGGTGCTGCGGAGTTGGGTGGCGAGCTGGTCGACGCGGGCGGCGATGTCGTCACGGACCAGCCGCATCCGCTCGATCCCGTCGATGCCGCGCTCGGACGGCTCGACGGTGTCCCAGTTCTCGAACCGGGTGCCCTCCACCGGGTCGACGTGCGCCTCGCGGCCGAGGGTGACCACCAGATCGACGTCGCGGACCAGCTGCGGGTCGATCAGTGTCGGGGTTTCCCCGGTGATGTCGACCCCGACCTCGAGCAGCGACTCCGCCGACAGGGCGTTGACCGCGGTGCCCGGTTTGGTGCCGGCGGAGTACACGTCGACGTCGTTGCCGGCTGCTTTGCGCATCAGTCCGGCGGCCATTTGGGACTTGCCGCCGTTCTTCACGCACACGAACAACACGGAGGGCTTACTCATGGTGGTCACCCGGTTCAGGCGGTGGCGGGGACGAGTTCGGCGATCAGCGTTTGCACCTTGGCCTTGATCTCGTCGCGGATCGGGCGGACCGCGTCGACGCCCTGACCGGCCGGATCCTCGAGGACCCAATCCCGGTAGCTGGTGCCGGGGAAGACCGGGCAGGTGTCACCGCAGCCCATGGTGATGACCACGTCGGAGGCCTGCACCGCGTCGACGGTGAGAATCTTCGGGGACTCGGCGCTGATGTCGATGCCGATCTCGGCCATCGCCTCGACGGCGGCCGGGTTCACCTGATCGGCCGGGGCGGATCCGGCGGAGCGGACCTCGACCCGGTCACCGGCGAGGTGGGTGAGGAATCCGGCGGCCATCTGGGAGCGGCCGGCGTTGTGGACGCAGACGAACAGCACGCTCGGGGTCGTGGACATAAGCGCAGGTCCTTTCACGAAAATATGGTGAGGTCGGAAAGCTGATGGGTGGGGATGCGGGTTCAGGCGGGGACGGTGGTGAGCTCGGCCAGCAGCTGCCGCACCCGGGCGTCGAGGTCGTCGCGGATCACCCGCACCGCCTCGATCGGTTGACCTTCGGGGTCGTCGAGGGCCCAGTCCAGGTACCGCTTGCCGGGGTAGATCGCGCAGGCGTCGCCGCAGCCCATCGACACCACCACGTCCGCGGCGGCGACGACGTCGTCAGTCAGCGGCTTGGGGTACTCGGCGCCCAGGTCCAGGCCGAGTTCGGTCATCGCCAGGGTCACGGTGGGGTTGATGGCGTGGATCGGGGCGGAGCCGGCGGAGCGGACGTGCACCCGCCCCTGCGCGTGGTGATCGAGCAGGGCGGCGGCCATCTGGGAGCGGCCGGCGTTGTGGACGCAGACGAACAGCACCTCGGGCACATCCTTCGGTGCCGCACCGCGGGATTGGGCCAGGGCGGTGAGCCGGTCGGCGGCGAACCGGGCCGCCAAGGTGGTCAGGTGGGTGTGCACCTTCGCGGTGCGGCGCAGCGCGGTGTAGGACTCGAAGACGTACCGCTCCACCGTCTGCGGGGAGAACACCCCGGTGTATTTGGCGGCCAGATCCTCGGCGTTGCGTGACAGGACCGCCTGCGGCATCAACAGTTCCGGCTGCGCCCGATGGACCTGGGAGCGCAGTTCCTCATCGAGCGGGTTCTCGGACATCAGGACTCCTTCGTCACAGATGCAGATGCGGGGGTGTCGGTGAAACCAGCGGAATGCGAGAACCGTTTACGCAGCGCCAGGGAGACGTAGACGAGTCCGACGAGGACGGGGACCTCGATCAGCGGGCCGACGACACCGGCCAGGGCCTGCCCGGAGGTGGCGCCGTAGGTGGCGATCGCGACGGCGATGGCGAGTTCGAAGTTGTTGCCCGCGGCGGTGAACGCCAGGGTGGTGGTGCGCTCGTAGCCCAGGCCCATGACGGCGCCGAGCGCGTAGCCGCCGCCCCACATGATCGCGAAGTACGCCAGCAGCGGGACCGCGATCCGGACGACGTCCCACGGCTGGGACGTGATCCGGTCGCCCTGCAGCGCGAAGAGGATCACGATCGTGAACAGCAACCCGTACAGCGCCCAGGGCCCGATCCGGGGAAGGAACGTCGACTCGTACCAGGTGCGGCCCTTGGCCTTTTCGCCGAACCGGCGGGTGAGGTAGCCGGCAACCAACGGGATACCCAGGAAGATGAGCACCGCCTTCGCGATCTGCCACGGAGAGGTGTCGATGGTGGTCTGCTCGAGGCCGAGCCAGCCGGGTAGCACGGACAGGTAGAACCAGCCGAGCACGGCGAACATGATCACCTGGAACACCGAGTTGATCGCGACCAGCACGGCGGCGGCCTCCCGGTCACCGCACGCGAGGTCGTTCCAGATGATCACCATCGCGATGCAGCGGGCCAGGCCGACGATGATCAGACCGGTGCGGTACTCCGGCAGATCCGGCAGGAGCAACCAGGCGAGGGCGAACATCAGCGCCGGACCGAGCACCCAGTTCAGTACCAACGATCCGATGAGCAGTCTGCGGTCGCCGGTGACGGTGTCGAGTCGGTCGTAGCGGACCTTGGCGAGCACCGGGTACATCATGATCAGCAGGCCGAGGGCGATCGGCAACGAGATGCCGTCGATCTCGACGGCGCTCAGGGCGTCTCCGAGCCCGGGAACCATCCGGCCGAGGAGCAGCCCGGCGACCATGGCGACGCCGATCCACACCGGCAGGAACCGGTCCAGGGTGGAAAGCTTCCCGACGACGGCCGGGTGTTCGGTCGTGGTTGGCCCGCTCATGCCGGCACCTCCGTCTCCACGCAGGCCGCGCCCGCGGTCAGCGGCGGGGGGCCCTCGACGAGGAGGACGGCGGACAGTTGCTGCAGCGCGGAAGGGATCACCCAGTAGTAGACCCAGGTGCCGCGGCGCTCGCAGTCCAGCAGCCCGGCCTGACGCAGCACCTTCAGGTGATGCGAGATCGTCGGCTGGGACAGGTCGATCGTGGCGGAGATGTCGCACACGCAGGCCTCGCCGCCGGCGTGGGAGGCAATCAGCGACAGCAGGCGCAGGCGGACCGGGTCACCGAGGGCCTTGAACATCCGGGCCAGATCTCCGGCCCAGTCCTCGGTCAGGGGTTCGCGTGCCAGGGGTGAGCAGCAGGCACCGCTCTCCGACACCTCTTGTTTCGACATACGTCGATATTGACAGAGGTCGAATCAGGAGGCAAACGAACATCCGGTGAACGCCCCCGGGCGAGGCCGACGTCAGACGTGTGCGGACTTGACTCGATAGTTGGGTACGGGGTTGAGGATGGCGGCATGCGTAGCAGTGAGGTCGCCTCTGTCACCGGGGTGAATGTGCAGACGCTGCGGTACTACGAGCGCCGCGGCCTGTTGGCGCCGCCGCCGCGGTCGCCGGCCGGGTATCGGGCATATCCGGCCGACGCCGTGGCGGTGGTCCGATTCGTCAAACGGGCTCAGGGGCACGGGTTCAGCCTCGACGAGATCGAGGACCTGTTGCATCTGGCCGAGGGCGGACCGGAGGACTGCGACACGGCGCGGGAACTCGCCGAGGCCAAGCTGGCTCAGCTGGCCGAGAAGATCGCAGACCTGCAACGCATGCAGCGGTCCCTCACCGATCTCGTCGCCACGTGCGAGCGGCCACGCATCGACCGGTGCTGCCCCCTCTTGCACGCCCTGCACACCGAAGGAGATGACCGATGAGGCTGGAAATCCTGCAGGTTCCAGGTTGCCCCAACGTGGCGTTGCTCGAACAACGGCTCGAGAATGTTCTGGCAGATCAGCAGTCCGAGGTAAGAATCTCGCATCGGGTGATCGACGACCCGGCGGCCGCCGCCGACGCCGGCATGACCGGCTCACCCACCCTGCTCGTCGACGGCGCGGACCCGTTCGCCACACCCGGGCTGGTGCCGAGTGTGTCCTGCCGGCTCTATCCCTCCGAGGGTGGCGGGGTCGGGGGCGCCCCGTCGGTGGCAGCGTTGCGACAGGCGCTGCACACGGCCGCGGCCGACACGGCGGCCGAGCCCGCCGATGACGGGGGCGACTGCTGCTCGGTGGGTATTGCGGCGGAATCGCCGCTGGTCGGGTTGGGTGGATGGCGCGGTGCGGCGCGGCCGCAGACTCCGGCCGAGCGGACGGTCCATCACGCGATTCTGAGGGCGTTCGCCGACCGCGGAGTGCCGCCCGAGGAAGCTGAACTGGACTCGGTGGCAGCCGAATTCGGTGAGCCAGGTCGGCTGGTTCTGGACCGGTTGCACACTGCGGACGTGATCCGGCTCGATCCGGTCGGGCGGATCGCCTCGGCCTATCCGTTCTCCCCCTCACCGACCCCGCACCGGGTCCGCATCGGGGGCGGGGCGGATGTGTACGCGATGTGCGCTGTGGATGCGCTGGGGATGTCCGCGATGCTCGGCACCGAGGTGGTGATCGAGTCCGCCGACCCGGTCACCGGTGAGCCCATCACCGTGACCGTGCGGGGTGAGAGTGCCGTGGCGAACCCGGCCACGGTGGTGGTGTTCGTCGGCGCCGAGGCCGGGCATGGCCCCTCCGCGGACACGTGCTGCACCTCCCTGAACTTCTTCACCGCCCGCGCCACCGCCCAGTCGTGGGCCCACGAGCATCCGCAGGTCGGCGGCATCGTCGTCGACCTCGCCGACTCCACCCGACTCGGGGCGACGATCTTCGGCGGTGCGCTCACCACCTGATGCCGGGGCGCGCTCAGTCGAGCGTGAGCTGGTGGCGGTGGAAGTCGAAGTGCTTGCCCGGGTATCGGTACACCTGTTCGAGGGTCATGGTCTCGTCGAAGAACGGATCCCAGCGCACCGGGAAGTCCATGCTGCGCCGCAGGTTCGTATCCGTTTCGCGGGACAGGGAGCGTTGCAGCTTGGCGATGACACGGTCGCAGTGCGGGCCATCCGGCGGCGGTCGAATACGGTCGCCGCCATGCACGAGCCGAGGTAGTTGATCTCGTGGAACACCGGTGTGGTCGCGTCCAGGGCGCGGGCGAATCCGCGGCCGATCGGGTCGGGCAACCGGGAGAACACCCGGACCAGCACCAGCAGCCGGCGCACCACCATGTAGCCGAACACCATGTGGAACAGCAACTGTTCGTTGGTCCAGCGGGTGCCGTTCGAGCGGCGCTCGAAATCGGCCGCCGTGGCGTGATCGAGGAGCTCGTGCAGTGTCCGCCGGGCACGGTCGAGGTCGGCCGCGATCTCGGCCCGGTCCACCGGTTGCTCCTCCGGCATAACAAACCTCCGACGCCGCCGCGGCCCACCTTCGAGGCTCATTGTCCGCCCGTGGGTGGGCGCCGAGCCAGCGCCGGAGGAAGTGCAGGTGCGGGGTAGGTCCGGCTCAGGCCGGTGCCGGAGAGGTATCCGTGGCCGCGGGCAGCAGGCGCGGCACCAGGCGGACGTAGACGACCATGCCGACCACCTCGACGAGGGTCTGGGTGACCACGACGACCGCGGCGACCGCCAGCTGGTCGGGCAGGGCCAGCGCGAGGGGCAGCACGACCAGGGAGTTGCGGGTGGCTCCGCTGAACACCACCGCCCGCCCGGACGGCGGGTCCAGCCGAAACAGCCGGGCGACCAGCAGTCCCGCGAACGCCATCACCACCAGGAACACCACGTAGAAGGGCACCACCGCGGCCACATCGGCGACCCGGCCCTCGAGCTTGGGCACCTGGGAGGCGACCACCACCAGCAGGGTGGCCGCCATCAGCGGCACCATCAGCGAGGTCGCCGCCGCCGATGTCGTCCGCCCGGATTCCGCTCGCGCCGCCCAGAACTGGGTGGTCCACGCCAGTGCGAGGGGGATGACGATCAAGACGATGAACGCGGTGACGAACGGGCCGACCTCGACGATGTCGGACAGGTCCGAACCCAGGAACAGCACGAGAAATACCGGGAGCAGCAGCATCTGGGTGAGCAGCAGCAGCGGGGTCGCGGCGAGCAGGCGGCGGCTACTGCCACCGGCCAGCCCGGAGAAGACGATCACGTAGTCCACACACGGGCACAGCAACACCAGCAGCACACCGACCCGCACGGCCTGATCGGCGGGCAGGAAGGTGAACATCGCAGCGACGACGAGCGGAACCACCACGAAATTCACGACCATCGTGGCCGACAGGAACCGGCCGTCACGCAGGGACCGCAGCAGCTCGGCGGCCGGCACCTGCAGGAACGTCACGAACAGCAGCGCGCCGAGGACCGGGTTGATCGCGTGCTCGAGACCGGGGCCCGCTGCCGGTGCGGCCCAGCCGATCCCGGCGCCGGCGACCATCGCCGCGAGGTAGATCGCCACCTGGTGATGTTCCATTCGTGCGACCACACCCTGCGGCTGCGTCACTGCCTCGTCTCCCTCATCGGTTCGTTTTCCGCACCCGCGCTCGCTTCCCGGGCGCCGTCATTGTCGCCCACCCGGATCGGCGACCGGTCATCGTGGCTCGGGCGCGGTCCGCTCCTCCCGGGCGCCGGAAATTGTGGGTATCGGCAGATCCGCAGCCGGCGCGGCCGGCGCGGGGGGGGGGGGGGGGCAGGACGCGGGTGCGGAGCGGCGATGACGGAGCGTCCAGCCCAGTGCGACTGCGGCGACGAGCGCCACCACGGCCAGCGCGGGCACCCACACCGCGCCAACCGCGAATGCCGCGGTCAGTCCGCCCAGGACCGAGAGGATCGGCCCCGCGCAGCACACCGCGCATGCCCCGACCGCGGCGACACCCAGCCCGGCTGCCTTCCACCGCGCGGCGCCGGGTCGGCCGGTCGCCGTCATGCTCTCACTCCGAACAGCTCGGTCACCAGCGGCGCGGCCGCCTCTGGGGCGCGCACACTCAACACGAGCGCGCCGGGGGTCAGCTGCATCGTGAAGTCGAAGAACGCGCAGCAGCCCTGCTCGGCCGCGGCGAGGCGCGCCACGTCGGCGACCAGGTCCGGGTCGGCCGGGAACCGCAGCCGGAGCCCGCCGTCGATGTCCTCACGGCCCGTCGCCGAGTCCAGCACCTGCCGCCACTGCTGGATCCGTTCGCCCTGCTCGTCACCGCCCAGGGTGCAGGCCACCGGTACCTCCGGTCTGCCGGCGATCGTCGGGGTCGGGTCGGGTCGGGTCCGGGTGAAGGCGACCGTGACCGGTGCCGCCGGGGCGGTGGAAAGGCAGCCGCAGTCGGGTCCGCAAGCCCCCGCCGGCGGCGGCTGTGACAGGTCGGTGCGGACCCGGGTCAGGTGCGCCGAGAACGCGGAGAGCTCGGCGATCCGGCGGTCCGCCTCGGTGATCCGGTCGGTGATCATCGGCAGCATCCGCTGCCGCACGTGCGCGCAGACCCCCTGTTCCCACACCTCGAGCAGCTCCCGGATTTCCTCGAGCGGCAGCCCGAGGTGTTTGGCCGAGGAGATGAACGCCAACCGGTCCACCGCGTCGTCGTCGTAGACCCGGTATCCCGACGCGGTCCGCGCCGCGGGCAACAGGCCCGCGGTCTCGTAGAACCGCAGGGTCGTGGCCGGCACCGCGGCGAGCTCCGCGAGCTGGGAAATCCTGTACGTGCCCATGCCACCGACGGTAAACCTTCGCCTCGACTCGAAGGTCAAGTCGAAAGATGCGTGAGACCGCGAGGCGCTATCAGACTGTCAGGGCGCTGCGGCGTTCGAGGAAGACGGTGTCGCGCCAGATTCCGTCGAGTTGGGCGATGCGCTCGCGCACCCCGATGGTGCGGAATCCCGCCGAGTGGTGCAGGGCGATGCTGGCCCGGTTCTCCGGGAAGATCGAGGTCTGCAGCGTCCAGATACCGGCCTCGTCGGCGGCGATGACCTGGGTGCGCAGCAGGGCCTTGCCGACGCCGCGCCCGCGCATCCCGTCGGCGACGTAGACGGAGTTCTCGGCCACTCCCTGGTAGCAGTCCCTCCCGGAGGTCGGAGACAGCGCCGCCCAGCCGACCACGACGTCGTCGATCTCGGCGACCCACCGATGGCCGGGCAGCCACTGCGCGTCCAGGGTTTCCCGGGTGGGGACTTCGGTGGTGAAGGTGGCGGTGCGGGTGGCGATCCCCTCGCCGTAGATCCGGCGCACCGTCTCCCAGTCCTGCTCGCGCATCGGGCGGACGGTCACGTCGTCGGGGAGGTCGTCCGGGCAGCACGGGCGCGGGGTCAGCACCCCCATCACCGCATCGGCGGCGTGCGGGAGGCCGGTGCAGCAGGACGGGTTCACTCTGACGACGGTGCTGGTGCGGTCCTTGTGGACGGTGACGAAGCCGACGTCGGCGAGCTTGCGGACGTGGTGCGAGACGGTGGGCTGCCCGATCCCCAGCGCCTCGGCCAACTCACCGACGGTGATGCCCGCGGGATGGCTGGCGACCTGATGCAGCAGTCGCACTCGGGTCGGGTCGGCGAGGCAGGCGAACCACCCGGCGTAGGTGGCCGCGTCGTCCGGCGCCAACGCATCCGCCTGCTCGGCGCCGGGGGTGCGGACGGCCGGCATGTCCAGGGAAGTCATGGGTTCACTATATCGATATCCGTCGATGGTTGCATTCATCGACAGATGTCGATACTCTCCGAACTTAGAGGATCGATGAACGTCGATGGAAGGATTTTCGAGATGAACACCTTGCCCGTAGTCGTCGTAGGGGCCGGACCGGTCGGCCTGGCCGCCGCGGCGCAGCTGCGTGAGCGCGGCCTGACGCCGCTGGTCTTCGAACGCGGGGAGAGCGCCGGTGCGGCGATCGCGGAGTGGAATCACGTGCGGCTGTTTTCCCGCTGGGGTGAACTGATCGACCCCGCCGCCCGCCGCCTCCTCGATGCCATCGACTGGGCCGCCCCGGACGACGAGGCGTACCCGACCGGCCAGGACTGGACCCGCGACTACCTGGTCCCCTTGGCGAACGCGCTCGGCGACGACATCGTGCAGCTGAACACCGAGGTGGTCGGCGTGGCCCGCCGCGGCCGCGACCGGGTTGTCGACGCCGGCCGCGACACCGAACCGCTGTCGGTGCACCTGCGCCGATCGGACGGCACCGAGGGCCGCATCACCGCCCGCGCGGTCATCGACGCCTCCGGCACCTGGACCACCCCCAACCCCCTCGGCGGGGAGGGCCTGCCCGCGCTCGGTGAGCGCGACGCCGTCGGGGTCATCGAGTACCGGGTCCCGAACCTCGCCGACCCGAAGGTGCGGGACCGGTATGCGGGCAAGCACATCGTGATCGCCGGCAGCGGGCACTCGGCGATGACCGCGATCGTCGCTTTGGCCGACTTGGAGAAGCAGGCGCCGGGCACCCGGATCAGCTGGGTGCTGCGCCGCGGCGACGTCGGCTCCACCTTCGGCGGCGGCGACGACGACCAGCTGCCCGCCCGCGGCGCCCTCGGCCTGCGCGCCAAGGCGGCCGTGGACGCCGGACTGCTGACGGTGGTTCCCGGATTCCGCACCGCCACCATCGAACCCGCCGACGACGATGACCGGGTGGTGTTGGTCTCCGACACCGGTGCCCGCATCGACGACGTCGATCGGGTGGTGGTGCTCACCGGGTTCCGGCCCGATCTGTCCTGGTTGTCGGAGATCCGCCTCGGCCTCGACCCGGTGCTGCAGGCCCCGACCCAGTTGGCGCCGTTGATCGACCCGAACGTGCACTCCTGCGGCACCGTCTACCCACACGGCGTCGCCGAACTCTCGCATCCGGAGCCGAATGTGTTCCTGGCCGGGATGAAGAGCTACGGCCGCGCCCCGACGTTCCTGGCGATGACCGGCTACGAGCAGGTCCGCTCCATCGCCGCCACCCTCGACGGGGACCATGACGCGGCCGCCCGGGTCGAGCTCACGTTGCCCGAGACCGGGGTGTGTGGCGGGGCGGGGGTGTTCGACGATCCCGACACCCCCGCCGACGCCGTGGATGCCCCCGCTGGGTGCTGCCCCGCTCCGGACCTGGCACTGATCAGCCTCACCACTACCCGCGCGGGCGGATAAATCGGTGGCCGACACCAGTGCCCTGCCGCAGACCACTCCGACGCTCGATCGGGGTGGTCTGCGGCGGGTCCTGACGGTGCTGTGCCTGACCGAGATCACCAGCTGGGGCATCCTGTACTACGCGTTTCCGGTGCTGTCGGTGTCCATTTCGGCGGACACCGGGTGGTCGCTGCCGGTGATCGTGGCGGCGTTCTCCCTGTCCCAGCTTGCCGCCGCCCTGACCGGGATCCCGGTGGGGCGGATCATCGACCGGATCGGGCCGCGGGCGGTGATGACCGCCGGATCCGTCCTCGCCGTCCCGTCGCTGCTGGTCGTGGCGGCCGCCCCGAACCTGCCGATCTTCTACGCCGGCTGGATCGCCGCCGGGATCGCGATGGGCGCGGTGCTGTATCCGCCGGCGTTCGCAGCGCTGACCCGCTGGTACGGCGACGGCTACGTGAAGGCGCTGATGATCCTCACTCTGGCCGCGGGTTTGGCCAGCACCGTGTTCGCCCCGCTGACCGCGGCGTTGGTGGACCTGTACGACTGGCGGGCCACGTATCTCGCGCTCGCCGCCATCTTGGCGGTGGTCACCGTGCCCGGGCACCTGCTGGGTTTGCGGGGGCGGTGGCCGCACCCACTCGTCCCGACCGGGACGCATCCGGTCGATCACCGCGATGCCTCCCGCTCATGGGCGTTCCTCGCCCTCGTGATCGCACTGAGTTTGGGGGCGTTCGCCGCGTTCGCCGGGGTGTTCAACCTGGTGCCGCTGCTGATCGAGCAGGGCTTCTCCCCGTCCCTCGCGGCCCTGACGTTGGGGTTGGGTGGGGCCGGGCAGGTCCTCGGCCGCATCGGCTACCTGCCGCTCGCGGCGCGCACCACCGCCCGCACCCGGATCGTGATGATCCTCGCCGCGACCGCGGTCACCACCGCGCTGCTCGGGATCGTGTCCACGATGGTCGCGCTGATCGCGGTCGCCATCGGCGCCGGGCTGGTCCGCGGGATCTTCACCCTGATCCAGGCCACCGCGATCACCGACAGGTGGGGTGCCACCCATTACGGGCGCCTCAACGGGCTGATGTCCGCGCCGGTCGTCATCGTCATGGCCCTCGCCCCGTGGGCCGGGACCGCGTTGTCAGCGTGGACGGGCAGCTACGCCCACGCGTACCTGATCCTCGCCGGCGCAGCCGTGCTCGCCGCCATGGTGGCAACCGCGAGCATCCCCCGCGTGGGCGAAAGGGGCAGGGGCAGAAGGGTCCTCAACCCGGCACGCGAACTGCCCGAGGTGACTTGACTACTCGCCGTGATCCGCAGGTGGGTCGGCGACGTTGCGGAGCCCACGGCTGTGGTCAACCAGGTTCGGGCGTTTCGCAGCCGCTGTGGATTCACTCGCTTCGGCATTCTCGCCGGCGTGTGTTTCCTCGCAGATTTACTTCTCCCAGTATGCATCCGATCGTGCCCGCGGCACCCACAGAACGCTCATGCGATGTCCTCTCGGTGTGTAGGACGAGAGGAGATCGCTCCACCAGTCACGTATTTCGCGCGGGTGGGGGACTCTGTTGCCACCGTGCAGTGCCTCATCGGTGTCTTTCCTTTGTACGCCTCGGGGGTGAGGTCTGTCGCACCCAACTGGTCAGGTCGGCGACCCGCCCGGGGCGCTCGGATGCACGTCCATTGCCTTAATGGGATATGCGGGGTAGACCTGAGGTACGGATCCACGGCAGACCAAGGTCGAACCGGAAGAGAAGATTCCACCTCTCGGTCGTGGCACCCAGCACGAGTTGTAGGCACCGACGCAAAAAGCACGGCCCACTAACTGGGCTCAGCGCGGTGGGCCTGCGTCAGGACGAGGGGGTTCTCTGACGCCGAGGCCACATTTGACCCCGCGCAACCATGCAGCTTGGTAACCAGATGTTCGTGCTCGCGGGCGGCGCCCCTTCATCAAGGGCGCCGCCCGACGTATGTCTGGGGAACCTCCGCGTAGCTCCGCCGCCGTGCAGGTCACCTGCTTCGGTGTTGCGTCGACGCAATCACCGGCGACAGAATTGGGTGCCCGAGGCAGTAGCTGAGGGAAGTGGTTCGTGTAGGAGGTCTCCGGGGCGTAAGCACCCCTGTCGGCAGCCCTATCCAGCGGTTTCCAGCCTTGCGCGCCCACCCACCCACAACGAACGCTCCTCGCTTCGGCAGTGGGGCGTTCTGTGCTCGCAGCTGCGCGATCGCAGCAAAAGTGACCACCTCCGCCATGCGCCGAAAACCAATATTACGTCAACTAGTTATCTAAACTCCCTCTACCCCAGTGAGTTTCGAGTTTGATGGCGACCTTGGTGAACCAGCAGTCGAGACGGCTGTGGCCATTACTGGTCGTGGTCGGCTTCGAGTTGACGTTGTTCGACGAGTATCACAGCGCACAGCAGAAGATAGGCGCCGGGGATGATGAGGATGGCGGTGGTCAGGGCGACGATGATGGCTAGTATTTCCATGGCTGCTCCACGGGCAGGGGCTCGGCGAGGGGAGGGGCCCGGATCGGCGGCGATACCGGATGAAGGGCGTCTCTCACGGTAGACGCCTGCGGTGACGATCAGGGTAACCACCACGTGAACATGGTCGGGATCGGTCACAGCCACCCCACCGAGGGCGGACGCCGTCGTACTCACCCATGATGACGGACGCGGCATCGAGGCCTCCTGATCCGAGCGTTCCACCGCCCCTGGTCTGTCTACCAGTCCGCCCACGATGTGGCGGCGACTGGAAACGTCACGCCGGACCCGGACCCGGACCCGCCCAGAGTGTCCGCTCCAGCCCGAATTTACGGGGTGCGTCGCTTCAGGTCACTGATCGATCGAGGCTCTATTCGCTCGATCTGATTTGACTCCGATGACGCCAGTTTCGAGTCTTACGTTCCGGCCTGAGCGTGCGCGCGACGGGCAGCCTCTATCAGAGCTTCGGCGGCACGTTCGGCGCGCTTCGATTCGGTGCGGCTCGTCGGCATATCGGTGTAACCGGACCGCGTCTTGAGGCCGAGCAGCACGCTGAGGTGTTTCGCCGTGGTCGGGTCGACGGACCCGAGCACCGTGACGGCATCCTTGTGGTCCTCGCCCTGCGCATGCTTACCCAGTCGCGCGCAACAGATGACATCCGAGGCTGCGATGCCCGCGTGCACCCACAAGGTCACGACCGCATCGTCGACACCGTCCGGCTCGTCGGCGAAGTCGCGACCGATCTCGGCCAGGTGAAAGAACTGTTCGGCTTTTTTCAGCCGGCCTCGGCGGACCGCCTGGTCACACGGCCGCGTCCGCCCCATTACCGATTACCCCGACGCAGCAACCGGGTGAAACCGGCCCGTGAACCGGCCACCGTCAGCCCCTCCTTCACCACATCCCGCAGGACCGGCTCGTCCGTGCCGCGGCCGGCGATCTCGCTCTGCGCGAACTGCAGATCCCGCGCATCGTTGCCGGTCCATCTGGTCACTTCGGCCATCAGCTCCGCCACCTGTTCATCCCACTCCTCTTCTGCGACGTCGTCCGGCCGGACCAGGAAGATGTCGATGTCACTGTCGATCGTCATCGTTCCGCGCGCAGCCGAACCGAACACAGCGGCATACACCGGGGGAATCTCCCAGCCGGCCAACCGCGCCTCCAACCTGCGCAGGAACTCGCCAGACAAGTCGGCAAGACCCACGACATGAGGGAAGGCCAGGTGCTCACGATTGAGCTGGTACACGAACGCGTTTCCCACCCTCGAAGACAGCACCGTGCCCTGCTTGCTCAAGCGTTGCAACACCTTCCGTATCCCCTCCTCCGAATGGTGGTGCAGCACCCGGTGCAACTGGCCCGTCGTGAATGTCGCCTCAGATGCGGCCGCCAGCGCAGAGAGCACATCACCGTCAAGCGTGGGCGTCACTGTCTGCAGCGGCCGAATCAGATCCATAATTCCGTTCCCTCAAGGCCTCAAGGCTCACGCACTATTGTACGTCTACCCGTACTATAGTACGGGATAGGATCTCGTGGTTGCAGAAAGCGACCTTCGCGCATGCGCTCGTCGGACGGCGGGCGAACCTCGGGGGCGTGCCGATTTCTCACCACACCGCCCACCGTGCAGCCGAGTACTGACTCCAGTGCAGCCGACTCTCGAAACTGACAAGCTCCTCGATCAACACGATTGGTTTACAAAGTATTTGGTTCATGTCTGCCTGACTAGTCGCGCGGTCCCCGTTTCGATCCGGTCGTGTTCAGGTCAGCTATTCCTGGGACCGTTGCCGCGCACCTCGGCGATCGGGCGGATCACGCGCGCGAGGCGGCCTCGTGCTGCCCACTCCCGAGTGGTATCGCTGGTGATACCATGCCGGCGTGTCGAAGTAGACGAAATTCCTCGCGAGGATGCGCGCCAGTCCGCAGAGCGTGACCTACACCGAGCTGTTCAACTTCTGCTGCGACGTCTTCGGGGATCCACGTCAGAACGGCATTTCGCATGCGGTGTTCAAGACGCCGTGACCCGGGGACCCCCGGGTGAACATTCAGAAGAGCAAAGGTGGCAAGGCCAAGCCTTACCAGGTCGACCAGGTCCTCGCCGCTTACGACAAGGTCGTGAAGGAGGCAGACAATGGCTGACGGATCGCATTACACCTATCGGGTGACCTGGTCGGAACCGGACAGCGAGTTCGTCGGCATCGTCGCCGAATTCCCCTCGCTGTCCTGGCTCGCGGAAACCCAGAATGAGGCCCTCGACGGCATCGTCGCCGTCGTCCGCGACGTCCTCGAGGACATGGCGAGTACCGGCGAGCAGCCGCCCGTGCCGATCGCTGACCGCTCCTACAGCGGCATCTTTACCGTGCGGACCTCTCCGCGGGTGCACCGCACGCTGGCGGTCGAGGCCGAGGAGCAGGGTGTCTCGCTGAATCTGCTGGTCAACCAGAAACTCTCCGCTCCCGTCGGCGGCCGCACGGGAGCCGAAACGAAGGCGGGGTGAGGGTGCCGGAGGGTATGCCGAAGTGGACGTGGTTGCCGTAGAACAGGGTCTGGTCGGGCAGGGCGGCGCGGTGTAGTTCGGGGAAAGCTTCGGCGAGTGTGTCCGACAGAGGTCGGCGACGCGGAATTCGTAGCGCATGTGCACTCATTTCTCGACGGCCGTGACGTGGGTCGACCATGTCGATCTTCTGCGTCAACCTGCTATTCGGGTTGTTCGAGGGCGTCGGTGATGCGGTCGTGGACCGGAGGTT
>NZ_JACCFE010000002.1:3067500-3075000 GCF_014256275.1 Rhodococcus sp. 4CII
CACACTGTTGAGTTCTCAAAGAACACGCACACACCATCGCTTCCGGCTCACTCGCCGTTCGCTCCGGGGCAACTTTTCCAGCTTATCTCATTGGGCTGACCGGCGCAAACCGGTACCCGCTGAAGACATTCCGGGGTTGAAGCACCACCATACACGATGGTGAACTTCGGATTGGCCAGGCACTTCGTACAACCTCGTTGCAGTCACCAGGTGGTGAATGTCGGTGTCCGTGTCGCTCTGACTTGGAATAAGTTACGCGAACCGACCGCAGTTTTCCAAATCGCCTGGTCGCGAGCATTTGGCGCCGAGCATTCGTGGATCTGCGAGTCTTGCCCGCGCTCGTCGTCGGATCAGATTGGTTGCACGCTGAGCCGGTTTCGTAGGTCCGTGATCGCGCAGGGTGAGGCAGTACGCCCAATGGCACTCTTTCCGTCGAGGGACACGCGATGTCGTCAGTCCCACTCCCGACGGCGCTGACGTCGTCCATAGGGATTGGAGTGCCGACCGCACTGTCTGCGGTCAGCGATGGCCGCTCGCATGGACGGCTGGGGGTGCGGGTGTCGAACGGGGCATGAGGCGCGGCGCTCTATAGGAGAACAGCCTGAACCGTCCACGCTCACGATCGGGGAAGACAAGATGCCCGTCGGGTCGACGGTCGTGAGTACGCGGAGAACGCGCGGCTCGAGGAAGTGACTGTTCAGGCCGTGATCTGCTGCGAGCGCAGAAATCCAATCCAAATCGACACTGTCACCGCCCTTCCCCAAGCTCTCGGGCATCCCCGGCCCGAGAGCGGATCAGTGAGTTCAGGGAGGTACCCCACGATGCTCCAGGGCCGGGTGGGCGGGATCGGGAACATCTGGCGACCCACGTCTCCCACTGCCCGCCGGCCTGGCGGATCGCGTATGCCGACACAACACAGATGACGGCGCTGATGTTCGCCGACCCGGCTACGCGATGCCCCGGGCCGGTCGAAGTGTCCGCGTACTACCGGAGCACGGCTACCCGGTCGTCGCCTTGCAGTATTCCGGCGACGCCACCAGGCTTCGCCTGAGGAGTTGCGAAGAGCCGCAAACTATTGCGCCGCAGTAGATTTGGCGAGGTGGCCGTCAACGCATGCTCGCATCATCGGGAGTCTCCGCCTCGTGGATGGGCGTTGCCCGGTGCCGGCTGACGAGGGAGTGCAGGTGGTCAAGCCTGTGGAGGGGATCCGCCTCAGGGCACTCCCAGTCGACGCGTCGAATCTCGATCCGTCCCGCCGTGACGATTCACTCCTCGCCAGCCTGTGGTTCGAACACCCCTGGTGAAGGAGCCGAACGAGGGCGATGCGATCGGGAAGATCCCGACACCGAAGCTCGCTCCCCGCCCGCCTGAGTAGCAGGTCGAAGGCAAAAGTTCGACCGATTGGCGCACGAGTTCACCGGCGAGCGCCGTACCGGATGGGTTGCTGGTGGTGGATCCGGCGATCGGGATGACGCGATCGCGGTGGTAGGGCAAGGGGCCGGTGGAAGCGTCGCCCGCGGCGGTGAAGGTTGAGATCGCGAAGCTGGAGTTTCTGCGTGGGACGGACGTGCACACCGTGGATGTGTCGGTATTGCCGGCGAAGCGGCACAGGTTCTGGCCGGCGTGAGCTGCCGGTTGACCGCGCAGGCGTTGACCCGGCGGGAGCCGGGGCGGCGGTATCCAATTTCGGCTTGTTCGATCTGCTGGGGTTGCAGCTCTCGCCCCGGATCCGGGACCTGGGCAAGATCACCCGGTACCGGGCCGGATCGAAATCCGAGGCTGCGTCGGCGTTCTCGCTGGCCGGGCCGCTGCTGACCCGGCGCGCCGATCTCGACCTGGTCGCCGCCCACGGGACGATTTGCTGCGTTTGGCGGGGTCGTTGAAGTTCCGGCACGCCACTGCCTCGCTGCTGGTCGGTAAACTCTCGGCGTCCAGTCGCCAGAACGCGTTGGCCGCGGCGCTCGAGGAGTACCGGGCGCTGCGGAGAACGATCTACGCTGCCCGCTACCTGTCCGCCCCGGCGTATCGGCGCAAGATCTCCCGGCAGCTCAACAAGGGCGAGTTGCCGAGCGCTTTGAAGCGGGACCTCCTGTATGCGCACGAGGGCATGGGTGCGCGCCCGTCGTTTGGATCAGCAGACCGAGCAGGCGTGGTGCCTGACCCTCGTGACGAACGCGGTGGTGACCTGGACGACCGAGTATTACGGCCTGGCGTTGGAGTCGATGCGCGTCGCGGACCGGCGCGTCGAGAACGAGGTCCTGGCCCACATCTCCCCGGCGCACAGCTCGAACATCAACTTCTTCGGCGAAATCGAGGTCGACATCGAAGGCGAACTCGCCCAGATCGGCCGCACCGGCAACCGGCCACTACGGGTGCGCGACACCCTCTTCTGACCAGGCCGTAACCGGCGGGCGGTGGGCGCGGCCGAAAGCCGCGCCCCTGCCCATCGAGTTACCGGCCGACCGGGTCGTTGCGATCGGCCGCGTCCTGCGCTCGGTCGTCGAATCCAACAACGAAACCGGCAACCAGTGATCTCGAGTTGAACTTGCGGCGGGTGAGGTGCTGGCGGATCGGGTGCCCGACCAGGGACAGCGATGCGCACACGCGGCCGGAGGCCCGATCTTGTGTCACTGTTCGCACTGGGCTTCTTCGCGTGCCCGCTCAGATCGGTCAACGGCGCACCCGATAGCGCAGGTGAAGCACCCGGTTGCCCTGAATCACCACGTCAGGATCCTCCAACAGGTGCTGCGCGTGGACCGACCCGAAGTAGCGCTTGCCGGACCCGAACACGACGGGCACGACGTCCATGCGCACCTCGTCGATCAGGCCCGCGGCAAGCACCTGGCCACCGACGTCGCCAGCGGCGACCTCGACCATGCGGTCACCCGCAAGCTCCTGCGCCTTGGCCACGGCTGCCTCGACGCCGTCGACGAAGTGAAACGGCGCCTCGGGGTCCCAGCCCTCGGGCTCCGGCCGGTGGGTCACGACGACCACGTGATCGATCCCGCCCGGAGGATTCCCGCCCCAGCCGTCAGTAATGTCGAAGACGTGGCGGCCGACGAGTGTCGCCCCGATCTGGTCCCAGTACGGCCGGATGTAGTCGTAGGACGTCTGCGACACGTTCAACTCGCCGCTCTCGTCCAACGGGACGTCACCGCTGGACAACCAGTCGAACAGCGGTCCGGGCTGGTCATTCTCGTCCGCGACGAAGCCGTCCACCGACACCGAGCTGTACATGACCACCTTGCCCACGGGGCTCTCCTCTGCTTCGGGGTGCCCCCAAATTAGCGTGTCATGAGCTGTCGCACTTGTAAGAAATCAATCGTCCGGCAGCGGACAGCCGTCCAGCGCGTGGCCGGGATGTTCGCGCAGGAACCGCCGCCGGACTTCGACGTGCCGGGTCTGCGTGAGCCCGGGGAACGCCCGGAACTCGTGGTCGAAGTAGCCTGCGCCACCGGCGAGATCGCCCCAGTCGATCGGTCCGGCTTGTTGATCGCGAACACGGGGGCGG
Source organism: Rhodococcus sp. 4CII (assembly GCF_014256275.1). Lineage (NCBI taxonomy): Bacteria > Bacillati > Actinomycetota > Actinomycetes > Mycobacteriales > Nocardiaceae > Rhodococcus > Rhodococcus sp. 4CII. The sequence goes on from NZ_JACCFE010000002.1 coordinate 3,071,012, forward strand.
CGAAGCGGTAGGTGCGGGCCAGCCGCTTCGGCTTGACGCCGATGAGCTCCTTGAACCGCTGCGCCAGATGAGTGCTGCTGACACCGGCGGCCACGCTCAGGTCGCCGATCGCCACGCCCCGTTGGTCGCCGCGATGACGCTGCTCGTTGGCGGAACAGACCCAGGCCGGTCGGTCTCGCACAGCCGTCGCATTAGCTCCCCCCTCGAGCAGCGTCAGTATCTCTTGCGGTCCGTATGCCGTGGCCAGCCGGTTTCGCAGCTCAGCATTGGCGGGCCGGCCCCAAACCTGCTCTACCGTCACCGGCCGATCACACAGCTCGGCCGCGGGCATCGTAAGGAACGGCGCCAGCCCCACGGCTTGAAGTGCACGCTGACGGACGGGGGTCCGGAGTGAGTAGCGAACTCCAACGCGCGGGTGGGCATATGATCACGCGGGGAGATCGCCCAGTGCGATTTCTGGTTGCCGCCGTCCACCCTGCCGGTCGATCACGGATAGTCGCGGACCCCGACAAAGCTCCCGGACTTGACGATGACCCGCGGCTATTCGCGTTGACTGTCGACTGTGTTGGTGCCCACCCGCGGCGCAGAGGATTCTTCGCAGGCTGGTGGCACCTCATTGACGCACTCGGTGCGGTGCCGCGGGTACTGATTTGGGACGGCGAAGGCGCGGCCGGGTGGTCGCGCCACCCCGCAAGTCCGAATGGACACAGGATTGCCAGAGCATCCGCGGCACCCCTCTTCAACTGGTAACTCACGGCGTGGTTGGCAGTGGGGAACACCGCCGCAAAATGAGTGGGCTGTGTACCAGCGAATCGGATGGACACCGACCGACGCGCGATGCTGACGCTGCCTCCTGTGCAACCGGGCACCGGATGGCGGCAGTCGACGCGGATGGCCCCCGATCACTACATTCGCCTTGACTCCAACGACTACTCGGTGCACCCGTCGGTGATCGGCCGGCGGATCGAGGTCACCGCCGACCTGGTCCGGTTGTGAGCCGGATGCGACGGCGCCCTGCTCTCCGATCCCGAGCATGCCGACGCTGCTGCGGCACTGCGCCATGACCGCATCACGCTGGTGCATCCGTCGGAAGACACCAAGGTGCAGATCCGATCCTGGGGCGACCGCGACGCCGCCCTCGGAATCGAGGACTTCGACTGAACGGTCGCCTGAGGACCGCGAACACCAGAACATCAGATCAGGATCCGACTGCGGAATTGAGCTTCCTCACCCGCGCTCGGAAGGCACCGCCCTCCGTGATGCTGCCGGCCGGTTAAACGATCCGGCCCGGTCCGAGAACTGGACCCACGAGGAGTTCCTGTTCGCGTGCTGCAGCGGGAGGTCTCCGCCCGGGAAAGCCACGGCGGTGAATCCCGGATCCGGTCGGCGCGTTTCCCAACCCGTAAATCGTTGGACGAGTCCGAGGACCGGCCGGCAGCGGGAAAACTCGCCTGGCGATCGGGCTCGCGATCCGCGCCTGCCAAAGCGGCCGCCGGGTCTTGTTCGTGACCGCCGCCCAATGGGCTACCCGGCCCGCCGACACCAATCACACCGACCGACTGGAATCGGAACTGATCAAACTCGGCCGCAATCCCTTGATGGTGGACGACGAGGTTGGCTACATCTTCTTCGAGGCAGAGGCAGCAAACCTCCTCTTCCACTCGTCGCGAGCCGCTCCGAACGCGCCAGTCTGCCGCCGAGGACGACCACAATCCACACCAGGAGGTCAATTTTCAGATGCCGGAAGCAGGTCAGACAGCTCGGGTAAAATCGCTCAAACCGCCAGGGCAAGGCGATAGCAAATAAACGGCGGTCGTAGACGCCGGCGACGAACCGGAACAGCAATTGGGTGTCGGTATCCCGGGCGACCCGACCGTGTCAGGGTTTGCGGCTTTCCTGTGCCGGCTGCCTGGACATCACTGGATTCAATTGCGCTCGAATCCATTCCAATCCGGCCAGAGCGCTCCGCCTCGACGAGCACCTATTCCGAATGCTGGCGCTCCGATATGTGTTTGTGCCGATCGCACAGTCATCGAGCGAACAACGGCGACGCATTGGTTGCTTCTCGACCGGCCCAGCGGTGCGACTGTCGCTGCCGACAGCGATGAAACCTGTTGTTGTGCGCACGATTCGATGCCCCGGAATGCCGAAAGCCCCCCAACGGTGTTGGGGGGCTTTCGGTAACGGATGTTCGGCGGTGTCCTACTCTCCCACACCCTGTCGGGTGCAGTACCATCGGCGCTGGAGGGCTTAGCTTCCGGGTTCGGAATGGGACCGGGCGTTTCCCCTCCGCTATGGCCGCCGTAACTCTATGAAACTGTCACACGGAACATCGGCGAAGATCCCACCACCCAGGTGGTGGTGTTCTTCGTGGTCTGCTCCGAAACGTGTGTTGTTTCAGATACCGCACAGTGGACGCGTAGCTTCTTTGTGGTAAGTCCTCGGCCTATTAGTACCAGTCACCTGCATCCGTTACCGGACTTCCAGTTCTGGCCTATCAACCCGGTGGTCTGCCGGGGGCCTTACCCCCTCGAGGGGGTGAGAAACCTCATCTTGGAACAGGCTTCCCGCTTAGATGCTTTCAGCGGTTATCCCTTCCGAACGTAGCTAACCAGCGGTGCTCCTGGTGGAACAACTGGCACACCAGAGGTTCGTCCGTCCCGGTCCTCTCGTACTAGGGACAGCCTTCCTCAAGTTTCTAACGCGCGCGGCGGATAGAGACCGAACTGTCTCACGACGTTCTAAACCCAGCTCGCGTGCCGCTTTAATGGGCGAACAGCCCAACCCTTGGGACCTACTCCAGCCCCAGGATGCGACGAGCCGACATCGAGGTGCCAAACCATCCCGTCGATATGGACTCTTGGGGAAGATCAGCCTGTTATCCCCGGGGTACCTTTTATCCGTTGAGCGACACCGCTTCCACTTGCCGGTGCCGGATCACTAGTCCCGACTTTCGTCCCTGCTCGACCTGTCAGTCTCACAGTCAAGCTCCCTTGTGCACTTGCACTCGACACCTGATTGCCAACCAGGCTGAGGGAACCTTTGGGCGCCTCCGTTACATTTTGGGAGGCAACCGCCCCAGTTAAACTACCCACCAGGCACTGTCCCTGAACCAGATCATGGTCCGAGGTTAGAGGTCCAATACGATCAGAGTGGTATTTCAACAACGACTCCACACTCACTGGCGTGAGCGCTTCACAGTCTCCCACCTATCCTACACAAACCGAACCGAACACCAATACCAAGCTGTAGTGAAGGTCCCGGGGTCTTTTCGTCCTGCCGCGCGTAACGAGCATCTTTACTCGTAATGCAATTTCGCCGAGTCTATGGTTGAGACAGCTGAGAAGTCGTTACGCCATTCGTGCAGGTCGGAACTTACCCGACAAGGAATTTCGCTACCTTAGGATGGTTATAGTTACCACCGCCGTTTACTGGGGCTTAAATTCTCAGCTTCGCTCCGAGGAGCTAACCGGTCCTCTTAACCTTCCAGCACCGGGCAGGCGTCAGTCCGTATACATCGTCTTACGACTTCGCACGGACCTGTGTTTTTAGTAAACAGTCGCTTCTCACTGGTCTCTGCGGCCCCACCCAGCTCACACTGCAAGAGTGATCACCGGACGAGGCCCCCCTTCTCCCGAAGTTACGGGGGCATTTTGCCGAGTTCCTTAACCATAGTTATCTCGATCGCCTTAGTATTCTCTACCTGACCACCTGTGTCGGTTTGGGGTACGGGCCGTGTGAAAGCTCGCTAGAGGCTTTTCTCGGCAGCATAGGATCACTGAATTCGCCTCATTCGGCTATGCGTCACCTCTCAGGCTGTGTGAATGGCGGATTTGCCTACCATTCGCCCTACAGGCTTACACCAGTATTACCACTGACTGGCTCAGCTACCTTCCTGCGTCACCCCATCGCTTGGCTACTACCAGATCAGGTCCCATGCATCCACGTCCAGGGCCCCCGAAGGGACGTAAGGACGCTTCAGGATGGTT
>NZ_JACCFE010000002.1:6450000-6692500 GCF_014256275.1 Rhodococcus sp. 4CII
GTCGCCGCCGCCGCCGCCCCTGCCGCGACCACGGCCAGGCGGCGTCGACGTCCGGTGCCCTGCACGCGTCGCTGTCCCATGAACATCCCCCTCGAGTGTGTGCCGGCCCGGAAGTCGAAGGCGGCCTAGAAGCTGTGCTCTTCCGCCGGGAACGTTCCGGCGCGCACCTCCGACGCGTAGGCGGCAGCCGCGGTGCGCAACTCGTCACCGACGTTACCGAAGCGCTTCACGAACTTCGCCGTCTTGCCGCTGGTGTAGCCGGCCATGTCCTGCCACACCAGGACCTGGGCGTCGCATTCGACGCCCGCGCCGATGCCGACGGTGGGGATGGTGAGCTTGCGGGTGACCTGGCCTGCGATGTCGGCGGGCACCATCTCCATGACGACGGAGAACGCGCCGGCTTCCTGCACCGCGATCGCGTCGGCGACCAACTGCTCGGCGGCGTCGCCGCGGCCCTGCACGCGGAAACCGCCGAGCGAGTTGACGCTCTGCGGGGTGAACCCGACGTGGGCCATGACCGGAATGCCCGCTGCGGTGATGGCGGCGATCTGCGGTGCGACGCGCTCACCGCCCTCGAGCTTGACCGCGTGGGCCAGCCCTTCCTTCAGGAATCGGGTCGCGGACGCGAGGGCCTGTTCGGGGGAGCTTTCGTAGCTGCCGAACGGCAGATCCGCAACCACCAGGGCGTGCGGTGCACCGCGGACGACGCCGCGAACGAGGGGGAGCAGTTCGTCGATCGTGACGGGAACGGTGGTCTCGTAGCCGTAGACGACGTTGGCGGCCGAATCGCCGACGAGGAGGACGGGGATGCCGGCTTCCTCGAAGATGCGGGCGCTCGAATAGTCGTAGGCGGTGAGCATCGACCAGCGTTCACCCTCGGCCTTCATGGTCTGCAGGTGATGGATCCGGGTCTTGCGCTTGGGAACGTCGTGCGAAGGTGCTGATCCGTAGAGCCGATCTTCTGACGTGCTCGCGGACGACTTGCTATCGGACATCGTTGTCCCTTTCTGGCCTCGAGGCCCTTGACGGGTCCCCGGGTGCGGGTGATGACGCCTACAGTCTGCCACCGGCCCGCGGGGGAGCGAAGGGGTCGCACGCGTGCAATAGGTCACACCCGCTGCCTGGCCTCTGACCTGCGCGAAGGCTGTCTCGCCCGGAACCCTGGCACGATCGTCCTATGTCGAAGAGTGCTCGGGTACCGGCCGCGTTCGCGGGGTGCATCGCCGTTGTCCTTGTCGCCGCAGGCTGTGCGGGAGGCGGACGGGACGTCGGGGAGGCCGTCGCCGAGCCACCGGCGTCCGAGGCGGCTCCCGCGGGCCCGATCCCCCCGGGGCTCGAGCAGTTCTACACGCAGCAGGTGCAGTGGGGCTCGTGCGAGGGCTACAGCACCGACGGGTCTCCGCTCGGTGACGATCTCGACTGCGCGAAGGTGACCGTGCCCAACGACTACGCGAATCCGGCGGGCGCCACCGCGCAGATCGCCGTCTCCCGGTCGAAGGCGACCGGCGACAAGGTCGGGTCGCTCCTCGTCAACCCCGGCGGTCCGGGGGCGTCGGGACTCGGACTGGCATCCGTGGCCGACGGCACCGATCTCGCCGAGCGGTTCGACGTCATCGGGTTCGATCCGCGCGGTGTCGGCGCGTCCACGCCGCAGGTGAGGTGCCTGACCGCGCCGGAGGTGGACGCGAAGCGCAAGGACGACGACGTCGACATGAGTCCCGCCGGGATCGCGAAGACGGAGTCCGAGAACCGCGACTACGCCGACAAGTGCGCCGAACGGAGCGGCGTCGACGTGCTGGCGCACGTCGGTACGTACGACGTCGTGCGTGACATGGACGTCCTTCGTTCGGTGCTCGGTGACGAGAAGCTGAACTACCTCGGCTACTCCTACGGCACCCGGCTCGGCTCGAGGTACGCGGAGACGTTCCCGGGCAACGTGCGCGCCATGGTGCTCGACGGCGCCCTCGACCCCGAGCAGGATCCGACCGAGGAAGTGATCCTGCAGGCGGCCGGATTCCAGGACGCGTTCACCGCGTTCGCCGCCGAATGCATGCAGCAGCCGGACTGCCCGCTCGGGACCGACCCGGCGCGGGCGAATGCGAGGTTCCGGGCGCTGGTCGATCCGCTGATCGGCAAGCCCGCCGCGACCACCGACCCGCGCGGGCTCAGCTACACCGACGCGATCACCGGTGTACAGCAGGCGTTGTACTCGCCGAATCTCTGGGGTCCGCTCCGCGGGGGGCTGGCGAGCCTGCAGACGGGGACGGGTGACTCGCTGCTGATGCTGGCCGATCTCTACGAGGGCCGCGCCGACGACGGAACGTACTCGAACCTGAACGACGCCTTCAATGCCGTCCGCTGCATGGACGATCCGCCCGTCACCGACCGCGCGGTCGTCGGGGCAGCGGATGTGCGGTACCGGCAGGCGGCACCGTTCCTCGACGACGGACACGGCACCGGCAACGCACCGCTGGACGTCTGTGCGTTCTGGCACGCGCCGAATACGGGGGCGCCGCACACGGTCTCCGCCCCCGGCATCCCGCCGGTCGTCGTCGTGTCGACGACGGAGGATCCGGCGACGCCGTATCAGGCGGGCGTGGATCTGGCGAAGCAGATGAACGGCACACTGGTCAGCTACCGGGGCACCCAGCACACCGTGGTTCTCGACGGTGAGCCGTGCGTCGACGACGCCGTCACGAACTATCTGGTGAACCTCGCGGTGCCGCCCGCGGATCTGACGTGCTGACGCGCGCATGTGACCGGATCGACCGGCGTGCCCGCACGCTGGCCCGATGCGGAATCCGGAATAGTCGAATCAACGAAGTAACACAGATTTAACGAACTTTGCTTACTCTCGCGGACATGGATCGCCAAAAGGAATTCGTGCTTCGCACCCTCGAAGAGCGCGACATTCGGTTCGTCCGATTGTGGTTCACGGACGTTCTCGGATACCTGAAATCGGTGGCGATCGCCCCCGCGGAACTCGAGGGCGCCTTCGAGGAGGGCATCGGCTTCGACGGTTCCGCGATCGAGGGCTTCTCCCGGGTCTCCGAGGCGGACACGGTCGCGAAGCCGGACGCCTCCACGTTCCAGGTGCTGCCGTGGAGTTCGAGCAAGGGGCATCAGCACTCCGCCCGCATGTTCTGCGACATCGCCATGCCCGACGGATCCCCCTCCTGGGCGGACTCGCGGCACGTGCTGCGTCGTCAGCTGAACAAGGCGAGCGACCTCGGATTCAGCTGCTACGTGCATCCCGAGATCGAGTTCTTCCTCCTGGAGAACGGGCCGATCGACGGCACTCCGCCGAAGCCCGCAGACTCCGGCGGCTATTTCGACCAGGCCGTCCACGACTCCGCGCCCAACTTCCGCCGGCACGCCATCGACGCGCTCGAGTCGATGGGCATCTCCGTCGAGTTCAGCCATCACGAGGCCGCGCCCGGCCAGCAGGAGATCGACCTGCGGTACGCGGACGCGCTGTCGATGGCCGACAACGTGATGACGTTCCGTTACGTCGTCAAGGAGGTCGCGATCGCCGAGGGCGTGCGCGCGACCTTCATGCCGAAGCCGTTCAGCGATCAGGCCGGATCGGCGATGCACACGCACATGAGCCTGTTCGAAGGCGACACCAACGCATTCCACAACCCGGACGATCCGATGCAGCTGTCGGAGACCGGGAAGGCGTTCATCGCCGGCATCCTCGAGCACGCCAACGAGATCAGCGCGGTCACCAACCAGTGGGTGAACTCCTACAAGCGCCTGATCCACGGCGGCGAGGCCCCGACCGCGGCGTCCTGGGGTCCGTCCAACCGGTCGGCGCTGGTCCGCGTCCCGATGTACACGCCGAACAAGGCGTCGTCGCGGCGTGTCGAGATCCGCAGCCCCGACTCGGCCTGCAACCCCTATCTGACGTTCGCGGTGCTGCTCGCTGCGGGTCTGCGGGGCATCGAGAAGGGCTACGAGCTTCCGCCCGAGGCCGAGGACGACGTGTGGGCGCTGACGTCTGCCGAGCGCCGCGCCATGGGCTACCGGGAACTGCCCGGCAACCTCGACGGCGCGCTGCGCGAGATGGAGAAGTCGGAACTGGTGGCCGAGGCGCTCGGTGAGCACGTGTTCGACTTCTTCCTGCGCAACAAGCGTCGTGAGTGGGAGGAGTACCGGAGCCACGTGACACCGTTCGAACTCAAGACGTATCTGGGGTTGTGAGCAAGAGCATGGTGAAGCCTCCGGCAGCGCGTTCTGCCGTTCCCGGTCCGGGTCGTCTGGGTCTCGTCGAGCCGACCGCTCCGTCCGAACTCCGCGATCTGGGGTGGGTCGGCGAAGACAGCATCGAACTGCTCTGGTCGTTGTCGCGGGCGGCGAACGCCGATCTCGCACTCCGCACCCTGGTGCGCCTGAAGGACGGTCTCGGCGACGAGTGGGCTGAACTCGATGCGGCGCTGCGGGCCGACAAGGGTCTGCGCGGCCGGTTGTTCGGACTGTTCGGCGCGTCCAGCGCCTTCGGCGATCACCTGGTCGCGGATCCTGCGTCGTGGAAGATCCTCGCCGGCGACGTCCGCCTGCCGTCGAAGGACGAGGCGATCGCCACGATGCTGGCCGCGGTCGGTGCCGAGCCCGAGAAGGGTACCCACCCGGACGCCAACCTCTCGCGTGCGTCGGTGACCGGACCCGAGGCCGTCGCGGCGCTGCGCAAGGCGTACCGCGACGAGCTGATGCTGCTCGCCGCCGTCGACCTCGCGGCGACCGTCGAGAATGAACCGGTACTGCCGTACCAGACGGTCGGGCACCAGCTGTCCGATCTGGCGGACGCCGCATTGAACGCCGCCCTCGCGGTGGCCGTGGCGGCCGTCTGTCCGGACGCCCCGTGCCCCGTGCGTCTGGCCGTCATCGCCATGGGCAAGTGCGGTGCGCGCGAACTCAATTACGTGAGCGACGTGGACGTTGTCTTCGTCGCCGAACCCGCCGACGCGGTCGCCAGCCGGATCGCGGGCGAGATGATGCGCGTCGGGTCGTCGGCGTTCTTCGACGTGGACGCCGCGCTGCGGCCCGAGGGCAAGCGCGGCGAACTCGTCCGCACGCTCGAATCCCACGTCACGTATTACAAGCGCTGGGCCAAGACCTGGGAATTCCAGGCACTCCTCAAGGCCCGTCCGATGATCGGCGATCGCGCGCTGGGGCAGCAGTACTTCGACGCACTCAACCCCATGGTGTGGACCGCATCGGAACGCGAGGACTTCGTGCCCGAGGTGCAGGCGATGCGTCGCCGGGTGGAGGAGATGGTTCCGCCCGAACTCCGCGAACGCGAACTGAAACTCGGCCGGGGTAGTCTGCGCGACGTCGAGTTCGCCGTCCAGCTCCTGCAACTCGTGCACGGCCGCGCTGACGAGGCTCTGCACGTCCAGAGCACCATCGACGCCCTCACCGCACTCGCCGCCCGTGGCTACGTGGGCCGCGACGACGCCGCGAATCTCGCTGCGTCCTACGAGTTCCTGCGATTGCTCGAGCACCGGCTGCAGTTGCAGAAACTGCGTCGCACGCACACCCTGCCACCTGCCGACGACGAGGAAGCGCTGCGCTGGCTGGCGCGGGCCGCTCACATGCGGCCCGACGGCAGCAAGGACGCACTCGGCGTTCTCAACGCGGAGATCAAACGCAACGCGCACCGGGTCCGCCGGCTGCACGCCAAGCTGTTCTACCGTCCGCTGCTCGAGTCGGTGGCGCGCATCGACAAGGAAGCCCTGCGGCTGAGCCCGGATGCGGCCATCCGCCAGCTGGCGGCGCTGGGCTACATCGCCCCGGAGAACGCGCTCGGACACCTCACCGCACTCACCAGCGGTGCGTCCCGCAAGGGCCGCATCCAGGCGCTGCTGCTGCCGACGCTGCTCGAATCGCTCGCCGACACACCGGATCCCGATGCCGGACTGCTCGCCTACCGGCGGCTGTCCGACGCGATGACCGATCAGACGTGGTTCCTTCGCCTGCTGCGCGACGAGGCGTCGGTCGCCGAGCGGCTGATGACGGTGCTGGGATCGTCCGCGTACGTCCCGGATCTGCTGATCAAGGCACCTGACGTGGTGCGGTTGTTCGCGGATTCGCCGGCCGGGCCCCGACTTCTGGAGTCGAAGCCCGAGGACGTCGCGCGCGGCATCCTCACGGCGTCGGCACGTCACGACGACCCGACCCGTGCGATCGCCGCGGCTCGGTCGCTGCGGCGGTACGAGCTCGCCCGCATCGCGTCCGCGGACATCCTCGGCATGCTCGACGTACCCGGCGTCTGCCAGGCCCTGTCGTCCGTGTGGGCGGCCGTGCTCAACGCCGCCCTGGCGGCCGTGATCAAGGCGAGCGAGAAAGAACTCGGCACGCCCGCTCCCGCGACCTTCACGGTGATCGGAATGGGCAGGCTCGGCGGCGGCGAACTCGGCTACGGATCGGACGCGGACGTGCTGTTCGTGTGCGAGCCGCGCGAGGGAATCGACGAGACCGTCGCCGTCAAGTGGGCCAACAGCATCGGTGACAAGGTCCGCGCCCTGCTCGGTGCGCCCAGCACCGATCCGCCGCTCGAGGTCGACACGGGACTGCGACCGGAGGGGCGGAGCGGCCCCATGGTGCGCACGCTGGCGTCCTACGAGGCGTACTACGCGCAGTGGGCGCAGGCCTGGGAGATCCAGGCGCTGCTGCGCGCGCACCACGTCGCGGGCGACGCCGATCTGGGACTGCGATTCCTGCACATGATCGACAAGACGCGCTACCCGGAGGGCGGGGTGTCGGAGCAGGCGGTTCGCGAGATCCGGCGCATCAAGGCCCGGGTGGATTCCGAGCGACTGCCGCGGGGCGCCGATCCCGCGACCCACACCAAGCTCGGTCGCGGAGGTCTCGCCGACATCGAATGGACGGTGCAGCTGATCCAGCTCCGCCATGCGCACGAGATCGAGTCGCTGCACAACACGTCGACACTCGAAACGCTCGACGCGATCGGCGCGGCCGAATTGCTCAGCGAGTCCGACGTAGAACTGCTGCGCGACGCGTGGATCACCGCGACGAAGGCCCGTAATTGCCTCGTGCTCGTCCGCGGCAAGGCCACCGATCAGCTTCCCGGTTCGGGGCGCGTCCTGTCCGCGGTCGCGCAGATCGCCGGCTGGGGCGGCGGCGACGCCGGCGAGTTCCTGGACCATTACCTGCGGGTGACCCGGCGGGCCAAGGCTGTGGTGGAGAGAGTCTTCGGGGAGTGATCGTCACCTGGGGGGTGCGCGCGCTGACCGCCCTCGGGTGGCTCGCGGTGCTCGTCGGCGTGTTCGGCGTGGCGCTGCGATTCCTCGACGTCCAGAACCAGCGTCTGCTCGTCCTGGCATCCGCGGCGCCCTACCTCATGGCGGCGGCCGCGATCGGGGTGTTGTTGCTCGGAATCACCCGGCACTGGATCGGTTTCGGCGCGGCGCTGGCGGTGGCCGCGGTCGCCACGCTGTCGCAGGCACCGCTGTACGTGGCGAACGGTTCGGTGACGGCGTCCGGGCCGGAACTGACGGTGATGCAGGCCAACATCTGGCTCGGCAACGCGGACGCCGATGCGCTCGTCCGGCAGATCCGGGATCGGGACGTCGACGTGCTCACGGTCGACGAACTCACACCGGAGGCCGTCGACCGGTTGGTGGCCGCGGGAATCGATGCAGCCCTGCCGTTCTCGTTCCTGATGCCGGGCGGCGGCGGCGAGGGAACGGGGATCTGGAGCCGGTACCCGCTGACCGACAAGGTCCACCACTCCGAATTCGTGCTGTCCGCTCTGTCGGCCCGGATGGAACTCCCGGACGGTACGAGCACGGCGCTGTACGCGTTCCACCCCGTCCCGCCGTGGCCGTCGGATCCGTCCCTGTGGTCACGCGAGATGGACCGGATCAAGACGATTCTCGATGCCGTCCCCGCCGACTCCGGTCCGGTGATCGTCAGCGGCGACTTCAACTCCACCCGCGACCACGTCAAATACCGGAATCTCGTGACCGGACGGTACCGGGACGCCGCCGACGAGGTGGGCGCCGGAATCCAGAACACGTATCCCGCCGACCGGCAACCGTTCCCGCCGATGATCGCCATCGATCACATCGTCACCAGTGGTGCGCAGGCGCAGTCCGTGGACTCGGTGGTGGTGACGGGTTCGGATCACCGCGGCCTGATCGCGAGGATCACCCTCGGCGGCTGACCGTCACGGGAGGGTGACGAACCCCTTGTCCACCAGCCAGTCCCGGGCCACGTCCGCCGGTTCCTCGCCCTCGACGTCGACCCGGCGGTTCAGTTCGGTGATCTCCTCGTTGGTCAGCGCCGCGGAGATCGGCGCCATCACCTCCGCCACCTGCGGATGTGCCTCGGCGAAATCCTTGCGCATGGTGATCGCCGGGTTGTATTTCGGGAAGAACTGGCGATCGTCGTCCAGCAGCACCAGATCGAGCGCGATGATGCGGCCGTCAGTCGTGAACACCTCGCCGAACTTGCACTGCGTCCCGTCCGCGGTGGCCTGATAGATGATGCCGGTCTGCAGGATCTGGCGGTTCGCGCGGGCCGGATCGAAACCGTACTTCTCGGCCATACCGGGGAAGCCGTCCTGGCGGACGTTGAACTCGGTCTCCACGCACGTCGTCGCCGCGGCGGGATCACGGTTGACGAGGTCCGCGTACTGGGACAACGTGGTGACCCCCGTCTCCTCCGCGGTCTGCCTGCTCGTCGCCAGTGCGTAGGTGTTGTTCATCGGGGCCGGATCCACCCACACCATGCCGTTGCGTTCGAGATCCTCGTCGCGGACCGCCTCGAACTGCGCGGTCGGGTCCGGGATCGGGATCTCGTTGCCGAGGTAGTTGATCCACCCGGTCCCGGTGTACTCGTAGGTGACGTCGATCTGACCGTCCAGTTGCGCGTCCCGCGTGCTGTTGGACCCCTGGATGTTGGTGAGGTCGCGGACATCTGCGCCGGCGGCGCTCAGCGCGAACTCGATGATGTACCCGAGGGTGACCTGCTCGGTGAAATCCTTGGAACCGACCGTGATCTTGACACCCTCGAGTTCGGGGACCGGCTGGATGCTGCCCGGTTCCACCGACAGCGGCAGGGCCCCACCGGATTCGAGACCACACGACGCGGCGAGGACCCCGCACAGCGTCACTGCCGTCGCGGCGATCGCCTTCCGGACGAGGTTCATCAGCGCAGCCCCTTCGGGCCGAGGAACTCCTCGGCGAGGGCGCCGCACCAGTCGACGAGCAGCGCGAGCGCGACCGCGAGGACGGCCCCCACGACCAGGGTCACGTTGTCCCGCAGCTTGTATCCGGTGTCGATGAGAATGCCCAGGCCACCGGCGCTGACGAGGAAACTGAGGGTCGCGGTGCCCACGGCGAGGACCAGCGACGTGCGCAACCCCGCGAGGATGTACGGGACAGCGAGCGGGAACTCCACCTTGCGCAGCACCAGACCTGCGGTCATGCCCTGTCCACGGCCGGCGTCGATGACCGCCGGATTGACCTCCTGCAGGCCCAGGATCGTGTTCCGCAGCACGGGCAACAGCGAGTAGAACGCGATGGGGAGGACACCGATCCAGAACCCGGTGGTACCCGTCGCCAGAAACAGCAGCACCAGCAGACCGATGGCGGGCGCGGCCTGCCCGATGTTGGCGATACCGATGAAGATCGGTGCGAGGCGGGTGAACCCGGGCCGGGTCAGCAGCACCCCGAGTGGGACGGCGATGACGACGACGATCGCCACCACCACGACCGTGATCAGCACGTGCTGCCACGTCAGGGTGGCGATGTTTGCGGCGTTGAGACTGCCCTTCTGCGTGGCGGTGAGGTCGCGGCTGAACGCCCAGACGAGGACGCCCACGACCAGGATCACCACGATGATCGGCTGGACCAGCAACCGGGCCCGCTCGGAACGCCGGGCGGCCGGCGCGGAGGCCTTGGTGGCGACGGCGGCCGTCATGACGGCGTCCCGCCCTCACTCGCCCCGTTCCGCCCCGGCTCGGTGTGCTCGGTGTCCTCGGTGTCCTCGTCGTGCGAGTGTTCCTCGCGCATCGCGGACAGGTGCTGCACGAGGGTGTCGATCGAGATCAGGCCGCGGTATTCGCCGCGCTTACCCGTGACGATCGTCGACGCGCTGCTCTCCGCCAGCAGCGCCTCGAGCGCGTCCTGCAGCGTCGACCGGGTGGACATCACCTCGTCGATCGGGTCGCCGACGTCGCGCAGCGAGGTCGCGTTGGCCAGATGCCTGACGGACACCCAGCGGATCGGACGATCCCGCGCGTCGAGAATGATGCCCCACTTGATCTGCCGGGGTGCGATCGCCGCCCGCAGATCGTCCACCGAGCCGTCCTCGTACGCGGTGGGGCAGTCGAGGAGCTCGACCTCCGCCACCCGGGTGAGCGTCAGCTGCTTCAGCGCGGCGTCCGCTCCGACGAACCCGGCCACCATGTCGTTGGCGGGATGGGCGAGGATCGCCTCCGGAGTGTCGTACTGCATGATGTGCGACTGGTTGCCCAGCACCGCGATGCGATCACCCAGTTTGACGGCCTCGTTGAAATCGTGCGTCACGAAGACGATGGTCTTGCCGAGTTCGGACTGCAGTCGCATCAGCTCGTCCTGCAGCAGTGCGCGCGTGATCGGGTCGACCGCGCCGAACGGCTCGTCCATCAGCAGGACCGGGGGATCGGCGGCGAGCGCGCGCGCCACCCCGACCCGCTGCTGCTGACCGCCCGACAACTGCCGGGGGTAGCGCTCGCGGTAGAGGCCGGGCTCGAGTCCGACTAGGTCGAGCATCTCGTCGGTGCGATCGGCGATCTTCTTCTTGTCCCAGCCGATCAGGCCGGGAACGGTGCCGACGTTCTTCGCGATGGTCAGGTGCGGGAACAGCCCGGCCTGCTGAATCGAATAGCCGATGCCGCGCCGCAACTTGTCCGGGTCGATGGACAGGGCGTCCTTGCCGCCGATCGTGATCTTCCCCGACGTCGGTTCGATGAGCCGGTTGATCATGCGCATCGTCGTGGTCTTCCCGCAGCCGGACGGGCCGACGAGCACCACGATCTCCCCCGCGGGGATGCGCATCGAGACGTTGTCGACGGCCGCGCTCTCCTGACCCGGGTAGCTCTTGACGACGTCTTCGAGGACGATGTCCACACCGGAGACGGTGCTGCCGTGGGTGCGAGGTGTATCGAGATCAGTCACGAATCCCCCTGGAGGTGGTGAGTCGGCCGATGACGGCGAGGATGCCGTCGAGTACGAGGGCGAGGATCACGATCAGAACGGTCCCCGTCAGTGCCTGCGGTATGGCCGTCGGGCTGCCGACGCGGGACAGTCCCGAGAAGATGAGGTTGCCGAGTCCGGGACCCTTCGCGTACGCCGCGATCGCGAGGATGCCCATCAGCATCTGGGTGCTCACCCGCATGCCCGTCAGGATCGACGGCCAGGCGAGGGGGAGTTCGATTCTGCTCAGCACGGTCGTGCGGCTCATCCCCACACCCCGGGCGGCGTCGGTGACGGCCGGGTCGACGGACGCGAGTCCGAGGATGGTGTTCCGGATGATCGGCAGCAGGGCGTACAGCACCAGAGCGGTGACGGTCGGGGCCACACCGAGCCCCAGAATCGGGATCAGCAGGCCCAGCAGAGCGAACGACGGGATGGTGAGGATCGTGCTGGCCAGCGCGGTCGCGATCGCGGAGCCGGCGGGACTGCGGTACACCAGGATCCCGATCGCCACCGCGACGACCGTGGCGATCACCACCGACTGCACGACGGCACTGACGTGCAGGAAGGAGTCGGTGAGAAGCTGCTGCTTCCTGGCGGAGACGAAGTCCCACAGTTGCTGTATGTCCAACCGCGCACACCTTTCTCCAGATGTGAAAAACCGACCCCGGTCCTTCACAGTGCTACGTACCCGAACTTCTCGCTGGTGAATCGGGAAACTCGTGCTAGGTCGTCGGGATCATGAACAGCAGCGTGCACACGCCGATCGAGATTCCGAACAGCGCGATCATCACGGCGTAGCCCAGGTTTCGCCGCCGGGCGGGGATTCCCGGATCCATCCACCACCCGAATGCCTTGAACGCGGCTGGCACGGCCCACCAGCCGAGTATCTGGGTGGTGACCAGGTTCCCGATGAAGAGGGCCACAGCGATCGGCACCCCGTGCGCCTCGATGAACGGTGCACTGACGAAGTGCCCCCAGATCACGACGAGTGGATACAGCACCAGCAGCGCCAGCAGATTGCTGCGGGCGACGGGCACCGGGGGCGGCTCGTCCCCGCCGGCGCCGCGGAACCAGAAGTCGAAGCCGTAGCTTGCTTTGCGGATTCGGAGATTCTTGTTGAACTGCTCACCTTCCTGGAGGAGAGCGGCTCGCTCGGGTGAATCCATCCACGACGCCAGGTTGTCCTCGGTGTCGAAGCTGAGAACGATCGTCCAGTCCTCGGTGATTCCCTGCACGGGCCTCTCGACCTTGTGTCCCCGGAAACCCCGGAACCCGGCCTCGGCGGCGGAGATCTTGCGCTGCCAGTCCATGAAGGCCGACTCGTCCTCGGGTGCGATGTGACAGGAGATCACCACCGACGTCGCCGATTGGGCGTGCGTCTGCTCGCCGGTGAGCAGGTGGACGTCCTCGTTGCCGATGAAGGCGTGCTTGATCTCCGCCACCAGTTCCGTGCGCACGTCGCTGTCGAGCCAGGCCCGCGCCTCCTCGATGGTGGCGAACCGCAGCACGTCCACCCAGTCGTCCTGAACGGGTGGCGACGGCGGCACGATCTCCTGATCGATGAACCCCGGAACCGTCGCGAGCGCGTCCGCCGCACGTTTCTGCCACCGTGCGTAGTCGGCGTAGCTCGCGTCGTCGATCCGGCGCTGGAAGATCACCGACACCGGTGATGCGGGTGGGCTGGGTGGGTGCGGCACGTGACGTCACCTCCGATCGGGTCGTGGTTCGGGTGCGGCGACCGGAGAGCCCTCGGACCGCCGCGCAGAGGTGGTGAGCAGCAGCAGGATTCCGGCTCCGGCGCCGAGGACGAGGTAGAGCCAGCCCAGAGGTGCCTGGCTGTTTTCGGGCAGCACTCCGGCGACCGCCATCGCGGCACTGACGACGAGATAGCAGGCCGCGGTGACGACACCGCCGATCAGCCCGAGATTGCGGGTGAACAGTCCGAGGGCCAGTCCGTACATCTGCGGGCAGAGCACGCCGCATCCGGCGAGCGCGAGGCAGGCGCCGATGGTGATGGCCGGCGCGGTGACGACGGACAATCCGGCCGTGACGGTGAGTACGAGCGCGCCGAGCACGAACACCCACCACGCGCCGAAGGCGAGTCTGCGGGTGCCTACCCGGACGGCCAGGGCGCCGCAGGCGAGTTCGCCGAGCAGGTTCGCGCCGCCCACGACGAGCGCCACCGCACCGTAGGCGGCGGGGGAGAAGCCGAGGATTTCCTGGTAGAGGAACGGTGCGACCACACCGAACACCATCTGGGCGGACGCCATCAGCCCGAACACGAGCACGAAGCCGACGAAGATCCGGTGGCGCAGCGCGACCCGCAGCACCCGCGCCGCCGCGGCGGCGTCGACCGAGGTACGCGATTCGGGCGGCAGCGTCTCCGGCAGTCCCGCGACGACGAGAGGAAACGCCAGCGCCGCCAACAAGGCGATCGACCCGAACACCAGACGCCACGAGATGAATTGCACGAGCACACCACCCACGGCCGGGGCGAGGACGGGTGCCAGCCCCCACGCCGCCCCGAGAAGACCGGACACGGACGTGAGTCGCGCGCCCCGATAGCAGTCGGCGGCGATCGCGTAGGCGAGGACGAGGCACGCACACCCGCCGATTCCCTGCACGAACCTGAGACCGAGCAGGACGGTGACGTTCTGGACGAGCGCGCACCCGATGCTGGTGACGACGAGGATCGCCAGGCACGTCAGCAGTGTGCGTTTGCGGCCCACCGCATCCGCGATCAGACCGACGGGAATGAACGCCAGGCTCATGCCCAGCATGTACGCCGTCACCGTGTTCTGCACGACCGCGGCGGACGCGTCCAGATCGATCACCATCTGCGGCAGGGCCGGGGTGTAGATGTCGAGGGGGATCTGGCTGAGCGGGATCACCAGCAACAGAATGACCACGATACGGCGCGGCACCGGGACGCCGGTCGGCGTCGTGGGCACTGACATCCCGCACCACCTGCTTCTCGAACCATGGGGCTGGAGAACGGAGCAAGTATCCCGAAAGCCTTCGAGCGAACGTTCCCGCAACGGTCCGTGCGGTCGGTTCCCTGGATCATACGGCTGCGAACGACCGCGCCGGGCGGGTTCCGGCGGTGCCCGGACCGCACCGGGGCGCGACGCGAACGAGCCCACCCGCGTCACCGGCTGAAGCAGTCGGCGCCACGGATGGGCTCGTCAAGGAGTACCGACCCGCATTTCGGCGGGCGTCACGACTTACACGTCGTAGTACAGCTGGAACTCGTAGGGGTGCGGACGCAGGTTGACCGGGGCGATCTCCTGCTCACGCTTGAGCGAGATCCACGTCTCGATCAGGTCGGACGTGAACACGCCACCCTCGGTGAGGTAGTCGTGATCCGCCTCGAGGCGGTCGATGACGGCCGACAGGCTGGTGGGGGCCTGCGGGATGTTGCGGGCCTCCTCCGGCGGAAGCTCGTAGAGGTCCTTGTCGACCGGAGCCTGCGGCTCGATCTTGTTCTTGATCCCGTCCAGGCCGGCCATCATCTGCGCCGCGAAGTTCAGGTAGGGGTTACCCGAGGAGTCGGGGGCGCGGAACTCGAGGCGCTTCGCCTTCGGGTTGTTGCCGGTGATCGGGATGCGGACCGCCGCCGAGCGGTTGCGCTGGCTGTACACCAGGTTGATGGGGGCTTCGTAGCCCGGCACCAGACGGTGGTACGAGTTGATCGTCGGGTTGGTGAACGCCAGCAGCGACGGCGCGTGGTGCAGGATGCCGCCGATGTAGTGACGCGCCATGTCGGACAGACCCGCGTAGCCGGCCTCGTCGTGGAACAGCGGCTTGCCGTCCTTCCACAGCGACTGGTGGACGTGCATGCCCGAGCCGTTGTCGCCGAACAGCGGCTTCGGCATGAAGGTGGCCGACTTGCCGTGCTGCCAGGCGGTGTTCTTCACGATGTACTTGAACAGCTGCAGGTCGTCCGCGGCCGCGAGCAGCGTGTTGAACTTGTAGTTGATCTCCTGCTGGCCGCCGGTGCCCACCTCGTGGTGGCCGCGCTCGAGCTCGAAGCCCGCGTTCTGCAGGTTGGTGGAGATCTCGTCGCGCAGGTCGACGTAGTGGTCGTACGGAGCGACGGGGAAGTAACCGCCCTTGGGGCGGACCTTGTAGCCCAGGTTGGGGCTGCCGTCGGCGTTCACGTCGTTACCGGTGTTCCAGGAACCCGAGATGGAGTCGAGTTCGTAGAACGCGCCGTTGATGCCGGAGTCGTAGCGGACGGAGTCGAAGATGTAGAACTCGGCCTCGGCACCGAAGAAGGCGGTGTCGGCGATGCCGGTCGACTTCAGGTACTCCTCGGCCTTGCGCGCGACGTTACGCGGGTCGCGGCTGTAGGACTCCCGCGTGAACGGGTCGTGGACGAAGAAGTTGATGTTCAGCGTCTTGGCCGCACGGAAGGGGTCGATCTGGGCGGTGGCGACGTCGGGGAGGAGCATCATGTCCGACTCGTGGATCGACTGGAAGCCGCGGACGGACGAACCGTCGAACGCGAGGCCGTCCTCGAAGACATCCTGGTTGAACGCCGACGCGGGGATCGAGAAGTGCTGCTGCACGCCCGGCAGGTCACTGAACCGGATGTCGACATATTCGACGTTCTCGTCCTTGATGAACTTGATGACCTCTTCGGCCGTGGTGAACGCCACGCTTGTGCTCCTTAAGTCGCTTCAGCCAAGTGGATATTGGCGAATTCGTCGAGCCAGACGGTAAGTACTTGGTGTTGCCCGCCGGTCAACCCTTTGTTTCGCCCGTGTTACGCGTCGCATTGTCCTGGGCTTTCGCACCGGCTGTGACTGCGCACACAGCCTTCAGCTCCGGTGTGAGGTCCCCGTTGATTCGACGCCTATCCTGGACAGCATGGCACGTATCACCGGTTCTTGGCTTTCCGGACCCACGGCGGCCCTGCCGAACGGTGCGGACGAGACGAAGCAGTCCTTCCGCGGCGAGCGCCTCGGTCTGCAGGCGGAAGGTCCCGGTTCCCTCGCGAGCACGGGACGCCGTCTCGCCGCGCTGATGATCGACTGGGTGTCGTCGGCGGGCGTCGCGGCGCTGATCATCGGCGACAACTTCTTCGAGGGCCCGTTCTCGACCTTCACCCTGCTCGTCTGGTTTCTCGTCGGTGTCGTCACGGTGACACTGTTCTCGTTCACACCGGGGCAGTTGTTCCTCGGGATGCAGGTGGCACGCGTGGACGGACCGGCCCGCGTCGGCTTCGTCCGGGCGCTGGTGCGTCAGGCGCTGCTCGTGTTCGTCGTACCGGGCACCATCACGGACATCGACGGTCGCGGCATGCAGGACCGCGCCACGGGTACCGCCCTGATCCGCACGCGCTGACCTGCCGAACGACTTCCGCCCGACGTCGGAGCGACATCGGGCGGAAGGGTGGACGGCGACAGCGTCTAACGACGACGGATAGTGCGCTGCACTCCGCGCATCTTCGCACCGCCGGGCATCGGGCCCTTCGGTAGTGCGGCACCGCCGCCGCGGCTGCTGAGGGCGGCGAGTCGCGACTCGATGGCATCCATGCGCTTGGTGTCGATGTTCTTGGGGAGCTTGTTCAGGTGCTTCTGCAGCTGCGACAACGGGACCTGGCCCTCGTCGTTGCCGATGACGATGTCGTAGATCGGGGTGTCGCCGACCAGCCGAGCCGTCTTCTTCTTCTCCTGGGCGAGCAGCGCCTTCACGCGCTGCGGCGACCCCTCGGCGACGAGGATGACGCCGGGCCGTCCGATCACGCGGTGAACGGCGTCGAGCTGGGTGGTGCCCGCGACCGCACTGGTGACGCGCCACGCGCCCTGCATGTTGTCGAGTGCCCACGCCGCCGCGCCCGCCTGGCCCTCCGCCTTGCCGTACACCGTCTTCTGCACGCGCCGGCCGAAGATGATGAACGCGCCGAGCACGCCGAGGAGGAGACCGATCGGGAGGAGGAACCACTGCAGGCCCCAGATCAGGCCTACGAGGAAGAACACCACCGCGAGTCCGATGAGGGTGCCGAGCATGAGCGGCAACAGCAGCTTGTCTTCCTTGCGCTGCATCTGGAACGCCTGCCAGAGCTGGGTTCTGCGTTCCTTCGACGCCTGCCTGCGGGCTGCCTTGGCGGCTGCCTTTGCTTCTTTACTGGGTTTGCCCGCTTTACCGGATTTACTGCCGTTCGCCATGCTCTTCAGGATACGTCCCTGGCCGTGCGCGGTGATGACCCGTCCGGTGTCGGTCACCGCGCACGTGCTTCGGTCAGCGGGCGAGGCGCGCCATGAGGGAACTTGCCTCCTGCGACGCTTCGCCGCTTTCGGCGAGATGCGCCTGTCCTGCAGGCAGTTCGCGGCCGTGGTGGGCCATCGCCTGGGCGTAGAGGCGGCCGGCACGGTACGACGAGCGGACGAGCGGTCCGGCCATGACGCCGGCGAACCCGATCTCCTCTGCGGTCTGGGAGTGCTCGACGAATTCCTCGGGCTTGACCCATCGTTCGACGGGGTGGTGCCGGGGGGAGGGGCGCAAGTACTGGGTGATGGTGATGATGTCGCAGCCCGCGTCGTGCAGATCGTGCAACGCCTGGGTGACCTCGTCGGGGGTTTCGCCCATGCCGAGGATGAGGTTGGACTTGGTGACGAGACCATCCTCGCGGGCGGCGGTGATGACGTCGAGGCTGCGCTGGTAGCGGAACGCGGGCCGGATCCGCTTGAAGATGCGGGGAACGGTTTCGACGTTGTGCGCGAGCACCTCGGGGCGGGTGGCGAACACCTCGGCCAGCTGTTCGGGTTTGGCGTTGAAGTCGGGGATGAGCAGTTCGACGCCGGTGCCCGGGTTGAGCTGGTGGATCAGGCGCACGGTTTCGGCGTAGAGCCAGGCGCCGCCGTCGGGGAGGTCGTCGCGGGCGACACCGGTGATGGTGGAGTACCGCAGCCCCATCGCCTGGACGGACTCGGCGACGCGGCGGGGTTCGTCGCGGTCGAGGTCGTCCGGCTTGCCGGTGTCGATCTGGCAGAAGTCGCAGCGGCGGGTGCACTGTTCACCGCCGATGAGGAAGGTTGCCTCGCGGTCTTCCCAGCATTCGTAGATGTTGGGGCAGCCGGCTTCTTCGCAGACGGTGTGCAAACCCTCGCGCTTGACGAGGCCCTTGAGCTCGGAGTATTCCGGGCCCATCTTCGCTCTCGTCATGATCCAGTTCGGTTTGCGTTCGATCGGGGTCTCCGCATTTCGGATCTCGAGGCGGAGCAATTTGCGTCCTTCTGGGGCCACAGTCACGCGAACGATGCTACGCCCGGCCCGGCGCGCCCGACGGGCCGGGGAGTGCTCGTCAGCCGTACTGAACGGTAGTGAAGGTGGGGGCGGAGGACGGCTTCTCGGCCGCGGCGGAGTCGAAAGTGATTCGCTCGATGTCGTGTTCGGTCACCGGGAGGGTGCCGTCGAGCGCTGCGACGACCGCCGCCGTGACGGCGGGGGTGACCTCGTCGACCGTCACGTCCCTGCCCAGTTCCCGCGACAGCGACGTGACACCGGCGTCGCGGATACCGCACGGGATGATGGCGTCGAACCCCGTCAGGACGGAATTGCAGTTGAGCGCGAAACCGTGCAGGGCGACACCACGCTGCACCCGCACCCCGATGGCCGCCACCTTGCGCTCGGGCAGCCACTGTCCGTTCTCGAGCGACGCGGGCAGCCACACCCCGGAGCGGCCGTCGACCCGGCCACACTCGATGCCGAGGTCGGTGCACACGGCGATCAGCGCCTGCTCCAGCCTGCGGACGTACCGCACGACGTCGACCGGTTCGGCCAGCTTGACGATCGGGTATCCCACCAGCTGTCCCGGGCCGTGCCAGGTGATCTTCCCGCCGCGGTCGACGTCGATCACGGGCGTGCCGTCGGTGGGGCGGTCGCCGGGTTCGGTCCGTCGTCCCGCCGTGTAGACAGCCGGGTGTTCGAGCAGCAGCAGAGTGTCGGTGCCCACGTTATCCGCACGTTCGGCCGCCAGCTCGCGCTGTCGGTCCCAGGCGTCGACATATCCGATCCGGCCGAGGTGTTCGACGGAGATCGGTAGTGGGCTGAAACGGGCGGATTGTGTCGCGCTGCTCATGCGCTAGAGGTTACGCCGGGACTGCCGCCCCACCGTCGCGACCTGGGTTCACCGCACGAGGGCGGCATCGAGGGCCTCACCGATCGTGTTGTGCCGGAACCGGAATCCTGCATTCTCGAGCACCGTGGGGATGGCGCGCTGCCCGGCCAGGATGCCTTCCTGCGCGAACTCGCCCATCAGCGCGGTCAGCGCGAACCCGGGAACGATCCACGGTGCGGGGCGGTGCAGCGTGCGCGCGACCGCGCCATTGAACTGCGCATTGGTGACCGGCGCCGGGCCGGTGAGGTTCACGGGTCCGGCGACGTCGTCGCGGGTGAGGACGAATTTGATCGCATCGATCTCGTCCTCCAACGAGATCCACGACAGGTACTGGCGGCCGTTGCCGAGCCGCCCTCCCAGCCCGACCGAGTACAGGGTCTTCAGCCGGCCGAGCAGGCCACCGCGCGGGGACAGGACGATGCCGCTCCGCAACAGCACGGTCCGGACCTTCGAGTCGCCTGCGGGGGTGGTCGCGGCCTCCCAGTCGCGGCAGGTGTCCGCGAGGAAACCCTCACCCGGCGGGGAGGACTCGTCGACGACGCGGTTTCCGGTGTCGCCGTAGTAGCCGACGGCGCTCGCGTTGACGAACACGGGAACCGTGGCCTCGGCGACGGCCTCCGCCAGGACGTCGGTGGCGGCGATGCGGCTGTCCCGGATCAATTGCTTGTACGCCCCGTTCCAGCGTTTGTCACCGATCCCGACGCCGCACAGATTCACGACGGCGTCGGCATCCGACAGGATATCCGTGTCGAGCCGGTCCTTCTGAGGATCCCAGCGCGACTCGTCGGGACCGGCTGCCGAGCGGCGGACGAGACGCACGACGTCGTGGCCGTCGCCGCGGAGAGACGAGACGAGAGCGGTGCCGATCAGCCCGGAGGATCCGGCGATGACCACTCGCATGTGCAACAGCCTCCTTCACAGCGCAGGGGCACCATCCCGGGTGGAAATGGTGCCCCTGCGAAACTACGTTCGGCTCGAAGTCGGGTGACGAATCAGAGACCCAGGTCGGCCTCGAACGCTCCCTGCTCCAGACGCTGCTTGATCGTGGTCAGGAATCGGCCTGCGTCGGCACCGTCGACGAGACGGTGATCGTAGGTGAGCGGCAGGTAGCACATCGAGCGGACGCCGATGGATTCGCTGCCGGACTCGTCGGTCACGACGACGGGGCGCTTGACGATCGCGCCGGTTCCGAGCATCGCGGCCTGCGGCGGCACGAGGATCGGCGTGTCGAACAGGGCGCCCTGGCTGCCGATGTTCGTGATCGTGAACGTGCCCCCGGAAAGCTCGTCCGGCTTGAGCCCACCGGAGCGGGCGCGCTTGGCGATGTCCGCGATCGCGCGGGCCAGGCCGGCCAGCGACAGGTCGCCGGCGTTGTGGACGACGGGAGACAGCAGACCCTGCTCGGTGTCGACCGCGAAGCCCAGGTGCTCGGCGTCGTAGTACGTGATCTGCTTGTTCGCCTCGTCGTAGCTGGCGTTGATGTTCGGGTGCGACTTCAGCGCCTCGACGACGGCCTTCGCGAAGAACGGGAGGAACGTCAGCTTGACGCCCTCTCGCTCGAGGAAGGTGTTCTTGGCCCGCGCACGCAGGGCAGCGATCCGGGTGACGTCGACCTCGAAGGTCTGGGTGAGCTGCGCCGTGGTCTGCAGCGACTCCCGCGTCTTGGTGGCGGTGATCTGACGAATCCGGTTGGCCTTCTGCGTGGTTCCGCGCAGGTGCGCCAGCTCGGGGCGGACCCCGGCGGATGCGGCTGCGGGGGCAGCGGCGGCCGGTGCGGCAGCGGGCGCGGCGGCAGCCGGTGCCTTCTTCGCCTCCGCGGCGGCCAGGACGTCCTGCTTGCGGATGCGGCCACCGACGCCGGTGCCCGTCACCGCCGACAGGTCGACGTTGTTGTCCGCAGCGAGCTTGCGCACCAGCGGGGTGACGTACGGGGTGCTGTCCCCGGAGATGGCAGCTGGGGCGGGAGCCGCGGCCGCGGGTGCGGGTGCGGATGCGGCGGGAGCGGCTGCGGGAGCCGGTGCGCTCTTGGCGGGCTCGGGCTTCGCCGGCTCCGGAGCCGGTGCGGGCTTCGCGGGCTCGGGGGTGGGCTCGGGGGTGGGCTCGGGCTTAGGCGCCGCGGCCGGCTTGGCGGCGGGTGCGCCGGAACCGATGACGGCGAGCTGACCGCCGACGGAGACGGTGTCGTCTTCCTCGGCACTGATCTCGAGGAGGGTACCGGCGACCGGCGACGGGATCTCCGTGTCGACCTTGTCGGTGGACACCTCGACGAGCGGCTCGTCCACGGCGACCTCGTCGCCGACGGCCTTCAGCCAGCGGGTGACGGTGCCCTCGGTGACGGACTCACCGAGTTCCGGCATGTTCACCGCGGTGCCCTCGGCGGAACCGTTGCCGGATGCGGCGGGCTCAGACTCGGCGGCCGGTGCCTCGGCAGCGGGAGCCGGCTCCGCGGCAGGCTCTTCGGCGGCGGGAGCGGGAGCGGAGTCGGCGGCGGGAGCCTCACCGGCGTCGCCGATCACGGCAAGCTCGCCACCGATTTCCACGGTGTCGTCTTCCTGAGCAACGATCTTGCTGAGAACGCCGGCCACGGGAGACGGGATTTCCGTGTCCACCTTGTCCGTGGAGACTTCGAGCAAGGGTTCGTCAACTTCGACCGTGTCTCCTTCCTGCTTGAGCCACCGCGTGACAGTTCCCTCGGTGACACTCTCACCAAGCGCTGGCATCTGGACGGAGAAGGCCATGTCTTTTGACTCCTCGACAGTTGTGTTCGGGTTGTGGAATTTTGTCGACTTGTGGTCGTGAACCATTGTGCTCGAGATGCACGTGTCTTGCGGGTTACTCGCAGGTAATTCCGATTCGTCGTCACCCACTCGCTGTGTCGGCGCTCCACATCTTTCCATTGATCCGATGGGCGCGTCCGTCGAGGGGCACCCGCCGCGACTTCGGGTGCACCCGGACGTTATGCCTACCGGCCAGTAGTTTTCGTGTGCGGCGGAGACCGGACGTTCGCTGGCAAACTTGGAGGACAGTCGGCGGCGCGGTCCGCGTGCACGTACTCGAGGAGGCTCGACGTGGGGTTGTTCGACCGTTTCTCGCGGCCTCGGTCCGGCCGATCGCGGGCGTCCTCGGAGGATGCCGCCCACCTCGCGAACTGGACTCGCACGCACCTCGGAGTGGAGGCGTACGTGGAACCGCAGACGACGGTGACCGAAGTCACCGTCGTCCTCGTCGCAGCGGACGGCGAGTGGACCCGGCGCCGGGTGGGCGGAGAGCAAGGCGCCCGCAAACTCGGCGAGGATCTCCGCATCCCCGTGTACGACGTCCGCAAGACCGGCTACCCGCAGCGGATGCGCGACTTCGACGCGCGCCGCCGGATCGAGCGGAAGCGCGAGCGCGAGCGGGAGCTGTAGGCCCTTCGGGCCCGTGCGCCTTTGTGGTAGCTGGAACAACCAGAAAGGCGCACAGGCGCGGAGCGCCTAGCCGTTGGCGGCGATGTCCTCGATCACCGAGATCATCGTGCGCACGGGCACGCCGGTGCCTCCGCGACCGGTGTATCCCCACGGTCCCGACGAGTTGTATGCCGGGCCTGCGACGTCGATGTGCGCCCACTGGACGCCGTCGGCGACGAACTCCTTCAGGTACAGGGCCGCGGCGAGCATGCCGCCCCAGCGGTGGTTGGTGACGTTCGCGAGGTCGGCGATCTTCGAGTCGAGGTCCGAGCGCAGTTCGGCGGGCATCGGCATCGCCCACGCGTTCTCACCGATCTCCTGGGAGATGGCGGCGACCCGGTCGCGGAACTCGTCGGTGCCCATGACGCCGGGCGTTCGGTTGCCGAGTGCCACCATCTGCGCGCCGGTGAGCGTCGCGGTGTCGATGAGGTAGTCGGGCTCGTCCTCGCAGGCGCGGACGATGGCGTCGGCGAGGACGAGGCGTCCCTCCGCGTCGGTGTTGATGACCTCGACCGTGGTTCCGCCGTACTGGGTGAGGACGTCGCCGGGACGCTGCGCGGTGGACGACGGCATGTTCTCGGCCATCGGGACGGTGGCGGTGACGTCGACGGGCAGTCCGAGCTTGGCGGCGAGGACGACGGTGGCGACGACGGCTGCGGCGCCGCCCATATCGGACGTCATGTTCTCCATGCCGGCGGCGGGCTTGATGGAGATGCCGCCGGTGTCGAAGGTGATGCCCTTGCCGACGAGCGCGACCTTGGGTGCGTTGCGCTTCTTCGCGGAGTAGCTCAGGCGCACCAGCCGCGGCAGGCGGGACGAGCCCTTGCCCACGCCGAGGATGCCGCCGTATCCGTTCTTCTCGAGCGCCTTCTCGTCGAGGACCTCGACCTTCAGTCCGGCGTCCGTGCCGAGAGCCTTTGCGCGGTCGGCGAATTCGGCGGGAAAGAGGTGGCTCGGGGGAGTGTTGACGAATTCGCGGGCGGTGGCCACGGCCTCGGCGACCGCCGCCGAGCGAGCGAGGACGTCTTTCGACTCCTTCGCGCGCGGGGACGACACGAGAAGCTCCACCCGGGCGACGGGCTGCGCGTCGGGGCCGGGCGCGGACTTCGCGGACTTGAACTCGGTGAACCGGTACGCGCCGAGGGCGAAACCTTCTGCCGCCGCGCCGAGATCGAGCACGGACAGGGTGGTTGCGACTGTGCCGACGCCGCTGAGCGACCGTGCGGCCGCGCCCGCGGACTTACGAATCTGCTCGGCGTCCAGCTTCTCCGCCGAACCGAGTCCGACGGCCAGCACGCTGTCGACCGGGAGCGCGACGGGTCCCGGGACGCGGGTGGTCTCCTCGGCCTTTCCCGATGCGCCGACCGCGACCAGCGTGTCGAGCAGATCGGTCAGTATCGCTTCGTCGACGATGCCGTCGCCGAGCGCGATTTCGGGTCCGTCCGAGGTCGACGTCAGTCCGATCACCAGCACGTCCACGCGCTTGCCGACGGTGCCTGCCAGGGCGAGTTGTGGTCCGAGGGGTCGGGCTGTGTGGGTGCTCACGGTGTCTCTCCTGCAGCAGTTCGGGGGCGGGTGGTGTCGGGTGGCCGACGTCCGTCCCGATGGTAGTGCTCCGCCGCCGTCGTATACCCGGTGCACCCGACGGTCCGATAGGTTGAGGCGCATGACCGAGGAGCAGTTGTCGCAGGGGCCCGTCCACGCCGTTCACGTCGAACTCGGGGCCACGTTCGCTCCCTTCGGCGGCTGGGAGATGCCCGTGTCGTACGCCGGCACCGTGGTCGAGCACACCGCGGTGCGCGAATCGGTGGGGGTGTTCGACGTCAGCCACCTCGGCAAGGCCCTCGTTCGGGGCGATGGTGCCGCCGCCTTCGTCAACTCGGCACTCACCAACGACCTCGACAAGATCGGTCCCGGCAAGGCGCAGTACACGCTCTGCTGCACGCCGTCGGGTGGGGTGATCGACGATCTGATCGCGTATTACGTGAGTCCCGACGAGGTGTTCCTCGTCCCCAATGCCGCCAATGCCGCGGACGTGGTCGCGGCACTGGCCGCCGCGGCGCCTGCCGGCGTCACGGTCGAGAACCAGCACCGGGACTTCGGTGTGATCGCGGTACAGGGGCCGAAGTCGGTGGAGGTGCTCACCGCGCTCGGCCTGCCCACCGACATCGAGTACATGGCCTTCGCCGACGCCACCTGGGACGGCGTACCCGTCCGCGTGTGCCGCAGCGGGTACACCGGCGAGGTCGGTTTCGAACTGCTACCCCGCTGGGAGGACAGCGAGAAGCTGTTCCGGGCGGCGGTGGAACAGGTTCGCGCTCACGGGGGGCAGGTCGCCGGTCTCGGCGCCCGGGACACCCTGCGCACCGAGATGGGCTACCCCCTGCACGGGCACGAACTGTCGCTGGAGATCTCTCCGCTCGAGGCGCGCTGCGGGTGGGCGATCGGATGGAAGAAGCCGAAGTTCTGGGGCAAGGAGACGCTCACCGACGAGAAGGCGTCCGGTCCGTTGCGCAGGCTGTGGGGCATCAAGGCGCTGGACCGCGGGGTGTTGCGCGCCGGCCAGAGCGTGCTGCGTGACGGCGAGCCGATCGGCGAGACCACGTCGGGCACCTTCTCTCCGACGCTGAAGGTCGGGATCGCGTTGGCGCTGCTCGATTCCGGTGCCGGGGTGTCGGCCGGCGACGAGATCGCGGTGGACGTCCGGGGACGTTCGCTACGCGCCGAGGTGGTGTCTCCGCCGTTCGTGGAGATCAACACCAAGTAAGCGCCTGTCCGGGACGACCTGTCGGCGGCGGGGCGGTGGAAGGTGTTCGATAAGATCACGGGCATGACAGGTGTCACCGAGTTCGTCCGCGTCCCGCATCCCGCCCTCACCTCGGACGAGGTACGGCGAGAGATATTGGCGGCGCCCGGATTCGGCCGGTACTTCACGGACCACATGGTGTCGATCACCTACTCCACGGAGCTCGGCTGGCACGACGCCAAGGTGGAGCCGTACGGTCCGCTCCAGCTCGACCCGGCGGCGATGGTGCTCCACTACGGGCAGGCCATCTTCGAGGGGTTGAAGGCGTACCGGCAACCCGACGGCGGCATCTCGACGTTCCGCCTCGAGGCGAACGCCGAACGACTCGCGACGTCGGCCCGCCGCCTCGCGATGCCCGAGCTGCCGGAGGAGCTGTTCGTCAAGTCGATCACCGAGCTGCTCGAGCTCGATCACGAATGGGTTCCCGCCGCCGGTGGGGAGGACGCGCTGTACCTCCGCCCGTTCATGTTCTCCACCGAGGCCGGTCTGGGGGTGCGACCGGCCGACGAGTACCGCTACCTGCTGATCGCCTCGCCCGCCGGCGCGTACTTCCCGCGCGGAGTGAAGCCGGTCAGCGTGTGGCTGTCGACGGAATACGTGCGCGCCGCCCCCGGCGGCACCGGTGCCGCCAAGTTCGCGGGCAACTACGCGGCGTCGCTTCTCGCCCAGGCGCAGGCTGCCGACGAGGGATGCGACCAGGTGGTCTGGCTCGACGCCATCGAGCGTTCGTACGTCGAGGAGATGGGCGGCATGAACCTCTTCTTCGTGTTCGGCTCCGGGTCCGACGCCCGCCTCGTGACGCCGTCGCTGTCCGGTTCGCTGCTTCCGGGGATCACCCGCAACTCGCTGCTGACCCTCGCGACCGACGCCGGTTTCGCGGTGGAGGAACGTCGGATCAGCACCGAGGAATGGCGCACCAAGACGAAGTCGGGCGAGATCACCGAGGTGTTCGCGTGCGGAACGGCGGCGGTCATCACACCGGTCGGCCGGGTCAAATCGGCCGAGGGTGAATTCACGATCGCGGACGGAGAGCCCGGAGAGGTCACGATGGCCCTGCGTGACACGTTGACCGGGATCCAGCGGGGAACGTTCGCCGACACCCACGGCTGGATGACGAAACTGCGCTGACCGCGGTTGCGGCGGTCGCTCAGAATGCGAGTCCGACCGCCGCGACGGTGACCGTGATCTCGAGTGCGGCGCCGAGCACATCGCCGTTCAGGCCGGCGAACCGCCGGACGCAGTGGGCCACCAGCAGCGCGGTGAGCGTCAGCGCAACCGCCACGACGACCGGTCCCTGCCACCACGGCGAGGTGCACCACGCGGCCGCCGCGAGGAGCGGAGCGGTCCAGGCGATACCCGTCCACAGCGGTTGGGTTCCGGCGACCAGTGCGCCGAACCCCTCCGTCGACGACGCGGGAATTCCGCGTCGGCAGGCGAACACGACCGCCACCCTGCCGGCCGCCACCGCGACCGCCACGCACGCGAATTCTCCTGCAGCGCCGAGGGATCCGAACGCCAGACCCTGCGCGCCCAGGCAGATCACCAGGGCGCAGACCCCGAACGGGCCCGCGCCGCCGCTGTGCATCACCGCCCGCGCCCGCTCCGGCGGTCCGTAGCAGCCGAGCCCGTCGACGGTGTCGGACAGGCCGTCGATGTGCATGCCGCGCGTGGCGAGAGCGTGGACGCCGACGGTCAGCAGGCCGGCAAGGGCGGGGTCGAGTCCGCCGGACACCAGTGCCCACAACAGTCCCGCCGCCAGGCCGCCCAGTGCGATCCCGGTCAGCGGCGCCGCCCGGATGGCGCGGGCCCCCGCTGCGCGATCCACGGAATCCGGTCCGCGCAGGGGAAACACCGTCAGCCAGGAGAACGCGAGCAGCACGCCCGACACGGTCAGCCCGCGGTGGGGGCGGCGGAGTCGGTCTCGGTGCCCTCGCTGTCGGCGTCGGCGTCGCGGGTGCTCACTCCCGCCTCCGCGAACGTCGCCATCTCCGCGAGCGTGGCGACGGCGCCCTGCAGGATCGGCAGCGCGGTCACGGCGCCCGACCCCTCGCCGAGACGCATGTCCAGTTCGAGGAGCGGTTCGAGTTGCAGGTGTTTCAGCGCGATCGTGTGCGCCGGTTCGGTGGAGCGGTGGCCGGCCAGCCACCAGGCGCGGGCACCGTGGGCGAGTTCCTCCGCGACCATGGCGGCGGCGGTGACGACGACTCCGTCGAGGATCACCGGAGTCTTGCGCGCGGAGGCCTGGGCGAGGAATCCGGCCATCGCCGCGAGGTCCGCACCCGACACCGTCCGCAGCAGGGCCACCGTGTCCCGGACCACCGGCCGGGCCCGGCGCATCGCGTCGCGGATGGCGGCCGTCTTCCGGATCCAGCCGGCGTCGTCGACCCCCGTGCCCCGGCCGACCGCCGCCACCGGTTCGGTATCGGTCAGTGCGGCAATGAGGACGGTGGCCGGAGTGGTGTTGCCGATACCCATGTCGCCGGCGATCAACAGGTCTGCGCCGGAGTCGATTTCGGAATCGGCGATCGACCGGCCCGCCTCGATGGCCCGCAGCGTCTCTTCGTGCGTGAGCGCGTCCTCACGATCGATCGCCCCCGACGAGCGGCGAATCTTGAACGCGGACACCGACGGATCCGTGTCACCGTCCACCGACAGGTCGACGACCCGGACGCTCGCACCGGCCCGGTTCGCGAGAGCGTTGACGGCCGCGCCACCCCCGACGAAGTTGGCGACCATCTGCGCCGTCACCTCCGGCGGGTAGGCGGAGACGCCGGTTCGCGCAATCCCGTGGTCACCGGCAAACACCACCACCCGCGCCCGCGCGAACGGTGCGGGCGGGCACACGCCCTGGCAGGACGCCGCCCAGCAGGCGAGTGTCTCGAGCCGGCCGAGCGAGCCGGCGGGTTTGGTGAGCTGCAACTGGCGGGCCTCGGCCTGCGCGCGCACCCCCTCGTCGGGCGGGGTGACGGGTTCGAACCGACCCTGGTCGGTGCTCACGGACTC
Organism: Rhodococcus sp. 4CII; assembly: GCF_014256275.1. Lineage (NCBI taxonomy): Bacteria > Bacillati > Actinomycetota > Actinomycetes > Mycobacteriales > Nocardiaceae > Rhodococcus > Rhodococcus sp. 4CII. The sequence continues at coordinate 6,478,588 of NZ_JACCFE010000002.1, forward strand.
GCTGGTCACGCTTGGCCTCTCGCTCGAGTGGGTACTACTGCGCCGCACGAGTGTTGTGCGGGAACATCTTTCAAGGTCACGGTCAGTCCGGCCACGACGAGGAGGACGCGGTCGCAGACCTGTGCGAGCCGGGCGTTGAGGGCGCCGATCTCGTCGCGGAACAGGCGGCCGGACCGAGTCTCCGGGATGACGCCGAGACCGACCTCGGGGGAGACCAGGACGAGTGCGCCGCGGTAGTCGCGCACGGCCGCGACGAGTTCGTCCGTCCGGTCGGTGATCGTGCCGCGGGGCGATTCCCACGCCGCAGCGCCGTCGAGTTCGACGGTGAGCCAGGTGCCGAGATCGTCGACGAGGGTGGCCGCCGCGTCGGTGGGGGACCGCAGTTGTTCGGCGAGGTCGAGCCGGTGTGCGGTTTCCACGGTGAGCCAGCTGTCGGGACGCCGGTCGCGGTGCTGTGCGACCCGCTGTTCCCAGTCGTGATCGGCGGGGTCGCGGTGACTGGTGGCGACGTAGCGGACTTGGTCCGATCCGGCCAGAGCCTGGGCCAGTTCCTCGGCGTGAGCGGATTTTCCGGAGCGGGCGCCGCCGAGCACCAGCGTTCGCGAGGTCGCATCGGGGCGACTCGTACTGTCCGGGCGGTCGGCGGTGGGCACGGAGGGAGACGCTACCAACCCGGCGCCGTGGCAGTATTTTGACGAATATCGTCAATTCCGCCACTGTTGGCGGGAAGTGAATGGGCGGAAAATTTCAGCCATGACCGAATTCCTCGTCCTCGTCGCACTTCTCCTCGTGCTGCAAGCGGCTGTGACGTACGCCGGCCGGCACCTGGGCCCACTCCACCCGCGGCTGCGGAACAGCTTCCGCGACAACTTCTTCCGCCCGGCCGATCCCATGACGGACCTGTCGGACGATCGGGACGCCGCACTGGGCCGGCTGCTGGCCGAGACGCACCGCGCGCCCCACAACTGATCGTCAGATGGCGTCGCCGGGACGTACTCGCGGCTTGGGGGCGCGCAGCTTGCGGATCTGCGAGGCCCGCACGAACGCGTACCACCCGAGCTTGAATCCGCCGTCGGGAGTGTCCGGGAAACGCTCGCGAACCTGGTTGTTGATCTTGCGGCCCAGCCAGACACCTTCGATGGCCATGAACAGCATCATGATGAGCATGGCGAGCGTCACGATGGCCTGCAGCGCCGGGCTGACGAACATCGCCATGATCAGGACCAGGGCCAGGGGCATGAACAAGCCGACCAGGTTGCGCCGGGCATCGACGATGTCCCGGACGTAGGCGCGGACGGGACCCTTGTCGCGGGGTAGGAGGTACTTGTCCTCACCTGCGAGCATGCGGGCGCGACGGTCGGCGGCGGTGGTGCGACGCTCGGCCGCCGCAACCTTGCGCTCCTCCTTGGTGCCGCGGTTGGCCTTCTTGCGGGCCCGGGCCTCTTTCGCCGTCAGGGGTGCGGGCGCGACCGGGCCGCGACGCTTCGATTCGGCGTCGCGCCGCTTGGGCGTGGGGCGGCCCTTGCCTGCCTGCTCGACGGACTCCGCCTCCGAGGCCGTGGACGACTCGGCGACCTCGACGTCCCGCTTGTCTGAATTGTCCGAATCACCGCGGCGTAGCAATTTCACCCTTCCAGAGTATGGGAAGACGGCACCGGGAGGAAAACCGCCCTCGCACCGAAATGCCGGGTCGTGCCCGCCGCCCTACACTTCGCCGATGCGAGTGTTGATCGCACCGGACTCCTTCGGTGACACGCTGACCGCCGTGGAGGCCACCGCTGCCATCGCGGCGGGATGGTCGGCTGTGCGTCCCGACGACCAGCTGATCGAGGCACCGCAGTCCGACGGCGGCCCCGGGTTCGTCGACGTCGTCGCCGCGGCGGGAGGCAACGTCCGGACCGCGGTCGTGGAAGGGCCCCTCGGCGCCGATGTCGCGGCCCGCTGGCTCCTCGACGGCGCCGACGCCTACCTCGAATCGGCGCAGGCCTGCGGGCTCGGACTTCTCGGCGGGCCGCCGACGCCCCGCACCGCCCGCGAGTCCCACAGTCGAGGCGTCGGACAACTCGTGGTGGCGGCTCTCGACGCGGGAGCCCGGAGGATCGTCGTCGGTCTCGGCGGGAGCAGCTGCACCGACGGAGGCCGAGGCCTCGTCGAGGCACTGGCGGAGGGGTTCGGGAGCGCCGACGCCGCCGTCGCCCGCCTGCGCACCGTGGAACTGGTGGCAGCGACCGACGTCGAACATCCGTTGCTGGGCGAACACGGCGCCGCCCGCGTGTTCGGACCGCAGAAGGGTGCCGACCCCGACACCGTCGCGTTCCTCGAGGACCGGAACACCGCGTGGGCGGCCCAACTGCGCCGGGTCACGGCCCGGGAGGTCGCCGCCGAACCGGGCGCCGGCGCCGCCGGGGGGATCGGGGCCGCGCTGCTCGCGCTCGGCGCAACCCGCGAATCCGGCGCCCACGTGGTCGCGCAGCGCACCCGGCAGGACCGGCAGCTCGCCTCCGCCCAGCTGGTCGTCACCGGCGAGGGTCGTCTCGACCAGCAGTCGCTACGCGGAAAGCTCGTGATCGCGCTCGCCGCGGCCGCGCGCAGACGGTCCATCGCGACGCTCGTCCTGGCCGGGCAGGTTCTCCTCGACACCGCGGACCTCGACCGCGCGGGCATCGACCGTGCCCTGTCCCTCGTGGACCACGCCGGATCCGTCGAACTCGCGATGACGGATGCATACGCACAGCTCCGGGACCTCGCCGCCGCGGCCGCGCGCGGGTGGGAGGGCGCGGCGGCCGGGTAGTAACCCGAATTCGCGACGTCGGATACCATGGATGTGGATCGATCTGCGGACGCCGCAGGGAATGGAACCCGGGAATAAGTCGGGCGCGGAGTACCGTTGAAGCGTTCACGGGTTTGTTACGAACTACAGGGAGAGCCCATGACTGTGCAGAACGAGACCGCCGTCCACGGCGTCAAGATGACCGAAGCCGCGTCCGCCAAGGCGAAGGCGCTGCTCGATCAGGAAGGTCGCGACGACCTCGCACTGCGTATCGCCGTGCAACCCGGCGGCTGCGCAGGGCTGCGCTACCAGCTGTTCTTCGACGACCGCAACCTGGACGGCGACCTGATCGTGGACTTCGGTGGCGTGTCCCTCGCCGTGGACCGGATGAGCGCGCCGTACGTAGAGGGCGCGTCGATCGACTTCGTCGACACCATCGAGAAGCAGGGGTTCACCATCGACAACCCCAACGCGACCGGCTCGTGCGCCTGCGGCGACTCCTTCAACTGAGTCCCGGACCGACGAACAACTGAATCCACAAGTCTGACGCGGCGCCGACCGGCTGCCGCGTCAGACTTTTTTGTGCCCGACCTCCCCGTATCCACGTCCTCGTGCTGCCGTCCGACCGGCGTGGTACTGCGGGTACGGTGAGAAAATCCCGACCGAACTCATCGAAAGGCATCCGCCCGTGACAATTGCGGTAACCGGTTCCATCGCCACCGACCACCTGATGCGGTTTCCGGGCCGGTTCGCCGAGCAACTGCTCGCCGATCAGCTCAGCCACATCTCGTTGAGCTTCCTGGTCGACGACCTCGTGGTCCGGCGCGGGGGAGTGGGCGGCAACATCGCCTACGCCATGGGCGTCCTCGGCGGTTCGCCGCTGCTGGTCGGGGCTGTCGGGGCCGACTTCGCGGACTACCGCCAGTGGCTCGAGAGCAACGGCGTCGACTGCACCGCCGTCCGGATCTCCACCACCGCCCACACCGCGCGATTCGTGTGCACCACCGACGAGGACATGGCGCAGATCGCATCGTTCTACCCCGGGGCGATGAGTGAGGCCCGGGAGATCCAGCTGTCGGGCCTCGGGCAGGACGCGGACCCGCTGGAACTGGTCCTGATCGGGGCCAATGACCCCGAGGCGATGATCCGGCACACCGAGGAATGCCGCCGCCAGGACATCCCGTTCGCAGCCGACCCCTCGCAACAGCTCGCCCGCCTCAACGGCGAGGAGGCGTCGGTGCTGATCAGCGGCGCCAAATATCTGTTCACCAACGAGTACGAGTGGGGACTGCTGCAGCAGAAGACAGGGTTGTCCGACGAGGAGATCCGCGCGCAGGTCGGGGTCCGGGTGACGACACTCGGCTCCAAGGGAGTCGAGATCGTCGACTCCGAGGGCACCCTGACCCGCGTCGCCGTCGTCCCCGAGAAGGCCAAGGTCGATCCGACCGGTGTCGGTGACGGATTCCGGGCCGGATTCCTCCTCGCACACAGCGCGGGCCTCAGCTTCGAACGTTCCGCGCAGCTGGGCTCGCTCGTCGCCGTGCTCGTGCTCGAGACCGTCGGCACCCAGGAATGGACATTCGACCGTGACGAGGCGGTCAAGCGGCTCGCGGACGCCTACGGTGCCGTGGCCGCCGACGAGATCGCGGCCGTCCTGCCGTAACAGGCGGCTTCGCCGCTCGTGCGCCTTTCCGGTAGCTGGAGCAACCAGAAAGGCGCACGAGCCCGAAGGGCCTAGAGCGAAACCGGGTACGCCGGCTCGGCGATCTCCGGAACGATGCGGTTCTCCACGAAGATGCCGTGCCACACCATGAAGATCAGCACGGTCCACAGGCGACGGCTGTGGTCGGACACACCGTCCCGGTGGTCGTTGAGCATCTTCGCGATCGCGGCCTTGTCGAGCAGGTGATCGGTGCCGGAGGCCGCGATCTGCTCGTGTGCCCAGTCGAACAGTTCGGTGCCCCGGAGCCAGTGCCGCAGCGGCACCGGGAAACCGAGCTTCGCCCGATGCAGCACGTGCCCGGGCACGATGCCCTCCAGCGCCTGACGTAACGCGTACTTGGTGGTGCTCGGCGCTGATGCGCCTCCCTTCGTTCGCCTCGTCGTGATCTTCTGGTCCAGCGGCACCTGCGACGCCACCTTGAAGACCTCGGGATCGAGGAACGGCACCCGCAGTTCGAGCGAATTGGCCATCGTCATCTTGTCGGCCTTGACGAGGATGTCGCCGCGCAACCACGTGAACAGGTCGAGATGCTGCATCCGGGCCACCGGATCCCATCCCTGCGACTGTGCGTAGATCGGGTCGGTCACGTCGCGGTGCGTCCACTCCGGCCGGAAGTCGCGCAGGACGGCACGCAACTGTGCGTCGTTGAAGCTGCGCGCGTTGCCGTAGTAACGCTCCTCCAGGGTGAGTGAACCGCGATTGAGCAGGCTCTTTCCGCGGGTCCCTTCGGGAATGCGCTCGGACAGCTTCCCAGCGGCCCTCCGCAGGCCCTTCGGCAGATACTCGAACGGCTTCAGTGAAATCGGCTCGCGGTAGATGGTGTAACCGCCGAACAGTTCGTCGGCGCCCTCACCCGACAGCACGACCTTGACGTGCTTGCGCGCTTCCTTCGCGACGAACCACAACGGAACCAGCGCGGGATCGGCGACCGGGTCGTCGAGGTACCACACGATCTCGGGGATGGCGGCCGCGAACTCGGACGGGCTCACCACCTTCACCACGTGGCGTGCCCCGATCGCTTCGGCCGACTCGGCCGCGACGTCGACCTCGGAATAGCCCTCGCGCTCGAAACCGGTGGTGAACGTGATCAGGTTCGGGTTGTGGCGCATCGCGAGCGCGGCGATGGCCGTCGAGTCGATGCCTCCGGACAGGAAGGAACCGACCGTGACGTCGGCGCGCATGTGCTTGGCGACCGAATCCTCGAGCGCCTCCGCGATCTCGCGGTACCGCGCCTGCTCCGTGCCGGAGGCGAACGGACGCACCGGGAACGTGGGAGTGAAATAGCGCGTGATCACGGGTTCTTCGCCGGGGCGCACTCGGGCGAAGCAGCCGGACTCGAGCCTGCGGATCTGCTTGTGCAGGGTCTCCGGTTCGGGCACGTACTGCAGGACGGTGTAGTGCTCGACGGCGCGCGGATCGAGTTCCGTGCCGATGCCGATCAGGCTCGCCAATTCCAGCAGGCTCTTCTTCTCGCTGCCGAAGGCGGTGCCGCCGGTCCCGGTCGCCAGAAAGAGCGGCTTGATGCCGAAGGGATCGCGGGCGAGGAACAATTCTCGCGTCTGCGTGTCCCAGATCGCGAATGCGAACATGCCCCGCAGACGACGGACCGCGTCTTCACCCCAGTAGTGGAATGCGGCGACGATGGCCTCGCTGTCGCCCTCGGTGGCGAACTGCGCGCCGAACTGCTCCGAGAGTTCGGCGCGCACTTCGAGATAGTTGTAGATCTCACCGTTGAACGTCAGCGCGTACCGCTCCGGATTCTCTTCCGGCCCCCACCGCAGAGGCTGGTGGGAGTGTTCGATGTCGATGATCGACAGCCGATTGAACCCGAAGACCACATGGTCGTCGTGCCAGGTCCCGTGCTCGTCCGGCCCACGGTGCCGCAGGCAGTGCATCGCCTGGTCGACCTGTGAGACGGCGTTGTCGCTGGTTTCTCCAGAGGTCAGTAGCCCGAGCAGTCCGCACACAGCGTCCGGTACCTCAATTCAGAATCTTGGAAGGCTCCACGAGGTGGAGGGGTCATGGATCTCTGCCGGAAAGTATGCCGCAGATTCGCCGCGCGTCCGGTTCGGGCCGCGGGGAGGGTGCCAGGTCCGGGAAGTGACACGACCGCGGCGCCATGCCGGAGACACGTCGCCCGACCCGAGGAGGGAGAGCCGCCGCCTTTGGTCTACGCTGCGTAGTAATTGGGCCTTCCCATCGGGTGTGCCCTAGTGGAATTTGCGGCGATCAGGAAGGCGTGAACGTGGCGCAAGGTCGGATCCTTCGGCGGGCAGGGTTGGCAGTATCTTTGGGCATTGCTGCCTTGCTGCTGTCGGGTTGTTCAATCGACAACGAGGTGCTTCGTTTCGGGTGGCCTTCGGGCGTAACCCCGCAGGCGCACCGCATGCGTGAACTGTGGACCTGGTCGGTCATCGCCGCCCTCGTCATGGGCGTGCTGGTGTGGGGACTCACCTTCTGGGCGGTGATCTTCCACCGCAAGAAGAAGGACTCACCCGAGTTCCCGCGACAGACGGCATACAACGTGCCGCTCGAGCTGGCGTACACGGCAGTTCCGTTCGTCATCATCGCCGTGCTGTTCTACTTCACGGTGATCGTGCAGAACCACGTCCTCGAGAAGGAGGACAACCCCAACGTAGTGGTGGATGTCACTGCGTACCAGTGGAACTGGAAGTTCGGTTACCGCTCGATCGATCTCGGCGAGGGCGGCGGCATGTACGACGGCGTCGACCAGGAGGCTCAGGCCGCGGTCGCGTCCGCACCGGCGTCCGAGGGGGAGCACGCTCTGCCCGGTCCGATCCACGGCAAGACCCCCCAGGACCTGTCGTACCTGCATTACGACAAGATCGAGACCGTCGGTTCGAGCAACGAGATCCCGATCCTCGTCCTGCCGACCGGCAAGCGGATCCAGTTCGAACTGGCCTCGGCCGACGTCATCCACGCGTTCTGGGTTCCGGAGTTCCTGTTCAAGCGCGACGTGAACCCGAACCCCAAGGAGAACCACTCCGACAACGTCTTCCAGATCAGTGAGATCGAGAAGGAAGGTGCCTTCGTCGGACGCTGCGCCGAGATGTGCGGCACGTTCCACGCGATGATGAACTTCGAGGTTCGCGCCGTGAGCCCGGACAAGTTCGCGCAGTACATCGAGTTGCGCAAGCCGGCGAGCGAGGGCGGCCGGGATCTGACGACGGCGGAAGCTCTGCAGGCCATCGGCGAGTCCCCCGTCGCGACGTCGACGTCTCCCTTCACCACCGATCGCGGCTACAAGCAGGCGAGCGGTGTCGAAGGTAACTGAACCTGCTGCTGATACCTCACTGACCAAGGACAAGTGCTGATATGAAGATCGAAGCCAAGCTCTTCGAGATCCTGACGGTATTCTTCATTCTCGTCGCGATCGTCTACGGCGTCTTCACCGCCGTTTCACGGACCGGTATCGAGTGGGCAGGTCTGACCGGCATCTGCCTGTCGGCGGGGCTGACGCTGATCATCGGAACGTACTTCCGGTTCGTCGCCCGTCGTCTCGACACCCGCCCCGAGGACTACGAGGACGCGGAGATTGCGGACGGCGCCGGCGACCTGGGATTCTTCAGCCCGGGCAGCTACTGGCCGATCCTGCTCGCCGCAGCCGCTGCGTTCGTGGCCGTGTCGATGGCCTTCTTCCAGCCGTGGATGCTCGTGGTCGCCGTCATCGCCGTCCTCGCGGCCGCTGCCGGCCTCGTCTTCGAGTACTACGTCGGGCCCGAGAAGCACTAGTTCCGCACAGTCTGACGGCGGAGGCGCCGAATCCCGTTGGGGTTCGGCGCCTCCGCTTTTGCCGTCAGCGCTCGAGATTCGGCACCGCCGCGGCGAGGAGTTCGGCGGCCTGTTCGGACGCGAGTCGCACCGCATCGGGAAACACCTGCAACCCGTGCGAGACCAGGGCGCCCTCGTGGAGGAGCATGACGGTGCGCGCGAGTGTCTCCGGATCGCGCACCGACGCGTCGCGGCACACGTCGGTGAACAGGTCGAGCATCCACCGCTTCTGGCCGATGATGATCGCGTACGCCGGATGTGACGGGTCGCTGATCTCCGCGTGCGCGTTGACCATGCTGCATCCCTTCGCACTGTTCTCCACCGCCCATTCCCTGGACGCGTCGAAGATCGCCGTCAGCCGCCGTCCGGGTGAGTCGCCGGCGGTGTCGAGGTGGTCTGCGAGAAACGCCCGCCACCGCGCGTCCCGGTCGGCGAGGTACTCGACCACTATCTGTTCCTTCGAACCGAAACGGTCGTAGAGCGTCTTCTTCGTGACGCCGGCCTCGGCGGCGATGAGATCGACGCCGACCGCGTGAATTCCGCGCTCGTAGAACAGCCTGCCCGCCGCGGCCAGCGCTCGTCTCGCGCCCGGCGTCAGCGTGACGCGTTTCGGTGACTGCACAGAATCCATGACAAAAGTATACGGATCAGTGTACTTTCGGGCTGTATACCGATCTGTTTACTTGGGTGGTGGTCAGTTGTGAACGCGTTACTCGCCGTGATGTTCGTCCTGTGCTGGAGTTCCGGTTTCATCGGGGCCAAACTCGGCGCCGGGGACGCAGATCCGCTCACGGTGCTCACCTGGCGGTTCCTCCCGCTGACCGTCGCTCTCGCCGTGGGCGCGGCGCTGTTCGGACGCGCCCGGTGGCGGGGAGTCGGATTCCAGGCGCTCCGCCGTGGAGTGTTAGTGGGCGCGCTGTCGCAGACCGGGTATCTGCTGACCGTCTACCAGGCGATCGGACTCGGCGTCTCGACCGGCACCACAGCACTGATCGACGGCACCCAGCCCCTGGTCGTCGCCGTGCTCGCAGGCCCACTGCTCGGTCAGAACGTCGCGGCCAGGCAGCGGTGGGGGCTGCTGCTCGGACTGACGGGCGTCGTGATCGTCACCGCAGGCGACGCCACCGCGGCATCCGGCGTGGCGTGGTGGGCATACCTCGTGCCGTTCGCCGGAATGCTGTCACTGGTGGCCGCGACGTTCGTGGAGGGCCGTTCGCCGGACGACACCGACCCGACCGTGGCCCTCACGGTGCACTGCGCTACGAGCGCCGTGCTGTTCACCGCCCTCGCCGCGTACTCAGAGAGGCTGTCGCCGCCCGCGACGGCGCCGTTCTGGTGGTCGGTGGCGTGGCTGATCGTCCTGTCCACGGTCGGCGGCTACGGCTTGTACTGGCTCGTGATGCGCCGGAGCGGAATCACGCGGGTCAATTCTCTGATGTTCCCGATGGCGCCGGTGACGGCGATCTGGGGGGCGGTGATGTTCGGCGAGCCGCTCGGGATCCTCACTGCGGTCGGTCTCCTCCTCGGCCTCGCGGCCATCGTGCTCGTGTTCCGTGCACAGCCGCGGGGGAGGGGAGCGCGCACGGTTCGGAGAGACGAACAGAGCCCCGAACCGGAAATGGTTCGGGGCTCTGCTCGGTTGCGGAGGTGAGGCTAGTGCGCCTCGCCGTTGCCGGACGATCCGTTGCCGGAGGCCGACGATCCGTTGCCGTGGGCGCGGTCCTGGTACTCCCGCAGCATCGTGAGCTGCTGGTGCTCGCCGTGGTGCAGGGCGTGCTCGAGGGCCAGGCTCTCCTCGACCGGGTCGGCCGTGACGAGGCTGCCGGAGCCGGGCTTGCCTGCCGAGCCGAGCTTGTTCATCTTCTTCGGGACGGTCGCACCCTGGTACTCGAGCGGGATCGGGTGACCGTGGTCGTCGACCGGGCCGAGCGGCTGATGGATCTCGATGTACTGACCGTTCGGCATCCGCTTGATGATGCCGGTCTCGATGCCGTGCTCGAGGACCTCACGGTCGCTGCGCTGGAGACCCAGGCAGAACCGGTAGGCCACGAAGAACGCGATCGGCGGCAGGAGCACCATGCCGATACGGCCGATCCACGTCATCGCGTTCAGGGAGATGCTGAGGTGGTACGCGATGATGTCGTTGATGCAGGAGATCGTAAGGACGGCGTAGAACGAGAGGGCCATCGCACCGATCGCGGTCCGCACCGGAACGTCCCGAGGACGCTGCAGCAGGTTGTGGTGAGCATCGTCCTTGGTCAGACGCTTCTCGATCCACGGGTAGGCGATCAGGACGGTGAACACGAGACCCATGATCAGTGCAACAGCGAACACCGACGGAATGGTGTAGCGGTTGAACAGGTACACATCCCAGGCCGGCCACAGACGCGCCAGGCCGTCCGTCCACATCATGTAGATATCGGGCTGAGAACCTGCCGACACCTGCGCGGGGTTGTAGGGGCCGATGGTCCAGACCGGGTTGATCTGCAGGACGCCACCCATCACGGCGAGAACACCGAAGGTGATGGCGAAGAACGCACCCGACTTGACGGCGAAGACCGGGAGGATTCGCACGCCCACCACGTTGCTCTCGGTGCGGCCGGGGCCGGGGAACTGCGTGTGCTTCTGGTACCAGACGAGCGCGAGGTGACCGGCGATCAGGGCGAGGATGATGCCCGGGAACAGCAGGACGTGCGCAACGTACAGGCGGGGGATGATCAGGTCGCCGGGGAAGTCGCCACCGAAGATCAACCAGTGCATCCAGGTGCCTGCGATCGGGATGCTCAGGGTGATGCCGGAGAACGCGGCGCGCAGGCCGGTGCCGGACAGCAGGTCGTCGGGGATGGTGTAGCCGAAGAATCCCTCGAACATCGCGAGGATCAGCAGCAGGCAGCCGATGACCCAGTTGGCTTCACGCGGACGCCGGAAGGCGCCGGTGAAGAAGATGCGCAGCAGGTGCACGACGATCGACGCCGCGAACATCAGCGCAGCCCAGTGGTGGATCTGACGGACGAACAAGCCGCCACGGACCTCGAACGAGATGTTCAGGGTGGTCTCGTACGCGCGGGACATCGTGACGCCGCGCAGGGGCTCGTACGCGCCGTTGTAGACGACGTGCGCCATCGACGGATCGAAGAACAGGGTCAGGTAGACACCGGAGATCAGCAGGATGACGAAGCTGTACAGCGCGATCTCGCCGAGCAGGAACGACCAGTGAGTGGGGAAGACCTTGTTGATCTGCCGCCGCATTCCCGCTGCGAGGTGGTAGCGCGAGTCCATCGCCTCTGCCTGGCCTGCGGCCATCGCGCTCAGTTTGGACGGTGTGTTGTCGGTCACGGTCGACGCTCCCAAAATGCCGGGCCGAGAGCTTCGATGTAGTCACCCGTTGTGACTAGGAAACCCTCTTCGTTCACTGTAATAGGCAACTGCGGAAGTGCACGAGCGGCCGGACCGAAAATCGGCTTTCCGTAGGTCAGCGCGTCGAACTGCGACTGGTGGCACGGGCAGAGGATTCGGTTGGTCTGCTGTTCGTACAGGGACGTGGGGCAGCCGAGGTGGGTGCAGATCTTCGAGAAGGCGAAGTAGTCGCCGTAGTTGAAGCTCTCCTGGCCCTGACGCTTGGTGACCCGCGCTGCGTCCTCCGTGCGGAGACGGATGAGCATGGTCGCGTTACGGATGCCGCGCAGCGCCTCGAGCAGCGCCTCGTGGTCGCCACGATCGGACTCACGGAAGGGGAACACGGTCTCCATGGCGCCGGCGTCCAGATCTTCCGGGCGAACGAGGACGACGTCCTCGGGGCGACCGGTGTCGCGGCGCAGGTAGATGGTCTCGCCCTCGTAGCGGGGAGTCCATCCGGACACCCACAGCGGGGAGTCGTCGCGCTTGGCCCACGGGTTCTTGATCAGGCCGCCGAGGGGCATGACGGCCATGATGCCGAGCGCGCCACCACCGAAGAGGAGGGTGCGGGTGAGGAGCTTGCGGCGTCCGAGCGTCGACGTGTCGAACGAGTCGCCGAGTTCCGCGACGATGGTCTTGCGATCGACCTCGGACGATCCACCGTCGTGGCGGTCCTGGATGGACACCTCTTCGGGGATGAACTTCTTGGTGAACTGCACCGCGCCGACACCGAGGCCGAGGATGGCCAGACCCATGGTGAGGCCGATCAGCGGCGTGTACAGGCTGTAGGCCGAGTAGTGCTCTTCACCGGAGCCGGCGTACTCCCAGGGCCAGAACAGGTAGATCGCGATGAACGCGAGCGCGGAGACCCCCGACAGGGCGAACCAGAACGCGACCGACCGCTCGGCGCGCTTCTCGGCCTTCGTCCCCGGAACCGCCCAGCGGTTGCGGCGGAACGCGACGTCGACGTGGTCGAGGTTGGTTCCGAGCTCGACCAGTTCGTCGCGGCTCAGGTTCTCGAGTTCTGCGTCCGTGTACTTCCTTGGCGTAGCGCCGCCCGGCTGGCCAGCGTCGCTCATGACCTTGCTCCGATCCACAGTGCTGCACCGACGACAGCGATGATTCCGATGACCCACATGGCCAACCCTTCGGAGGCGGGACCGATGCCGCCGAGTCCGTAGCCACCGGGCTGCTTCGTCTCGCCCGACGACTTGATGTAGGCGATGATGTCTTTCTTCTCCTCGAGGGTCAGCTGACGGTCCGAGAACTTGGGCATGTTCTGCGGGCCGGTGACCATCGCGGTGTAGATCTGCTGCTCGTTCGCCGGGTCGAGGACCGGGGCGTACTTACCGGACGACAGCGCGCCGCCGCGACCGGTGAAGTTGTGGCAGGACGCGCAGTTGAGTCGGAACAGTTCGCTACCGCGGCCGATGTCGCCGCCGCGCAGCGACGACTGGGCGACCTGACCGTTCTCGTCGCGGATCACCGTGGGGCCGCCGCCGTTGGCCTGGACGTAGGCGCCGATGGCGTCCGTCTGCTCGGCGTCGAACTTGACCGGCTTGCGCTCGACCTGGGCCTCGTTACGCGATGCCGGCATGCGTCCCGACGACACCTGGAAGTACACAGCGGCCTCGCCGACACCGATCAGGCTGGGGCCGCGGTCCTGCACACCCTGCAGGTTCGCGCCGTGGCAGGTGATGCACGACGTGTCGTACAACTGCTTGCCTTCGCGGATCAGCGCCGCCTGATCATCGGTGGCGGTGGCCACCTGCGGGGTTGGCGTCAACGCGGACGCGAGGAAACCGGCGCTGACCAGTCCCATCATCAGGACCAGGGCGCCCGTGACGCGCCTGCGGAGCTTCCGCTGACGGCGTGCCTTTGCGGACGCTGTGGTATCGGATGCGGGAGGGGGGGATGAACTCATCTGTATCCCTTTGGTATGTCGGGACGGACTGGACGTCAGGGGGCTGCCTGGGGCGTTCAGCTGATCAACGGATGAAATAGATCGTGGCAAACAGGCCGATCCACACGATGTCGACGAAGTGCCAGTAGTACGAGACGACGATGGCGGCGGTGGCCTGGGCGGGCGTGAACTTGCTGACCTTGGTGCGGGCGATCAGGAAGATGAACGCGATGAGGCCGCCGATCACGTGCATGCCGTGGAAGCCGGTGGTCATGTAGAACACCGAGCCGTACACGCTGCTCGAGATGCTCGTGCCTTCTTCGACCAGGTGGATGTACTCATACCCCTGCCCGAGGACGAAGAAGGTGCCCATCGCCAAGGTCAGGAGGTACCACCGGCGGAGGCCGAAGACGTCGCCGCGCTCGGCCGCGAACACACCCATCTGGCAGGTGAACGACGAGGCGATCAGCACCAGCGTCACCGGTACGGCGAGGAACAGATTCAGCTCGGTCGGCTCCGGCGGCCAGTTCCCGTTCGCCTGTGCTCGCGCCACGAAGTACATGGCGAAGAGCCCTGCGAAGAACATGAGCTCACTTGACAACCACACGATGGTGCCAACGCTGACCATGTTTGGTCGGTTCAGCGAGTGCACGCGTTGGGTGATTGCTGATCCTGAAGTCCCTACTGCGCTCGTCACAGACAGAAGTATGACGCTTCGTCGTAAGAGACGACTACCCGGGTCCACCCTCGGCCCGTCCAGGCGCCGCGCTTGTCCGATTCTCCCTGCTGACGGCCCTGGTGGCGGGCCGTGACAGGGTGGAGTCATGCGCTCTCGTGACAACAGTACGGGGTGGCTGCGACGGCTGTTCGGCAGTCGGCAACCGGCCCCTCTCGATCAGGATCGCCCCGACCTCGTGGTCGTCGCCTCGAGCTTCGACGACGTGGAGGCGTGCTCGGCCGCGCTCGACCGCGCCGCCGCCGAGGAACCGCGGTGGGAGGCGGAGGCGGAAGCGGTGCTGCGGCACCATCTGCGGCTGCCCGCGCCCGCGGTGGCCGACGCCGTGTCGATCGCCGCCCAGGACGGCTATCGGCCACAGAATCCGGACGGGGCCGCCTCCCCCTCGGGGGACGGTGCGCCGGTGACCTTGGTGCTGCAGCGCGTCCAGGTTCTCGACGCGCTGCACTGTTCCCAGGAACGGTCGAGAATGGCCGGGCTGGCGCAGCGGCTCGGCGGCTCGGTGGACGGCTGGGATGCGATGCAACCGGCGCGCGAGTCCGATCCGTCCGGTGACTAGGCTGCCAGGGATCGGATCCGCCACTAGTACAAGGGGACACGATGATGCAGAGCCCAACTGCTCCGGGGACGAACGACGGTGTGCTGCCGGCACGGACGTGGCCGTCGGTCCTCGGCGCGCTCACCGACGGACGTGACCTCGCAGTGGACGACGCTAAATGGGCGATGGACGAGATCATGTCCGACAACGCCACGTCCGCGCAGATCGCCGCGTTCGGCGTCGCCCTGAAGATGAAGGGTGAGACGCCGGACGAATTGCGCGGCCTCGCGGACTCGATGCTCGGGCACGCACGGAAGGTCCCCGTCGACGACGACGTCGTCGACATCGTCGGCACCGGTGGTGACCGATCCAACACCGTGAACATCTCCACGATGGCGTCACTGGTGGTCGCGGCGTCCGGTATTCGCGTCGTCAAGCACGGAAACCGGGCCGCGTCGTCCAAGAGTGGCGGTGCGGACGTGCTCGAGGCGCTCGGGGTGAAGATCAACCTCGGTCCCGACGAGGTGGCCCAATGCGTCCGGGAGGTCGGCATCGGCTTCTGCTTCGCGCCGGTGTTCCATCCCGCCCTGCGGTTCGCGGGCGCGCCGCGCAAGGAGATCGGCATCCCGACCGTCTTCAACGTGCTCGGACCGCTCACCAACCCGGCCCGCCCGCGGGCCGGCCTCATCGGCTGCGCGTTTCCGGGTCTGATCTCGGTGGTGGCCGGTGTGCTCGCGCAGCGCGGCAACTCGGCGCTGGTGGTGCGCGGCGACGACGGCCTCGACGAGTTGACCACGTCGACCACGTCGACCGTGCACGTCGTCGCGGACGGGACGGTGACCATTCGTCAACTCGACCCCCGCGACATCGGGATCGCGCGGGTGCCGCTCGACGCACTCCGGGGCGGCGACGCCGACGTGAACGCGGCTGTGGCGCAGCGACTCCTCGCCGGTGAGACCGGGCCGGTCCGCGACGCGGTGCTGCTCAATGCGGCGGCGGCGATCACGGCGTTCCGCGGGCTCGGCAGCCGCACGCTCGAAGACGGCCTGTCGGACGGACTCTCGACGGCGGCGCAGTCCATCGACACCGGAGCGGCCGCGACGCTGCTCGCGCGGTGGGCCGAACTCACGTCGGGCCTGGCCACCAGCAGATAGCAGGCGGACCTATTCGCCGATCGAGAAGCCCGCTTCCACATCGGCGCTGGAGTAGGACTGGAAGGCGATGTGCGTCGCCGTCCGCGAGACGCCGTCCACCTTGTTGATTCCCTCGGTGACGACCTCCGCGATCTTCGCGTGGTCGCGTACCCGCACGATCGCGATCAGGTCGACGTCGCCCGCGCAGGAATAGACCTTGTCGACGCCCTCGATGTCGGCGACGGCCTGGGCGGTCTCCGGAATGCGGTGGGCTTCGGCGTGGATCAGGACGATGGCGTTGATCATGATCGCCAGCCTAGGCGGTGATCGACGGAATGCGGCGCGGGAGGTCGGGTCTCGTCGCCCTGTGTCGATGAGCTGCCTGCCCGTGCGAGCGCACACCACGCGGACCACGATCCGGCGCCCCACGCGGGTTCGCACCACCCGGACGAGGCACTGACGATCCGGGTGTCGTCCTGCTCGAGCCAGCGTGCGAGCAGGCCGGCCTCCTCGGGGGACGCGCCCCGGAGGGGAGTCGCGTCGGGAACCACGGTTTCGGCGGTCAGGACCAGCGCATCGACCACCGGCATCGGATGGATCCCGCGCCGAGCACAGCCCGCGGACGCGAGGCGGCCGGAACGGATCACCGCGAACTCCCAGCCGCCGGTCGGGGCCGGGCGCGCCGCCACGAGCTGATCGAGGGCGGTAAGGGCCGCCAGACGCTGCATTCTCCGCAGTGCGAGGACGACCTCCGCGGTGCGGTCGCGCAGTCGCGCGGCATTCTCGAACAGCTCGGCAGCGGCGAGTTCCTCCACCCGTGCGCGCATGCCCTGCAATGGCGCGTCGCCGTCACCGCGCAGGAACTGGCGGAAGAGTTCCGGTCCGGGGCGGTACGCATCCTCCGTGTCGCGGGCATGGACGGACGCGGGACAGCGTCCCAGCTCGCGGGGTGGGCACTGCGGGCCGTGCTCCCTGCCCTTCGGTATGCGACTCGTACAGGTCCGGAGAATGCAGTACTCGGCGAGGACGTCGGCGACGTCGACGGCGGTCGAGCGGGACCGGAACGGACCGAGCGAGTCGGCGGTCGGGGTCCGCACCACCGACAATCGGGGGAAGGCCTCGGCGGTGAGCGTGATCCACCAGCCGCGTTTCGGGTACTTGGACCTCCGGTTGTACGGCGGAGTGTGGGCGGCCAGAAGCCGCAGTTCGCGCACGCCCGCCTCGAGCGGGTGCGCGCATTCGACGTGGTCGATTCGGGTGGTCAGCGCCACCATCTCCTTCATCCGTCCGCGTGTCTCGGAACCGGTGAAGTAGTTGCGCACCCGCCGGCGCAGGTCGGTCGCGGTGCCGACGTAGAGGACCTCGTCGGACGGTCCACGGAACAGATAGACGCCGGGAGCATGCGGAAGGTGGCTGGCCAGCGTCCGCTTCGCCCGCTGGTGCGAGGAGACGTCGGGGAGGTAGTCGACCAGCTCGGTGAGACTGTGCACGCCTTGATTGCCGACGCGGTCGATGAGGGCGTGCAGGACGTCGACGGTGGCGCGGGCGTCGTCGAGGGCCCGGTGCGTCGGAGTGGTCCCGACATCGAACAGCCGGGCCAGCGACGACAGCTTGACCGACGGCGCCTCGTCGCGGGTGAGGACCCGCCGGGCCAGTTTGACGGTGCACAGCACCGTGAACTTGGGCCAGGGAGTGTCGGTGGCCGACGCGGCGGCCTTGAGGAATCCGGTGTCGAAGGGAGCGTTGTGGGCGACGAGCACGGCTCCGCGCGCGAATTCGAGGAACGCGGGCAGCACCCGCTCGATCCGCGGGGCGTCGATCACCATGGCGGTGGTGATGCCCGTGATCTCCACGATGTGCGGCGGGATGGACCGGCCCGGGTCGACGAGCGTGGCCATCTCGCCGATCACCTCGCCGCCGCGGATCTTGACGGCGCCGATCTCGGTGATGGCGTCCTCGCCCGGCCGGGCGCCGGTGGTCTCGAGGTCGACCACCACGAACGTGGTGTCCCGCAGCGGGGTGTCGAGCTCGTCGAATCTCAGCTGTTCGGGTACACCGGGGGCACTCACGGCTCAGAGCGTATGGACGGGCACCGACAGAACCGCCCGGACCGCCCGGACCACGATGAGAGACGAGGATCACACCTCGCGTCCCGGGCCTCGATCGGGGGCCGCGCGACGAGTGGCGATGCGGCCCCGGGGAGTGCCGTGCCGGTCGCGCGGCGACGGCAGGCCGCGGTCGGGACCGCCGCACCGGGCAATCTCGACGGACCCCGGTTGAACAGCGGGAATGCGGAGCGGGTAGGTCGTCGGGCAGTCGTGCGCCGCCGCGAAATCCCCACTCCCGCTACCGAAAAGAGTTCGGAAACATACCGCCTGTTATCTGGCTGTTATCGAATGCGGGTATCGCGCGCCCGCAAACCCCGAATCGACCCAAACGGACACTTTCCGCGTGTTCCGGTCGACATCGGGGTATTCCATTTCGTAACCTTCCTGAGACCTAGCGGAGTCTCGCCGCCCCACACCGGGGCAGCATCGCTAGTCACCGCCTAATCGGCCACTCGCGAGAGCGGTCGTACCGGGAACCCAAGTTTCCACTGGGGTGAATCCCGCCGGGACGTCCTCACGGACCGGTGGGTAGGGCTGATCTTCCCAGCCCGAACCCGTCAGCTAACTCGGTCGGCGGATGACCGGAAGAAACGGAGTACCCCTTTCGTGGCGTCACAAGTTTCCAGGCGGAATGTGCGACGGGCAGTCGTCGCCGGCGCGCTCGCAGTCGGAGCGCTCACCGCTACCGCGGCCCCCGCGGCCGCAGACCCCGTCACCATCCCCGGTGTCGGAACGTTCGAGATCCCCGGTGTCGCAATCCCGCAGATCCCGGGCATCCCGAACCTGCCGACGCCGCCGGCGCCGGCCAGCACCGCAGGTGAGAAGGCTGTTCAGGCCGCTCAGACCAAGCTCGGCTCGCCGTACGTCTACGGCGCCGCAGGTCCCAACTCGTTCGACTGCTCCGGCCTGGTGCAGTGGGCGTTCAAGCAGGCCGGACTGAACCTGCCGCGCACCAGCTACGCGCAGGCGGCCGCCGGTACTCCCGTGTCGCAGTCCGATCTCCGTCCCGGCGACGTGATCTCCTTCTACGGCGGTTCGCACTCGGGCATCTACGCCGGCAACGGCAACGTGATCCACGCATCGACCGAGGGTCAGCCCGTCAAGTTGGCGCCCATCGCCTCGATGCCGTTCGACGGCGCACGCCGCTACTGATCCACCCGCGAAGCGATCCATCCACCGAGTCGAGGGCGGGGATGCAGGGGTAACTTCGTAGGATCCCGTACGACCACCGAGGGTGGGTTCGAATTCCGATTCGAACCCACCCTCGATGTCGTTGCGCCCCAGGTAGACACCCGTTGTCGACCATCCGGTGGTCCTCGCCACGCGAACCGTGACATGGGTGGACACAAACGTATGCCATTCCGTAACCTATCCGAGACCTTGCGAAGTCTTGTCGCGCCATCCGGGCGGCATCGCGGGTCACCACCACCTCGGCATTCCGCACACTTTCGATTTGAAATACGGACGCCCGGGTCGTCTGGTGGAGATCGACGATCGGAGAACTGCATTTCCGTGGCCTCACACAAGATGAAGCGCTCCCTGGGCAGCGTGCTCACAGCCGGGATGCTGTCGGTGGCACTCGTGTCGCTACCGTCGATTCAGGCGGGTGCAGACCCGGTCACTCCCAACCCCACGGACGCACTGACGAAACTTGGCGATCTGTCCCGGCAGTCCGAGCAGACGTCCGAGGCACTACACAATGCGCAGATCGATCTCGAGGCCAAGCAGGGGGCGCAGCGCGACGCCGACGCGAAGCTCGCCGCGGACCAGGGCGTCCTCGACGCGGCAAACGCGCGTGTCGCCGTGTTCCAGCCGGTGGTGAACAAACTCGCCACCGCCAATTACCAGGGCGCCCGGACCAATCGCCTGTTCGCCGTGATGGTGAGCGATTCACCGCAGCAACTCCTGGACCAGATGTCCGCACTCGACGTCATCTCGAACGACACCCGCAACCAGGTTGCACAGTTCCAGTCGGCCACAGCGGACGCCACCGAGGCGGCCTCGGCGTCGAAGCAGTCCGCGGATGCCGCGCGGTCCGCGACGGAACAGGCCAAGGCGGTCAGCGACGATCTGCAACGCAAACAGAGCGACCTGCAGGCGCAGATCGCCGACGTGATCAAGGCGTTCGGAGACCTCAGCGGCGCGGAGCGCGACCAACTGGTGGGAACCCCGTTCCCGCCCGGCTTCGATCCGAACACGATCCTCGCGCATCTCACGCCCGGCTCGGGCACCAGTGCGCTGCAGGCGGCCATGACCCGGATCGGCGACCCGTACGTGTGGGGCGCCACCGGTCCCGACGAATTCGACTGCTCCGGACTCGTCGTGTGGGCGTACAAGCAGATCGGCAAGACGCTGCCGAGGTCGAGTCAGGCGCAGGCCGGCGGCGGTACCCCGGTGTCCCGTGACGACCTCCAGCCCGGCGACGTCGTCCTCTTCTACAACGACGCATCGCACGTCGGTCTGTACGCCGGAAACGGCAACATACTGCACGCCTCGACCTTCGGCGTTCCGGTGAGGATCGAATCGATGGCGAAGTTCCCGTTCTACGGCGCGCGCCGCTACTGACGGCGACCGTCCGAGAGCGGCGCGGCGGGGTGCTCATACACTCACCGGCGTGCCCGCAGCAGACCCGTCTTCCGCAACGGATCCGACCCCACGCCGCCAGGCGCGCCCGTGGGAGCGGGCCGCGCTGGCCGGACTCGGCCTCGCCGTAATCGTCGTCCTCGCGCTGACCGGGTTCTCGCACACCGACCGCGGCGCCGCCGGGACCCTGGCCGCCGCACCGGCCGACGCGGCGTCGCGGGGTGCGGCGGTGCAGGCGCTCCTCGACACCTGGGCGTCGGCGGTACGCACGAACGACGCGGCCGCACTGCCGGGTCTGATGGACAATGCCGCGGCACCGGGCTTCCTGGCGGCGGAGACGCGGCGCGCCGCAAATGTCGCCGGGGTGGAATTCTCGGACTGGGGTTACGAGTTCGCCGAGGGTTCCGAGACGGAGGGTTCCGAGACGGCGGTTCCCCCCAGCCTCGTGGACGCGCTCGGCGCCGACGAGGTGTGGGCGCCTGCCGTGCAGCTCCGCTACGCGATCGCGGGCGCGGGCGAGAGTCCCACCCGCAAACCGGTGGCGCTCGTCGTCGCGCGGCGCGGCGACCGCTGGACACTCGTCAGTGACAACGCCACGGTGGACGGCGAGCGCCGGACCTGGCGCGGACCGTGGGATTTCGGGCCCGTCGTGTCGCGTCGCGTCGACACCGGCGACGGGAAGACGTCGGTGGTGCTCGGACATCCGGAGAACGCCACGATGGTCGATCGGCTGGCCGACGAACTCCCGGCCGCCGTCGTCAACGCCACTCAGCTGTGGGGCTCGGGGTGGGCGGGCCGCGCGCTCGTCTGGGTCGCCGGATCCCAGGACGAGTTCACGGCGCTCGTCGGGCCGAATCACGACGGCCGCGACATCGCCGCCGTCGCGATCTCGGACGCCGTCGATCCGGACGCCGCCACGGTCTCCGGGCAACGGATCGTGTTCAGCCCGGCGTCGGCGGAGCGGTTGACCGACGTCACCCGGCGCGCGATCCTGCGGCACGAACTGACTCACGTGGCCGCACGCGCCGAGACGGTGGACCGTTCACCGATGTGGGTTCTCGAGGGCTACGCCGAGTACGCGGCATACCGGGGGACGGGCGAGCCGGTTCGGCAGATCGCGCCCGCGCTGACCGCGCAGGTGGGGGCCGAGGGCGCACCGACCGAGTTTCCCGACGACACCGACTTCTCCGGATACGGCGCACGCGGATCCGTCGCCTACGAGACGGCCTGGTCGATCAACGCATTCGTCGCCGAGGAGTACGGCGAATCGAGGCTGACGGAGTTGTACCGGACGCTGGCGGTGGGGGAGGCCGACCCGGAGACCGTGGACGGGCGCCTGTCCGACGTCCTGGGCGTCGACGCGGGACAGTTCCGGGACCGCTGGACGGACTGGGTGCGCGCCCGGCTGGGGTGACCCTGCGTCCGCAACAGCACGGTGAACCGCCTACGGTGATCACATGCGCCGAACCCTGTTGGTGACGAACGATTTTCCACCGCGACCCGGCGGAATTCAGTCGTACCTGCACACCTTCGCCAAGCACCTGCCCGCGGACGACCTCGTGGTCTACGCTCCGCGCTGGCGCGGCGATTCGCACATCAAGTTCGATGCGCGGCAACCGTTTCAGGTCGTCCGGCACCCCACCACGCT
This sequence comes from Rhodococcus sp. 4CII, assembly GCF_014256275.1. Classification (NCBI taxonomy): domain Bacteria; kingdom Bacillati; phylum Actinomycetota; class Actinomycetes; order Mycobacteriales; family Nocardiaceae; genus Rhodococcus; species Rhodococcus sp. 4CII. The sequence continues at coordinate 6,500,918 of NZ_JACCFE010000002.1, forward strand.
GATGGTGCCCACGCCGTTCGTCGCGCGCCGCGCCGCCAAGCTGCTCGCCGAACACGACTGCACCGGCGTCTGGTTCGGCGCAGCCGCCCCGCTCGCGCTGCTCAGCCCCACACTGCGGCGTGCCGGGGCGGAACGGGTGATCGCGAGCACCCACGGCCACGAGGTCGGCTGGTCGATGCTTCCCGCTGCCCGTCAGGCCCTCGGTCGGATCGGCGCCCGGACCGACGTCGTCACGTATGTGAGCCGCTACACCCGCGGCCGATTCGCCTCCGCCTTCGGCGCGGGTGCCGCGCTCGAACACCTGCCGCCCGGAGTCGACACCGACCGGTTCACCCCGGACAGCGGGGCGCGGACGGAACTGCGGGCCCGCTACGGGTTGGGGGAGCGGCCGACGGTCCTGTGCCTGTCGCGTCTCGTGCCGCGCAAGGGGCAGGACATCCTGATCCGGGCGCTCCCGGGCATTCGTGAACACATCGACGGCGCAGTGCTGGTGGTCGTCGGGGGCGGACCCTACGAGGACCGCCTGCGGTCGCTCGCGCGGTCGGTGGGGGTCGAGGATCACGTCGTGTTCACGGGAACGGTGCCGTCGGCCGAATTGGCGGCCCATCACACGATCGCCGACGTGTTCGCGATGCCCTGCCGCACGCGGGGCGCCGGACTCGACGTGGAGGGCCTCGGCATCGTTTTTCTCGAGGCATCGGCGACGGGTGTCCCCGTCATCGCCGGACAGTCCGGCGGCGCTCCGGAAACGGTGCGGCAGAACGAGACCGGGATGGTCGTGGACGGTACCTCGGTGGCGGAGGTGGCGCGGTCGGTGATCTCGGTGCTGTCGGATCGTGATCGCGCGGCCGCGATGGGCGCCGCAGGCAGGGACTGGGTCAAGGCGGAGTGGCGGTGGGACGTGCTCGCCGCCAAACTCCAGAACCTGCTGGGCCCGTGAGTACTTGTCAACCGCCCGCGGTTGACAAGTACTCAGGAGCCGCAGGCACTACTTGGCGTAGATGGCCGCGATGTCGTCGGCGAAGGTGTCGTGCACCACGTTGCGCTTGAGCTTCATCGTCGGCGTGAGCTCGCCGGTCTCCTCGGTGAAGTCGACGGGCAGGACCCGGAACTTCTTGATGGCCTCGGCGTGCGACACGAGCTTGTTCGCCTCCGCGACGGCCTCGTCGATCTCGGCCGTGAGGTCGGCGTCCGCGAGCAGATGCGCGACCTTCGTGCCCGCGGGCTTGCCGTTGCGTTCGTTCCACGCGGGCAGGGCGTCGGCGTCGATGGTAATGAGCGCACCGATGAAGGGCTGCTGGTCGCCGACGACGATGGCCTGACTGATCAGCGGGTGCGCGCGCAGGTGATCCTCGAGCTGGGCGGGGGAGACGTTCTTACCGCCCGCTGTGACGATGATCTCCTTCTTGCGGCCCGTGATGGTGATGTACCCGTCGGCGTCGACCGATCCGAGGTCGCCGGTGTGGAACCAGCCGTTGTCGATCGCGTCGGCGGTGGCGTTCTCGTTGCGCCAGTAGCCGCTGAAGACCACCGGACCCGACAGCAGGATCTCGCCGTCGTCGGCGATGCGAACGGAGTTGCCCGCCAGGGGCTTGCCGACCGACCCGACCTTCTGTGCGCCGATCGTGTTGACCGCGAACGCCGCGGACGTCTCGGTGAGGCCGTAGCCCTCGTAGATGGTGATGCCGATGCCGCGGAAGAAGTGGCCGAGGCGCGCGCCGAGCGGGGCCCCGCCGGAGATCGCCAGCTGGCACTTGCCGCCCAGGGCCGTCCGCAGCTTGGAGAACACGAGTTTGTCGAACAGTGCGTGCTTGGCCTCGAGGACGATCCCGGGCCCGCCCGTGTCCTGAGCCTCGCTCCACGCGACGGCGTCTCCGCGGCGGCGTCGAAGATCTTGCCCTTGCCCTTGCCCTCGGCGTGCGCCTTGGCGCGGGCACTGTTGTAGACCTTCTCGAACACGCGCGGCACCGACAGGATGAAGTCGGGGCGGAATTCGCCGAACGTGGGGACGAGGTTCGGGATGTCGCTGGTGTGGCCGAGCGCGGCGCCGGCGTCGAACGACGCGATGCTGACGGCGCGGGCGAGGACGTGCGCCATCGGCAGGAACATGAGGGTGCTGACGCCCGGTGTCTTCAACAGGGCGCCGAGGCTGGAATCGAGGATGCCCTTGGACTCGGCGATGAGGTTGGAGTGGGTGAGCTGGCAGCCTTTGGGCCTGCCGGTGGTGCCGGAGGTGTAGATGAGCGTGGCCGGATCGCTCGACTTCAGCGCGGAGACGCGGGCCTCGAGGTCGGAGTCGGGAACACCCGCGCCCAGTTCGGTCAGTTCCTCGACCACGCCGCGGCCGCCGTCCGAGGCCTCGATCTGGTAGACGCCCCGCAGCGCGGTCGCGTCGGCGGCCACGGCCTTCACGGTGGCCGCGTGGGTCGCGTTCTCGACGACGAGATCGATCGCGCCGGAGTCCTCGAGGATCCAGCGCACCTGTTCGGCGGACGACGTCTCGTAAATCGGGACGGTGACGCCGCCGGCCGCCCAGATGGCGAAGTCGACGAGCGGCCACTCGTACCGCGTGGCCGACATCAGCGCCACCCGGTCGCCCTGCTGTACGCCGAGGGCGATGAGTCCCTTGGCGACGGCGGTGACCTGAGCCGCGAAGTCGGCGGCCGTGACGTCGGTCCAGCGTCCGCCGATCTTGCGCTTGTACACGACCAGCGTCGGGTCGGCCGCGGCGTGGGCGAACACCGAGTCGACCGCGGACGCGTCCTCCGCGATCGTGAACGACTGGGGCGCGCTGAACTCGGGCACGAAAACCTCCGACACTGAAGATACTGGCGAGTAGGATTGTCTGGCTCAACTTTAGACCTTCGCCCGCGGCGTCCGTGTCCTGGCCGAAGAAGCGTGGTCGGGGCCACGTCCACAGGGGCGGCGCGGAACCCCGCGACCGCCGGGGGTGCCGGTATGTGAAGCTAGTCGCCGTGAGCAGCATCCAGGTCGCAGACCAGACGTTCATCGCGGTCCCGCCGCAGCAGGTCGCGGCGGCGATCGCGTCCCCGTCCCGCTGGCGCCGGTGGTGGCCCGACCTCACCCTCGCCGTCCGTGAGGACCGGGCCGAGAAGGGGATCCGCTGGACCGTGGCTGGTCCCCTCACCGGAACGATGGAGGTGTGGCTCGAACCGGTGCTGGACGGGGCCATCGTCCACTACTTCCTCCACGCCGAACCCGTCCGCAGCGCGGGCAGCCCGGATCTGGCCGCACTGAACCGCCGCAGGCGCGTCGAGGGCAAGGTGATGTCCTTCGAGGTGAAGAAGGAACTCGAAGCGGGTCGGGCCGCCGGAGAACCCCCGTCCTGATGCCGTTCGGGCCGACGGTGCGGGTCCGGCATTGTGTCCGGGCGCCGGAATCGTGTGTGATAGTCGGGCACAACCCAGACATTAGGGAATCGGTAACGGTGTGGCCCCGCGATCGACGAGCGGGTCGGCCAGGCGAAAGGAAGCGTTCACTCCATGCCCGAGAGGACCAAGAGGTCGATCAGTATCGAGGCGCCGCCCGCCCGGGTGATGGATGTGATCGCCGACTTCGACGCCTATCCCACGTGGGTGGCGGCCGCGAAGTCCGTCGAGATCATGGAACCCGGTGAGAACGGCCGGGCCGACCGGGTCCGTTTCGTGCTCGACGCGGGCATGGTCAAGGACACCTACGTACTCCGGTACGACTGGGCGCCCGACGGCAAGTCCGTCAGCTGGGAACTCGAGTCCGGTGAGATCCAGAAGTCGCAGTTCGGTTCGTACGTGCTCGAGGACGACGCGGACGGCGGCACCACCGTGACGTACGAGCTCACCGTGGATCTGACCATTCCGATGATCGGCCTGTTCAAGCGCAAGGCGGAGAAGGCGATCACCGATACCGCGCTGAAGGAACTCAAGAAGCGGGTGGAAGGCTGAGCAGCGAGGGTGGTGCCGGACCTGCGCGGGTCCAGTTCTTCGTAGGGAAGGGGGGCGTCGGAAAGACGACGCTCGCGGCTGCGACGGCACAGGCGGCAGCGGAGGCGGGACACCGGACTCTCCTCGTCTCGCTCGACCAGGCGCATTCACTCGCCGACGTGCTCGGGATCGGCTCCGCCCGGGACGTGGTGTCGGTCACCGGCGACCTCGATGTGCTCGAGCTCGACACCCTCGCCTTGCTCGAGGACAGATTCCGGAGCCTGACAGCGGTTCTCGCGGCCGCGGGCACGCACGACCACGGCGCCCAGCTGTCCGCACTCGAACCGGAGGAACTGACCGGGTTGCCCGGGGTGCAGGACGTACTGGGGCTGTGTGAGGTCGTCCGGTTCGCCGCCGACGGTCGGTACGACGCGGTGGTGGTCGACTGCCCGCCCACCGCGGACTGTCTGCGCACGCTCGCTGCGCCGGCGATGGCGCTCGACTACGTCGAACGGGTGTGGCCCCAGCATCGCCGGATCGCGGCGCTCCTGGGTTCCGATCCCCGCCTCGTCATGCTGGTGACGCTCATCGAACAGGTGGTGTCCGCTGTCGGCGAGGTGCGGGACATGCTCGCGGATCGCGCGAAAACCACTGTGCGACTGGTGACGACGCCGGAGCGGGTGGTGCTGACGGAGACGCGGCGGACCGTGGCGGCGGCCGCGCTGTCGGGCCTGCGCATCGATGCGATCCTCGTGAACAACCTACTGCCACAATTCGATTCGCCGACAGGACACGACGACCCCGGTGTGGCATGGTTGATCCGGCGGCGAGCCCTGCAGCAGCGGGTACTCGCCGAGCTGACCGCCTCCGCGGGCTCCACGGTGATCCTCACGGTGACTCGGTCGGTGACGGAGCCGGTAGGGTGGGCCGATCTCGGCGGTATCGCCCGGGAGTTGTATGCCGACGACACGGACGCGGTGGCGGTGTTGGGGAAGAACCCACCTGCGGTGCGGGTGGGGCTGGAATCGGGGGCCGGTGTGAATTCTGTGTACACGATGCGGATGTATCTTCCGCTCGTGAACCCGTCGACTCTCACGTTGGGCCGGGTGGACGACGACCTGGTGGTGGGCGCCGAAGGGGTGCGCCGCCGTGTGCGCCTCGCCTCGGTCCTGCGCCGATGCGTCGTCGCGGGCGCGGAACTCGACGGCAGCGATCTCGTCGTGCGCTTCACACCCGACCCACAGGTGTGGCCGGTATGAACGACGACCACGCGCAGCTGATCGCGGAGCTGCGGGCGCTGGCCGACACCGCCCTCGACCGCCTCGAGCCGATACTCCAGCGCGCCGCGGCACCGCACGCCCAGGCGGAGGCGGCAGGTGCGCCCCCCGGGACCGGACAGTGGTCGGGATGCACGTGGTGCCCCGTGTGCGCGCTCGCAGCGCTGATCCGCGGCGAGCAGCACGATCTCGTGACCCTCGTCGCCGGCCAGGCGTCCGTTCTGATCGCGGTTCTGCGGCAGATACTCGACGAGCACCGCGTGCACGGCGCCCCGGGCCCCGGCGGTCCCGAGTCGCCGGAACCCGGCCCGGAAGGTGGGGGCGGCACGTCCGGACCCGACGGCGGTTCGGCGTTCGAACCGATCACGGTCACGTTCAAGCGCTGAGCGCCCCGACGCGGGCCGGATCGCCCGACTCGTGCACGGCAGCGATCCGGCGTGGGCACAATCATCTGCATGGGTACAGGCGCGGGCAGCGAACGCAACGGCAGTTCGGCGCTGACCATCGGCATCGACGTGGGGGGAACCAGCATCCGTGCGTCGGTCGTCGATTCGGCCGGTGACGTGCTCGATTCGCTGCAGTCGCCGACCCCGGCGTCGGCGAAGGCCCTCGAGAACGGACTGGACCGCGCGGTCCGGGAGCTGTCGGCTCGGCACGACGTCGCCGCGGTGGGGCTCGCCGTCGCCGGGTTCATCACCCCCGACCGCACAACGGTGCGATTCGCGCCGCATCTGCCGTGGGTGGGTGCGCCGGTCGGCAGGGACCTCGGGCAGCGCCTCGGATTGCCCGTCATCCTCGAACACGACGTGAACGCGGCGGCCTGGGCCGAGCACCGGTTCGGCGCCGCGGCGGGCGGGCGGAACGTGGTGATGCTCGCGATCGGCACGGGCATCGGCGCGGCGCTGCTCGCGGACGGCCGACTGTACCGCGGCAGCCACGGCGTCGCACCCGAGCTCGGGCACATCCAGGTGGTCCCGGGCGGACGTCCCTGCGCGTGCGGCAAGCACGGCTGCTGGGAGCGGTACTGCAGCGGGACGGCCCTCGTCGACACCGCGATCGAACGTTTGGCCGCGGACCCGGCGACGTCGACCGTCCTCGCACGGGAGGTCGCCGTCGATCCCGGTGTGCTCACGGGCAGGCGGATCGCGGGCGCCGCCCAGGACGGTGATCCGCTGGCGCTCGAGACCATGCGGGATTTCGCCCACTGGCTGGGGGTGGGACTGGCGCTGATCGGTGACGTGTACGACCCGGATCTCGTCGTGATCGCGGGCGGAGTCGCGACGTCCTCGCCGTTGTTCATCGACGACGCCCGCGAGAACTACGCCGCCCTGACGACGGGGGCCGGGCACCGGCCGCTGGCCCGTATCCGGCCGACCCAGCTGGGGGAGGCGGCGGGCATGATCGGAGCGGCGGAACTCGCGAGGGCGGTCCTGCCCGATCGGGTAGGTTGACGTGCGGCCGACCGCTGTAAACCCGCAGATGTGATGCTGTGCGGGCTCTCGGGCCGTGTGTAGCGGCCCTCACCCACCCGAAGTAGAGTCGACCCGAACGAAGCTTGGGTTGTGAATGGGAGGGACGCCATGTGGTACTGGCTCTTCAAGTACGTGTTTTTGGGGCCGGTTCTCTGGGCGCTGGGTAGGCCGACCGTGGAGGGTACGGAGAACATTCCGGCCGAGGGCGGAGCCATCTTGGCGAGTAACCATCAGGCGGTGCTGGATTCGTTCTTCCTGCCGTTGCGGGTTCCGCGGAGAATCACTTTCCTCGCCAAGAGTGAGTATTTCACCGGGACGGGCCTCAAGGGTGCTTTTCAGCGCTGGTTCTTCTCGGTGGTCGGACAGGTGCCGATCGACCGGACCGGCGCCGACGCCGCACAGGACGCACTGAACGCCGGATTGCGTGTCCTCTCGCAGGGCAAGCTGCTCGGCATCTACCCGGAGGGCACCCGGTCGCCCGACGGGCGCCTCTACAAGGGCAAGACCGGCCTCGCGCGGATGGCCCTCGAATCCGGTGTGAAGGTCATCCCGGTGGCGATGATCGGAACGGAGAAGGTCAACCCGATCGGCTCCCGGGTGTGGCGTCCCGCGAAGGTCACCATCCGGGTCGGCGAGCCGATCGACTTCTCGCGCTTCGAGGGGATGGGCGGCAACCGTTTCGTCGAGCGGGCCGTCACCGACGAGGTGATGTACAAGCTGATGAAGCTGTCGGGGCAGGAATACGTCGACATCTACGCGGCCACGCTGAAGAAGAAGGCCCCCACCGCCGACGCTCCGGCACCGACTGCGGTGGCCGACGTGACACCGGCGAGCGATGTCACCGACGTCACACGCCTGCCGGACACCCGGGCGAGCTGACGTAGCAGACCGCTCAGCCGACAGGGACGGTGAGATCGTCGGAGGTCTCCGACCGATCGTCCTCGTCGGCCTGGGCGGGACGGGTGCGGAACGCGACGATCGCGACCAGCACCACGGACAGTCCCCACCACACGTACGACGACGCGAGGAACTGGTCCCACAGGCTCCAGTGGGTGCCGCTCCAGCGCCCCACTCCCAGTTTCCAATGTGCGGCGAGCTTGACGACGACGACGCCGGCCACGGCGCTGACCGCGAGCAGGATGCTCCCGCGCCGGTAGGCGAGGATCCCGAGCACGAGGACGACCGGCACCGCCCACACCCAGTGGTGCGACCAGGACACGGGTGAGACGAGCAGTCCGAGAACGGCATTGAGGCCCAGTGCGAGCGCGGTCTCGCCGGCGCGCAGTGCCCGCACCATCGCGAGCACCACGAGCGCGAGCACCACCACGCTCAGCAGCAGCCAGATCGGCGTACGCGTCGCCTCGCTCACACCGAGCCGGGCCAGCACTCCGGTGATGCTCTGGTTCGCGGGATAGGCGGGGGTGCCGATCCGGTCGGAGTCGAAGAGGGTCTGCGTCCAGTAGGTGACGGAGTCCTTCCACGTCGCGAGCGCGCCCACCGCGCTGAACGCGGCGAAGCCGACCGCGGTCATGACGGCGGAGCGGAAGTCCTTGCGCACCAGGAAGAACAGAATGAACACCGCCGGCGTCAGCTTGATCGCCGCCGCCAGGCCGATCAGCACGCCACGCGGCCACGGTGTCTTTCTCGGAAGGCAGTCCGCCGCGACCAGCAGCATGAGCAGGATGTTGATCTGCCCGTAGTCCAGGGTCGACGAGACCGGTTCGAGGGCAAGCGCCACCGCGAGCGCACCGAGCGCCGTCCACACCAGCGTGGTGCGGGGTGCGATGCCCAGCGAGTCGAGGGTGACGACGAGCACACCGAACAGGGCGATCAGCGACAACGCCGTCACGACGGTCCCGGCCGTCGCCAGCGACACGGTCGACAGCGGGCTGAAGACGACGGCGGCGAGCGGCGGATACGTGAACGGCAGGAAGTTGCCCATCTGGGTGGCCGGCATAGACCCGTACAGGGTCGGACCGCGCAGGAACACCGCACCGCCGAGGCGATAGACGTCGAGATCGAGCCGGTAGTAGCTGCCGAACGGTCGCAGACCCGGCAGTCCGAGCAGGTTGTACGCGAATCCGACGGCGAGACCGGCCGGCACGAGGAGGCGCACCGCCCATCCTCCGGCACGCAGACGCAGGGGCGTCCGCGGGACGTCCAGCGGGTCCGCGTCGGGGACGGCGGACTGTCGACCGTCGGAGGGTGCGCTCACCAAGGCCTCCTTCACGAGGTAGGGGTGGATCCGGTTGACGCCAACGGGTGAGGCATAGTTTGCGGGCGTGCGTTACTTCTACGACTGCGAGTTCATCGAGGATGGTCGCACGATCGACCTGGTGTCGATCGGGGTGGTCGCGGAGGACGGACGTGAATTCTACGCGGTGTCCACCGAGTTCGATCCCGAGCGCGCGGGCAAGTGGGTGCGCAGGAACGTGCTGCCGAAGCTGCCGCAGCCGTCGTCGCCGCTCTGGAAGAGCCGGGCGCGGATCCGTGACGATCTCTATGCGTTCCTGATTCCCCGGCCCGGCATCGTCCCCGAGTTGTGGGCCTGGGTGGCCGCCTACGATCACGTCGCCCTGTGCCAGCTGTGGGGAGACATGACCGAGCTCCCGCAGTCGCTGCCCCGGTACACGCGGGAACTGCGCCAGTACTGGGAGGAGCACGGCAGCCCGGCGCTGCCACCTGCACCGGGCGACGCTCACGACGCCCTCGCGGACGCCCGGCACAACCTGGCGAAGTTCGAGGCAGTGCAGGCGGCGCGGTCACTCCGGTGACCTGACTCGCCAACGCTCGTGTCGAGCGAATATCCTGTATGGGTGAACTGGACTGTCGACGTGCCGATCGACCGCTTGCCCGAACTCCCGCCGCTGCCCACCGAGATGCGTGAGCAACTCGACGCGGCGCTGGCCAAGCCGGCTGCGCAGCAGCCGCAGTGGCCCGAGGGTCAGGCCGCCGCCATGCGGACCGTCCTCGAGAGCGTGCCGCCGATCACGGTGGCCAGCGAGGTCGTGGCTCTGCAGGCGAAGCTGGCCCAGGTGGCCCGGGGCGAGGCGTTCCTGCTCCAGGGCGGCGACTGCGCCGAGACATTCGCCGACAACACCGAGCCGCACATCAAGGGCAACATCCGCACTCTGCTGCAGATGGCCGTCGTCCTGACCTACGGAGCGAGCCTGCCCGTCGTCAAGGTCGCCCGCATCGCCGGTCAGTACGCCAAGCCGCGGTCGTCGAACGTCGATGCCCTCGGGTTGCAGTCCTACCGCGGCGACATGATCAACTCCCTCGTCGCCGACGAGGCGGTGCGCGCCCACGACCCGTCGCGGCTCGTCCGGGCGTACGCGAACGCCAGCGCCGCGATGAACCTGGTCCGCGCGCTCACCGGTGCCGGCATGGCCGATCTGCACAAGGTCCACGACTGGAACCGCGAGTTCGTGTCGTCGTCGCCGGCCGGTGCCCGCTACGAGGCGCTCGCCGCGGAGATCGACCGTGGCCTGCAGTTCATGAATGCCTGCGGTGTCACCGACCCGAGTTTGCAGCAGGCCCAGATCTTCGCCAGCCACGAGGCGCTCGTCCTCGACTACGAACGCGCGATGCTGCGTCTCGACAACGACGACGATCACCCCAAGCTGTACGACCTGTCCGCGCACTTCCTGTGGATCGGCGACCGCACCCGTCAACTCGACGGCGCGCACATCGCGTTCGCCGAACTGGTGTCGAACCCGATCGGCCTGAAGATCGGACCCAGCACCACACCGGAGATGGCCGTCGAGTACGTCGAACGTCTCGACCCCACCAACAAGCCCGGCCGCCTCACCCTGATCTCGCGCATGGGCAACAACAAGGTGCGCGACATGCTGCCGCCCATCATCGAGAAGGTGCAGGCCACCGGACACCAGGTGATCTGGCAGTGCGACCCGATGCACGGCAACACCCACGAGGCGTCCACCGGCTACAAGACCCGGCACTTCGACCGCATCGTCGACGAGGTGCAGGGCTTCTTCGAGGTTCACAACGGACTGGGCACCTACCCGGGCGGCATCCACGTGGAACTCACCGGTGAGAACGTCACCGAATGCCTCGGCGGCGCACAGGACATCTCCGACCTCGACCTGTCGGGTCGGTACGAGACGGCCTGCGACCCGCGTCTGAACACCCAGCAGTCGCTGGAACTGGCGTTCCTCGTCGCGGAGATGCTGCGCGGCTGAGCGAGCGCACCTTCGGCGGACTCACTGCCCTGCACCTGCGGGGTCAGGGCAGTGAGACCAGGGTGACCGTGCTGCCGGGCCTCACGAGGTCGCCGCTCCCCGGATTCTGGCTGATCACGAACGAGCGGTCCGTGTCGGTCACCTGACGCACCTTCACGTCGAGTCCGAGCCGGCTCAATTCGTCGCGCGCCGACCCGACCGTCCGGCCCAGCATGGACGGTATCCGCACCGCATTCGACACGCGGAGCGTCACGCTCGTCCCCGCCGTGACGCGGGTGCCCGACTTCGGGTCGGTGGCGATGGCGTCACCGGCCGCCACGGTGCGGTCGAAGTCGGTGGTCACGTCCTGCACGACGATGCCGACCGCTTCGAGGGACGCTCGCGCCTCGGCCTCCGACATTCCCTTCACGTCGGGAACGTCCACCGGCGGTGCGCCTTTGCTGACGATCAGCTTGACGGTGGAGCCCGTCGCGAGTTCGGTGCCCGGCGCCGGATCGAGCGCGGCCACCGCACCGATCGGGACCTTCGCGCTGAACGCCTGACCTCCGTCGACCGGAGTGAACGTGCGGTTGCGCAGCTCCTGCTCGATCCCGGCGCGTTCGCCGCCCGCGGGGAGGGGTGGGACGGTCGGTCTGCCCAGGGACACGAGCAGCGCCACCGTGCCGTCGCGCGAAATTCGCGACCCGCCGGTGGGATCGGTCCCCAGCACCGTGTCGAGCGCCGCCGTGTCGGAGTACTGCCCGCGGATCTCCGTCGACAGTCCGGCCGCCTCCAGTGCCGTCACCGCGGCGCCGCGGTCGAGGCCGTCGGTGGTCGGGACCGCGGTGTACCGCCCCGACCCCATCCACCAGCCGCCGACACCCACCGCCACGGCGAGCATCAGGATCACGAGCAGCCACACGATCGTGGTCCGGCGCGACCGCTGCCGTTCGGCGGCGAAGTCGGGGAAGTGGTAGCCGTCGTCGGTCTCGTCCTCCACGGCGAACTGCGGTTCGTCGATCGGCGGGCGCGGAGTCTGGGTGGTGACGACCCGCGTGTGCTGGACACCGGGCTGCGGAGGCAGCGGGCTGGGCGGCGACAGCGGCGCGGCAGCCGGGAGGTGCACCGTGGGCGGTGCAAGGTGGCCCGGGGGTGGGCCAAGCGGAGGCGCGCTCGCGGCGGCCGCGGCGCTCAGATGCTGCGCCGAGCGCCTCGGGGCCGGTACCCGGTAGGCGGGCAGGTCGAGCGCCGCCGCGATGCTGCGCAACGCCGCGCCCATCTGCTCGGCGTTGGCAAATCGATGCGACGGCTCCCGGTGGGTCGCCTCGGCGACGAGTTCGTCGAACTCGGGCGGGACACCCGCGATGAACGACCCCGGCCGCGGAACGTCCTGGTTGATCCGCTGATAGGCGACGGACAACGACGTGTCCCCGGTGAACGGCGTCCGTCCGGTGAGGAGCTCGAACAGCAGCACTCCGGTGGAGTAGACGTCGCTGCGGGTGTCGGCGATCCCGGACGTCACCTGCTCCGGCGACAGATACGCCGCCGTGCCCAGAATCACACTGTTCGAGGTGGTGGTCGACGCGGCGGCGGCCCGGACGAGACCGAAATCGGCGATCTTCACCTCGCCGCCGTCGGAGATCAGGATGTTCTCGGGCTTGACGTCGCGGTGCACGAGACCCGCCCGGTGGGCGACGGCGAGAGCGTCGAGAACCGGGCCCACGACGGCGGCCACCGCGTGCGGGGGCATCGGCCCGCGCTCCCGCAGGAGTTCCCGCAGCGTCCCACCGTCGACGAGTTCCATGACCAGGAACGCATGATCGCCATCGTGCCCCTGGTCGTAGACTGCGACGAGCGAGGGATGCTTGAGTCGCGCCACCGACCGGGCCTCGAACTCGAACCGCGAGACGAACGCCGGATCGGCCGCGAACTGCGGATCCATCACCTTGATGGCCACCGGACGGTCGAGACGCGTGTCGAGCCCCCGGTAGACGGTGGACATGCCGCCACGCGCGATCGTGGCATCCACCCGATAGCGCCGGTCGAGCAGCTCGCCGATCAAACGTTGACCTCCATCGTGCACAGTGTCCGTTCCCCCGTCGGTGCGCGCAGCCCGGCCACGCGCCCCTCAATCGTAGCCAGCGACACCGACCGGTAGCGCCACGCAGAATGCGACCAGATAACGTTAGGGGAGTGAGTGCCATCCCTTACTGTGACGATGTCCTGGACCCTTCCGTCTCGCTCCTCCAGTTGGTGGACGTCGCGAAGAATCTCGGTGTGGCCGTCACCCGGGTGCAGCAGCTTCTGCGGGATCAGCAGCTGATCGCCGTGCGCCGTGGCGGCGTCCTCGGTGTTCCCGAACTCTTCTTCGACGACGCCGGCGAAACCGTCAAATGGCTGCCCGGCCTCATCGCCGTGCTGCACGACGGCGGGTTCAGCGACGAGGAAATCCTGCTGTGGCTGTTCCGTGAGGACGACAGCCTGCCGGGCACTCCCGTGCAGGCCCTGCACGGCCACCTCGCCCGCGAGGTGATCCGTCGGGCTCAGGCGATGGGATTCTGACCACCCGTCACCGCGACCGCCCACCGGCAGGCACCGCGAGCCGGGCGAACTGGGGTAGCGCCGTCGCCCAGCGATTTCTCCGGGCGACGGTGGCGCGCCGGTCGAGAACCCGGTAGCCCCCGCGCTCGATCTCGTCGAGAATGCGCGAATACAGCACGAACGCGGTCCGGATACCGGGTTGCACCCGCCGGTCCAGCATCGCGATGCCCGGCTCCGCGTCCCGGTACACCGACCGGGTGATCGCGATCAGGTGCGCGAGGGCCCGCACGATGCGCCGGTCCGTCGACCCGCTGCGGCGGCAGTGCACGAGAAGGTCGGTGTCGACGCCGAACGCCGCGAGTTCGTCGGCGGGGAGGTAGACGCGGCCCCGGTCGAGATCCTCGCCGACGTCGCGGAGGAAATTGGTCAACTGGAACGCCTCACCGAGCGCCGCGGCGTGCGGCGCCGCGTCCTCGACCCGTCCGGTGGTTCCGAGGACGGGGAGCATCTGCAACCCGATCACGACCGCCGACCCGTACATGTACGTCCGGAGTTCGGTCATGCTGCGGTATTCGGCGCGATGCGCCGCGGTCCCGGGAACGTCCATCCGCATCGAGTCCAGGAACGCGAAGAAGTAGTCGCGGGAGATGTCGAACTCCGCCACCGTGTCGAGGAATGCGGGGAGCACCCGCAGCATCTCCGGTGTGCAGGACTTCGGCGCGGGTGCGGTCCGGTCGGTGAACCCGCGCCGCAGGACGTCCTCGATCCGATCGAGCTCGGCGGCGCAGTTCCCGGCCGTCCGGCCCGGATCGGCGTCCACGATGTCGTCGACCGTGCGGGCGAAACCGTACAGGGCGTGCACCGCGCTGCGGCGGCGTTCGGGAAGAAGTCGCGTCGCGAGGTGGTACGTCCGTCCGTGCTCCGCCGTCACCGCCCCGCAATACCGATAACTGTCCGCCGGTTCGGTCATCGAGATGTCACTCGATGCCGGGCGACGACGCAGCCCCTGCGAGGCCGGAGATGCGCACGTCCCCGGCAGGCCGGGGTGTGCGCAGACGCAGCGGGTCGACGGTGCGCAGTGACACGGCCGCGACGACCGCGGCGAACGTCGCCAGCGCCACGTGCGCGACCGTGTACAGACCGATCGACCCGTCGGGCTGGAAGACCAGCATCAGCCAGGTCGACAGCCCGACGAGGACCATCAGGGTCCGCGTCGACAGTGCGAAGCCGGCGGCGATGGCGATGGGCCACGAGTAGTACCAGGGCAGCGCCGCGGGCGAGAGGATCACTATCGCGACCAGGACGATGAGGATCCCGAGGATCGCGTCACGCTCGGTCTTCCGGTACCGCCACCAGACCGTCAGCACGATCGCGACCAGCGCCACCGCGCAGATCGGACGGGTGATTGCCAGCACCTCACCCAACCGCAGGTCCGCGAACCACGATGTCCCGACCGTCACGATGTGGGCGAGGATCGTCGGTAGTGACAGCCAGTTGATGATCTTGTTCGAACCGGACAGCGCGGTCATCCAGCCCAGCCCGACCCCGGCGACGGCGGAGGCGGCCGCGAACACGGCCACGAACACGGCGAACCCGGCCCCGGCGGTCTTCGCGAACGACGCCAGGGGCGACGCGGGCGTGCGACCTTCCGCCTCGGCCTTCTCCTTCTCGTGGACCATCCAGATCCACACCATGAACGGGAGGGCGGCGCCGGCCGTCGCCTTGATCGCGACCGCCACCGCGACGAGGGCGATGCCGGCGAGGTGGCGGCGTTCCAGGACGAGGGCGATGCCGGCGATCATCAGGCCGACCATCAGCAGTTCGTTGTGTACACCGCCGATGAGATGGACGAGGACCAGGGGATTGAGCACGGCGAGCCACAGCGCGATCGCGGGATTTCCGCCGAGATGGCGGGCGAGGTGCGGGACCCCCCACACCATCAGTGCGAGCCCGGGCAGCATCGTCAGGCGCAGCAGCATCGTCCCGGCGATCACGTTGTCGCCCGTCAGCGCCGTGATGCCCTGACCGAGGAGCAGGAACAGCGGCCCGTACGGCGCCGTGGTGGTGGTCCACACGTTGCTGACGTTGTCGAGAAGGACCCCCGGGTTGACCACCGGTCCCACGGCGTACGGGTCGAACCCGTCCCGCAGGAGCGCGCCCTGCGCGAGATAGGAGTAGGCGTCCCGGCTGAACATCGGCACCGCGAGCAGCAGCGGCGCCGTCCACACCGGGACGATCAAGCGCAACTGCCGCAGACTCACGTTTCCGCCGAGGGTGGCGCGGCCCAACCGCACCCACGCCGCGATCATCGCGACCACACCCACCCAGACGATGACGGTCGACAGGATCTGGCCGTGACCGAATCGCAGCCACGACAGGTGCATCGCCTCGAGAAGCGGGTCCTCGCGGCGAACGCTGCCCGCACCGAAACCACCGAACGTGATCATCACGGCGCCCGCGAAACCGAGGATCGCGGCGTGCCCTTCCGGACTGCGGAGGAAGTCGGCCGTGGTCTGAGGCCACGATCGCTGCGGTGCGGTCGTCGCAGGGGCGACGGTCGCCTGCCGGGCAGAGGACGTCATGAGTGCAGATTCCTCCCCCGAGGTGAGTTCGGTTGCGTTCGGAGCGCCCGTCGTCGCGCGCATCGCATGGTCGAGGACCCAGTTTAATTGCTGCCGGCGCCAGATCTCGCCACGCCTCGCCCTATCCACTCGCACTTCGTGCTTTTCGGGCCATTTCCGCACTTTCTGCGGGGGCGGTCCCGGTGATGCGTGCCGCCGCGAGCTTTCCCGACAGCAGGACGGTGGGGACTCCGACGCCCGGAACGGTGCCCGAACCGGCGAGAACCACGTTGTCCAGGCCGTCGACCAGGTTCGGACGCCGGAACGGCCCGGTCTGCCGGAACACGTGCGCGGCCGCGAACGGACTGCCGGCGGCCATGCCCTTGCCGAGCCAGGTGAGCGGGGTGTCGACGTGGTCGACCGTGAAATGGTCCGCGATGCCGGTGTAGCCGCGCGCCTCGAGCTCGCGCAGCAGTTCGTCCACGTACGGGCGGGTCAGCGAGGACCAGTCGAGCGGCGCGCTGTGCAGGTTCGGGCAGGGCGCCAGCACCGACACCGGCTCGGAGGCTGTGCCCGCGCGGTCGACGACGAGCCCCGGATCGGAGACGGCGGGTCGCGTGATCAGCAGGGACGGGTCCGTCATGAGCCGTCCGCGTCCGGCACGCGCCGTGATTTCCGCGAACGTGCGCGCCCACGCGTCACCGAAGTCGATGGTGTGGTGCCGCCGGGCGGCCCAGCGGGACGTCACCGCCGTGGGGACCGTCCCGTGCAGGACGACGGCGGACGGCGACACCCGCACCCGGCGGGGAGCCCGGCGGGTCACCGGGCGGAGGAGTTCGTCGACGACGGCGGTGTCCGGGGTGAGGACCAGCGCGTCGCAGTCGATGCGGTCACCCGCCGCGGTCACGACGGCAACGACGCGGCCACCCGACTTCTCGACGGCCGCGACCTCGGCACCCAGCCGGATCTCTCCACCGGCGGTGGTGAGGGCGTCGGCGAGGGCGAGCGCGATCGAGCGCATCCCGCCCCGGGGGAAGTACACGCCGAGCGAGGTGTCCATGTGGGCGATCGCGCCGTACACGGCGAGGGCGTCGGCAGGCGCGACCCCGGCGTACAGGGCCTGGAACGTGAAGATCCGGCGCAGCCGCGGATCGGTGATCGTGCGGTCGACCCGGGCGCCGAGCTTGCCGAAGCCGCCCAGCAGGGTGAGCTTCAGCAGGTCCTTCGCGGCCGCACGGGACGCGACGAGATCCAGCGGGGAGTCGAAGTTGGCGTCCATGAAGCGGTGGTACTCGGCGTCGAAGATCCGGCCCAGCCAGCGCCGCAGCCGCAGATATCTGGCCGACTCGGCCGCCCCGCACACCCGGCTGATCTCGTCGGCCATCCGGTCCGGGTCGGAGTGGACGTCCAGCGAGGAACCGTCCGCGAACCGCGCGTGATACGCCGGGGCCAGCCGTTCGAGGACCAAGGCGGGGCGAGTGGACTGGAAGTCCGCGCCCACCGCGGCGAGCGCCTCACCGACCAGTGCGGGCATCGTGAGGACGGTGGCGCCGTTGTCGATGTCGTAGCCCGGGCCGCGGTACGTGCCCACCCGGCCGCCCGGCGACGATTCCCGCTCGAGGACGGTGACGCGCCGCCCCGCCCCGGTGAGGTGCAACGCCGCGGACAGCCCGGCGAGACCGGCACCGACGACCACGACGTGATCGGTCCGGCCGGGAACCGTCCGGAGCGCGCGAGCCATCGTCGACCTCAGTAGTCGCGGCGCGTCGCGGCGACGGCCATCTCGGTGAGTTGCTGCTTCGCCTCGCGGGTGGCGGTACTCGCCGTCAGCGTCGACAGCGCGTTCCCGACGAGTTCCTCGATCTGTTTCTCCACGTCCGCAACCGCGCCGAGCGAGGTGATCGTGGTCCGGAGCGTGTCCACATCCGCATCGGAGAGGTCGGTGCCGACACCGTTGCGTAGAAGGTCGGCGGCCGCGGGGTCGTCGGCGTCGGCGCGTTGCAGCGACATCGCGAACAGGACGGTGCGCTTGCCGGCCCGCAGGTCGTCGCCCGAGGGCTTGCCCGTCACGGCCGGATCGCCGAAGACGCCGAGCAGGTCGTCGCGGAGTTGGAAGGCGATACCGATATCGGTGCCGAATCGGCGGTAGGCCGCGACGAGGGCGTCGTCGGCGCCCGCGAGTGCGGCGCCGAGATGCAATGGCCGTTCGATGGTGTACGCCGCCGTCTTGTACCGGTTCACCTTCATGGCCGCGTCGATCGACTCGTCCGCCCGGGCCTCGTTGCTGATGTCGAGGAACTGTCCGCCGAGCACCTCGGTCCGCATCGCGGACCAGACGGGGGAGATCCGGGCCGAGGCCTCCGGGGTGATGCCCGAGTCGCGGATCATGTCGTCGGCCCAGGCGAGGGCGAGATCGCCGAGGAGAATCGCGACGCCCTCGCCGAAGTGAGCGGAATCACCGCTCCACCCGCCGGCGCGGTGCCGGTCCTCGAACTCGACGTGGACGGTGGGGAACCCCCGGCGCGTAGTGGAGGCGTCGATGATGTCGTCGTGGACCAGTGCGCAGGCCTGAACCAGTTCGAGCGCCGAGCAGGCTCGGAGCACGGGTTCGGCGTCCGGACCCCGGGCGTCGCCACCCGCCCCGAGCCAGCCGGTCCAGGCGAAGGCCGGGCGCACCCGCTTGCCGCCGCGCAGGACGAAGTCTTCGAGGGTGGTCACGGCGTCGCGGTAGCCGCCGCCCACGGCATCGACCAGGTCCTGCCGGCCGGCGAAGAAGTCGCGAAGCGCATTTTCGACGTCGGCCGCGAGAGCGGCCGGGCGCGTTCCAACGGACAGGGTGGCCTCCAGGATCGAATTCTCGCGTGCGCACCGAGAGCGGCGAGCGTCGACACCACCATAGTGGGCGTCCTCCGGGGAGGCCGGATGCCGGGATCCGGCCGCTCACGGAGACGCAGTGGGCGCATTGCCCCGGGCAATACCTATGCTGGACGGGTGACATTCGATTCCGTCCGGGGGCGGGCCAGCGATGGCTGGGTAACCCGCACCCCGTCCATCGTCGACCGGATCCGGTCGTCCGGCGACGGTCGGGTCCCCTTCTCCGTCGAGTTCTCGCCGCCTCGCGACGAGGCCGCCGAGGCTCGTCTGTGGCGTGCCGTCCGCGAGTTCGAGCGCATGGGTCCGGCCTTCGTGTCGATGACCTACGGCGCCGGCGGGTCGACGCGCGACCGCACGGTTCGCGTCACCGGTCAGCTCGCCGAGGAGACCACACTGCTGCCGGTCGCGCACCTGACGGCCGTGTCGCACAGCGTCGACGAACTGCGATCGATGGTCGGCGCGTACGCCGACCGCGGAATCAGCAACATCCTGGTCCTGCGCGGCGACCCGCCCGGCGACCCGCTCGGCGAATGGCAGAAGCACCCGGACGGCGTCGAGTACGCGGAAGAACTGGTCCGCCTCGTCCGGGACCTCGGCGACTTCCACGTGGGTGTGGCGTCGTTCCCGGAAGGTCATTACCGCGCACCCGACCTCGCGCACGACACCCGGTACCTGGTGTCGAAGCTGCGGGCCGGCGCCGAGTACTCCATCACGCAGATGTTCTTCGATGTCGACGACTATCTGCGCCTCCGCGACCGGGTGTCGGCGTACGACCCCGAGCAGGGCGCCAAGCCGATCATTCCCGAGATCATGCCGATCACGTCGCTGGGATCGGTTCGACGGATGCTCGAACTGTCGGGGTCGAGTCTCCCGGCGCACCTCGAGAAGCGGCTCGCCACGGCGGCCGGGGACGGTCCGGACGAGAACCGCGCCGCCGTGCGGGAGATCGGCATCGACCTCGCCACCGAGATGAGTGAACGACTCATCGCGGAGGGTGCCCCGGGTCTGCACTTCATCACCCTGAACTTCGCCCGCGCCACCAGCGAGGTGCTGGCCCGGCTCGGCGACAAGGTCGGCTCCGGTGTCGCGGCTCCGCACCCGGTCACGCCGACCCCGGTCAGCTGAGAGTCCGGCCCTTCCACCGGGTGCGCCCGCGACGGTGACTGCGGTGCGACGACACCATCAGTGCCGTGACCGCGACGACGGACACCGGGTGCGCGCACGCGCAGGCCACGTCGGCGACGGTGAGGCGGTCGCCACGCTCGAGAGCACGCGCACACAGCCGGGACGCCGTCGCCGCCAGATATCCCACCGCGCCCCACCGGCGCACGCGCCCCCG
Organism: Rhodococcus sp. 4CII; assembly: GCF_014256275.1. NCBI lineage: Bacteria > Bacillati > Actinomycetota > Actinomycetes > Mycobacteriales > Nocardiaceae > Rhodococcus > Rhodococcus sp. 4CII. The sequence goes on from NZ_JACCFE010000002.1 coordinate 6,521,083, forward strand.
GCCCGTCGCAAGGGCGACCGCGGGCACGACGTACGCCACATGTGCAACACCGAGTACCGCGGCAGCGCCGACGCGGGAGCCGAACGCGGTCCACAGCCAGCGGTCGTAGCCGGTGCGTAGTGCGCGCGCGTCGTCGTACATCCGGCACGACGCTGCCGCGCCGGCGACGAACAGTTCCGTTCGCAGACCCCGTCGGCGGATCAGGCGCGCGAGGTCCAGGTCCTCGGTCAGGCTGTCCGCGACAGCCCGGTGACCCCCGACCCCGCGATATGCGGCGGCGTCGAAGACCATGAACTGCCCGCAGGCCACGACCGTCGACGGTCGTCTCGACCCGTTGGCCACGCGAACGGGCAAGGTCGCCGCCCACGACCACGCGAGCAGCGGTTGCACCAGCGCCTCCGTGGTCGATCCGGCCTGCTGGAACGGCCACGGACAGACCAGGGCGGCGCCCGACGCCCGCAGCGCGGCGCACCCGGCGGCCAGGGCGTCCGGGCGCAACCGCACGTCGGCGTCGAGGAACACGAGAATTCCGGGTCCGTCCCGGCCCTGCGCGACGGCGTGCTCGCTCACCCGATGGCAGGCCGCGGGTTTGCCCACCCAGCCGGGCGGCGGGTCCAGCGTGCCCCGCACGACGGAGAACCGGGGGTCCGCCGCGCATGCGGCTTCCGCGACGGTGGCAGTCCCGTCCGTGGAGGCGTCGTCGTAGACGAGCACCCGGAGATCGGGGACGCCGCTCGAGCGCCGCAGGTCGCCGATCAGGTCCGGCAACCGGTCACGCTCGTCGCGGGCCGGAATGCAGACGGTGACGGATTCGCTGATCGGGCCGGCCGCGGAGGGGAGACGCGGGGTGCGGCGCAGGTTGGTGGCCGCCACGGCGAGCCCGAGGACGGAAATCAGCGAACCGGCCCCGACGATGCGTGGGATCGACGCGGAGGTCACACCTCCGAATGGTCCTTCGTGCGACGGCTGCCGGCCACCGGGTCCTTGTTGCGGGCCAGCCAGGCCAGTGCCCCGACGATCACCGCGACCCCCAGCGTGACGCCGGCCATGATGCCCGCCCAGCCCGCGAAACTGCGCGTGCTGGGATCGGAGTAGCGCACCTCGGCCCGGATCGTCGAGGTGTCGCCGGCGGGCAGCTTCCACGACACGATGGAGTCGCCTTCGCGGGTGCCGTTGGTGGTGGCGACGCGGGCCGGGAACGCGATCGTGAACTGCACGTCGCTGCCCTGCGCGGGCACCGAACTGAGGTCGGCCTTCCCGTCGAGGGTGACGAGGTCGCCGGTGCGCTGAAGCGAGATCTGGAAACTCCCGGTGGCCTGCTCCGACATGGTGCCGAGCTGTTGCACGTCGCCGAAGGTGAGGTCACTGAAGAACGCCTGGCTGCCGACGTAGCCGTCCTTCTTGTACTCCTGGATGCGCACCTTGTCCGACAACGAGACGGGGGGCGTGAGCTGGGGACCCTTGTCCTGATCGTTCGCGGGCACGGCGGCGGCCACGATCTGGCCGGAGACCCGGTCGTCGGCGGACACGCCCATCGACACCTGCACTCGCAGGCAACCTGCGAGGAACGGGACGAGGAGGAGACCGAGGACGGCGAGGGACGCGGCCCTCCGCGAGCGGGTCGAGGTGGGAACCGAAGGCAGCTGCACAGTCGTATCGTGCCAGGGGAGTGGTTCGGTGTCAGGCGTGAGGGTGCGTGTCGTGGCACCCGGGCCGCCGGGAGCGCGGCCCCAGCATGGTCACGAGCAGGGGAACACCCAGGATTCCCATCGCGCACCACCCGTAGACCGCGGAATACCGCAACTCGGGGGCGTGCAGGAAGACCGTGTGGGCCAGCGCCGACCCCAGCCACGTCCACACGAACACTCCGATCGGGACGCCGTCGCGGTGCCGGGTGCCGGTGCCGAGACGACGGTCGATCCCGTCGACGGCGATCGCCATCACAGTCGCGACGAGAAGCCACCCCGCGTAGTTCGTCAGCGGAATGTGCTCGATGCCGGGCAGGCCGGCGTCCGTCACACACCAGTGCCACTGGCCGTCCGCGACCATCTGCGGGTCGAGATACAGATCCCAGCCGACGACCCCTACGGTCGTCAGAGCGATCCGGGCAGCCCGCCGGTGCGGGCCGCGTGCGAGCACGGATGCCACACACCACACCGGGTAGAAGCCGGCCGTCCAGGCGAACGGCACGACGAGGGGAACCCCGGCGAGTGCGGGCCCGAGCCGGTCGACGGCGTAGTCGTAGCACCCGTACGGGAAGCCGGTGGTCGTCCCGGCGACCTCGGAGACGAGACCCAGCCCCGCGGTCACGACGACCAGTCCGGCCGCCCACCGTCCGCCCCGGGTCACCGTCGCATGGGCGACGGCCGTCGCGGCGAGCAGCGCGACCACGCACACCGTGACGACGTCGCGGGTCCCGCCGTGTACCAGCGGGTAGAGGATCTGCGCCGCGATCGCCGCGCCCGCGAGGACCACGGGAACGCGGGAGTTCATCGCCGGCGCCACACCCGCGCCAGACCCCTCCGGTCGTCGTGGAGTGCGACGCGTGCGGCGCTGCGGCCACTCGCGCCGGACACCCCACCGCCCGGATGCGTCGACGCCCCCGTCAGGTAGAGGCGTTCGGCGCCGGGAACCCGGTGTCGCGACAGTTCGGGGAGCGGGCGCCACATCATCATCTGGTCCAACGACATCTCGACGTGCATGACGTTGCCGCCGAGCAGCCCCATCTCGTCCTCGAGGTCCTGCGGCGACTGCACGTGCCGGTCGAGGACGGACTCGGTGAAACCGGGTGCGAGCCTGTCGATCTCCGCGACGATCCGGTCGGCCTCCGACTGGGCGACATCGCTCCACCGCCGCCCGCCGCTCAGCCGGTAGGGCTGCCACTGCGACCACAGCGTCACCTGGTGCCTGCCCGGGGGTGCGATGGTGGGATCGAGCCCGCTGAAGCTCATTCCCAGAACCGCCGGTCGCGGCGGAAGCTCCCCGGCGAGGGCGGCGCCGTGCGCGAGCCGCAGGTGTGCGCGATCGGACACCAGGAGCTGGAGCCCGTGGGTCACCGAGTCCTCGGGCGCACTCGGATAGGCGGGGAGGGCGTCGGTGGCCAGCCGCACCACCATTCCGATTCCCGGGCCGACGCGGATCCGGCGACGCCACCGGGCGAGGGTCTGCGGGTCGAAGCCGCCTCGTTCGAGAAGGCCGAGGGTCGTCAGCACGTGGCAGCCCGCGACCACCGTGCGGGAGCGGATCTCGCGGCCCGACGACGTCCGCGTCGTCCACGTGCCGCCGTCGTGGTTCAGCGACGTGACCGAGTCGCCGAGTGTCACCGTGCCGGCATCGGACCTCAACCGGGACGCGAGCGCCGCGGTCAGGGCGCCGCTGCCGCCGACGGCGCGGCCGGGTGGAACGGTGTGCATCAGGGCGGCGAAACCGACCATCGGTGCCGTCCCCGGCTCCGACATCGGCGGGCCGGACTGGGCGCCGAACCACGCGAGGGCGGCCTTGAGCCGTTCGTCGTCGAAGTATTCGTCGAGCAGTGCGTCGCCGGAACCGAGGAACTGCCGGGAGAGGTCGCTGCCGCCGTCGCCGGTGTCGAGTCCCCAGAACGACGAGAGCAGCGCGGGCCCGGTCGGCGGTTTCGAGAACGCCCGCATGACGCGTGCGCTGCGCGGACCCCACACGCCCACGAACCGGCGGTACGCATCGGCGTCCGCCGCTCCGCAGGACTCTTCGATCGAGCGGCAGGTCCGGTCGAGGCTCCGGCGGAAGACGATCCCGGGCCGGTCCGTACCCGCGGGGCCCGGGGCGAACGCCCAAGGATCGCAGTCGAGGTACCGCAGACCGTGCGCTCCGAGGTCGAGTTCCTCGACGATCCCGGTATGGCGGACCATGATGTGGGCGGACGACCCGCGGTCGACCCGGTATCCGGGAAAGCGCGCCACCGTCGACACCGCACCGCCGAGAACGGTGTCGCGTTCGATCACCTCGACCGACCACCCGGACCGCGCGAGATAACACGCCGACACGAGGGCGTTGTGTCCCGAACCGACCACCACCGCGTCGATCACAGCGGAAGCCCGCGACCCAGCACCGCGAAGGGCCGGTTGTCCCCGGCGAACCGGAAGTGGCGCAGCACATCTCTGAAGCCGAGGCGCCGGTAGAGCCGCCACGCGCGGTTGTCCTCGTCCGCCACTTCCGGCGTGGAGAGCAGCACACCCCGTTCGGGTCGGTGGTCGAGGAGGCGGAGGAGGAGGGTCTCGCCCAGCCGATGTCCCTGGGCGTCTGGGTGGACGTGGAGTTCGGTGAGTTCGAAGTAGTTGCCGAGGATCACGTCGATCTGGTCGCGGGACCACCCCGTGTGGCGCAGACCGGAGCGGACCTGCTGATGCCACCACTGTTCGGGTGCCCCGCGGTAGCCGTAGGCGACGGCCACGAGGCGGGCGGCCTCGCCGTCGGCGGAGCCGTCGCCGGCCGGGACGAGCGCGCCGACGCCACGCCACCCGGATCGCTGCACGTGCTCGTTCCACATCGGCGCCCGGTGGTACTCGGTGCCGTGGGGATAGCCCATGGCGGCGACGTAGATCGACAGCGCCTCGTGCAGGCGGTCGCGGAACTCGGTGGCCGAGAGTTCGACCACGAGCGGAGTCTGGTCAGCGTTCGTGTCGACCGGTCTCACCTTTCTCTTGACGACGTGTCGGTGGGTCCAGCTATATTGAATAGGTCGAACGGATGTTCGATAGCGGGGATCCGGCGATGCTCGAGGGAAGCGAGCATCGCCGGCCCCCGCACTCACGACCTGACTACGCCCGGCGGGGTGGTTGCACCGGGGTTTTGGAGGTGTTCGAAGTGATGACGAATCCGGTCACGGGACCGACCTCTGGGAACTCGCGCCGCCCGGGCGATGTACGCCACCCGGCCTCCCGGCGCGGTTCGGCGCTCCTCGATCGCGCCGACGCCCTGCTGGCCCAGTCGGTGGGGGCCGGCGCGCCGGCGGACCGATTCCACAGTGCGTACCTGGCCGCGCTCCGGGGTGCGGGCGCGGTGCTGGCCGCGGCGGAGGGTCCGGCGGCGGGGAGCAGGCGGACACGAACGCGGAACGCGTGGGTTCTCATGGCCGCCGCGGCGCCGGAGTTCGCGAACTGGGCCGACTATTTCGCGGGTCACTCGCCCACGCGGGCCGCGATCGAGGCGGGTATGACGCGGACTCTCACCGATCTCGAGGCCGACGAGTTCTTCGTGGAGGTCGGGCGTTTCCTGCAGGCCGTCGAAGATCACATCGGACGTGGTCCAGGTCTCGATTTGCGGGCGTCGTAGACGTACGGCGACCGGAAGCGGCCCGAAAACGGTGAGGCGTGCGCGACATTGCGGTGCCCCGAACGGGGTTCGGTGCGGGAGTCCGTAAGGTTGGTGGCGAACTCGTACGCGGAGTAGGTGGTACGGGGGTCGAACTGCTCGTATTATTAAATCTAGGTAGCCGCCAAAGTCGGTTACCCACCGTCTCGCACCGTGAGACGGTGGCCAACATTCCAGTGCCGGGGGAGGTACCGTGCCACTCTCCGAGCACGAGCAGCGCATGCTCGACCAGATCGAGAGCGCTCTCTACGCCGAGGATCCCAAATTCGCCTCCACTGTGCGAGGCGGTCGCATGCGTGCGGCATCGAGTCGTCGTCGATTGCAGGCGGTGGCCCTGTTCGTTCTGGGGCTGGTCCTGCTCATCGCCGGCGTCGCCCTTCCGATCAAGCCGGGCGGGTTTCCCGTCATCAGCCTGATCGGTTTCATCGTCATGTTCGGTGCCGGAGTCCTCCTCCTGTGGGGTGGAGGAAAGAGCAAGTCCGGCCAGTCCTCGCGTGGTGGCTCGACCGCGCAAGGCGAGACCGGTCGTGCCGATCGCGGTAAGCCCCGAAGCGGGCGCAAGAGTGGCGGATTCTCGTCGCGAATGGAAGACCGCTTCAAGAAGAGGTTCGAGCAGGAGTAGCAACAACCCGCTCGGCATTATCGGCGGCGTGGCATGTCAATGCCACGCCGCCGATGCTGTTTCCGGAAAGCGTCTGCCCGCAGGACCCCGTGCGATTCGCCCGGGGCGATTTCGGTGGGGCCAGTGAACGCTCCCGGCTGCGAATCCCCACCGTCACCCACCTCGTTTCCCCACTTTCCCCCATCGGCACCGCCGGGGGCGGTGAGGTGAGCAATTCACCGCGTCGGATCAGGCCTTCACCAGGCCTTTTGTCGTGTCCTGCTCCATTGTGAGGTGGACGCCGGTCGGCCGTGCGCGTGTCGGCGATCACGTCGGGAATTTCCCCCCACCTTCCTCATTCAGCGTTGACCAGCAAGTATCGGGCAAATCGGGGTGCAACACGCCGTTATCTACCTTGTGGGTGGGGGAAAGTGGGGTACTGTGGTGCGCAGCGGAGAGCGAAGGTGAACCGCCCGGCCAAGCGGCGTTCGATATGAACGCGGTGGGAGGTGTCGAGTGTTTCTCGGTACCTACACGCCGAAGCTCGACGACAAGGGGCGGCTCACGTTGCCCGCAAAGTTCCGGGATGCGCTGGCGGGAGGGTTGATGGTCACCAAGGGTCAGGATCACAGTCTCGCGGTGTATCCCCGAGAAGAGTTCACAGCTCTTGCACGCAAGGCCGCGGCCGCGTCGAGAAGCGATCCGGAGGCGCGAGCCTTCGTTCGTGGATTGGCAGCGGGTACCGACGAGCAGCACGCAGATGCCCAGGGGCGCATCACCCTCTCGGCAGATCACCGTCGTTATGCGGGTCTCTCCAAGGACTGCGTAGTGATCGGTTCGGTCGATTTCCTCGAAATCTGGGATGCGCAAGCCTGGCAGGCCTACGTCGAGGCGAACGAGGAGAACTACTCGCAGGCAACAGGAGTCGCGCTCGGCGAGATCGTCTGAGCGTGACCGCGTCCTCGCGAATGCCGCGAGGCCTCTGTCCGACGGAACCCTGACGCACTTCCCCAGCGCCAGGTTTCCATTTCGGGCAGGGACCTCGAAGCATTCGCCACGGCGACTGGCCGACACGAGAAGTTCGAGAAGTGGACCCCCGGTACCGGGAACGTTCACCCGCACCGCAGAGCAGGAGCCGGAGGGACCATGGTGGATCACGAGGGGGAAGATTCCTCGCCCGCCGATGGTTTCGGTCACATTCCGGTATTGCTTCACCGCGCAGACGAACTCCTGGGCCCCGCCCTCACCGTCAACGACCCGCAAGGCGGGGGAGCGGTCATGATCGACGCGACCCTCGGCCTCGGCGGACACTCCGAGCACTTCCTGCGGACCTACCCTCAGCTGAGGCTCATCGCGCTCGACCGCGATCCGCACGCGCTGGAGATCGCCGGCGGCCGGCTCGCTCCGTTCGCCGACCGCATCACCTTCGTGCACACCCGCTACGACGGCATCGAGGATGCGCTCACCCAGTCCGGCCTCCCTGCCGCGGAATCGGTGCACGGGATCCTCTTCGACCTCGGCGTCTCGTCGATGCAGCTGGACGAATCCGATCGCGGGTTCGCGTACTCGATCGACGCACCCCTCGACATGCGGATGGACCCGACAACCGGCATCACTGCGGCGGAAGTGCTCAACACCTACGGTCACGGCGATCTCGCCCGGATTCTCAGCACCTACGGCGAGGAACGCTTCGCAGGCAAGATCGCGTCGGAGATCGTCCGTCAGCGCGCGAAGGAGCCGTTCACCACCAGCGCTGCGCTGGTCGAACTGCTGTACCGCACCATACCTGCGGCGACCCGCCGCACCGGGGGACATCCCGCGAAGCGGACGTTCCAAGCCCTTCGAGTGGAGGTCAACGGCGAGCTCGATTCACTGCGCGCCGCGGTACCGGCTGCACTCGACGCGTTGACCGTCGGGGGACGCGTCGTGTTCATGTCGTACCAATCTCTGGAAGACCGGGTCGTCAAGCAGGAAATCACTCCCAGGTCCAAGTCGAAGAGCCCGGAGGGGCTTCCTGTCGAACTACCGGGGATGGGACCGGAGTTCCGGATCCTCACACGAGGGGCGGAGCGGGCGTCAGAGCAGGAAGTCGAAGAGAACCCACGATCAGCCCCGGTGCGTTTGCGCGCTGCAGAAAGAATTGCCAGGAGGTCCGCGGCATGACGGTTCAGGTGAGTTCCACCGAGATGCGGCCCGCGCGGGCGGACAACCGGTCGGGCGCGGCTGAACGTGCGTACAAGAAGCGCACCCAGCGCGCGGCCGTGCACAACGGTTCCGCCGTCGCCGTCTCCGGTCGAAATCGCGCCGGCACGCTCACCGCCCGCATCCCGTTCGTGGCGACGATCCTCGTCCTGCTTGCCATGGGCCTGGCCGTCACGCTGCTCCTGACGACGCGTTCCGCCGAGGATTCGTACCAGCTGAGTGCCGCCCGCGCCCACAACCAGTCCCTCGCTGAGGAGAAGGCAGCGCTCCAGCGTGACGTCGAGACGGCCAACTCCGCCCCGAAGCTGGCGGAGGAAGCGGCCAAACTCGGCATGGTGCCCGCCAACGATCCGGCCCGGCTCGTCGTCCACGCCGACGGCAGCGTCGAAGTCGTCGGAAAGCCTGCCCCGGCATCGGGTGCGCCCGTGCCGCCCCTGGACGTCGCCGCGCCGTCCGCCGGAGCCGGAAGTTCCGTCGCGACCGCCCCGAACCGGGGGACCACCACGCAGTCGCCGCGCGCCACGCCGCAGCCCGGCAATGGCACGGAGATCCAGGCGCAGGGTGAACAATTGGTTCCCGTGATCCCCGCGACCACCGCACCGACGACGGCTCCACCGTCCGGTGGTCGCCGGTGAGCCGAAACGCACCGAGAAGTCGTCCCCGGCGCCCCACGGGTGCCGGGACCGCGTCCTTTCCGTTCAGGCAACTGTGGGGACGCGGACTGATGTTCTTGGCGCTCGGCCTCGCCGCGCTGCAACTCTTGTGGATTCAGGTCATCGACGCCCCGCAACTGTCGGCGGAAGCGGCGAATCAGCGCACCACCACCGAGGTGGACCCGGCGCTCCGTGGGTCGATCACCGACCGCAACGCCAATCCCATCGCCTTCACGATGGAAGCGAAGGCGCTGACGTTCCAACCCGCACGTGTGCGAAAGGAACTCGAGGAGGCGAAGGCGAAGAGCGACACCGCCCCCGACGTCGACACCCGCCTGGACGCGATCGCGAAGGAGATCCACGACAAGCTCGGTGACGCCGCACCGGAGAAGGATCTGAAGGAGAAGCTGCACGGCGAGGACACTTTCGTCTATCTCGCCCGCAGCGTGGACCCCGCGGTCGCGGCGCAGATCAGTGACGCGTTTCCGGAAGTCGGCCTCGAGCGGCAGGACATCCGCGAGTACCCGGGCGGCTCGCTCGCCGCGAACCTCGTCGGCGCCACCGGCTGGGACGGGCACGGGCTGCTCGGCCTCGAGGACTCGCTCGACTCCACGCTCGCCGGCACCGACGGCTCGCAGACCTACGACCGAGGGTCCGACGGTGCGGTGATCCCGGGTAGCTGGCGCGACAAGCAACCGGCAGTGGACGGGTCGAGCGTCGAGCTCACCATCGATTCCGACCTGCAGTACTACGTGCAGCAGCAGGTGCAGATGGCCAAGGACAAGTCCGGCGCGAAGGACGCGTCGGCGGTGGTGCTCGACTCGCATACCGGTGAGGTGCTCGCGATGTCGAACGACAGCACGTTCAATCCGGCGATCGGGGTGGGCAACAATCCCCGCACGGTCGAGATGGGCAACCTGCCGGTCAGCACGCCGTTCGAACCGGGTTCCGTCAACAAGATCGTCACCGCGTCGGCCGCGATCGAGTACGGGCTGACCACACCCGACGAGGTGCTCCAGGTTCCCGGCAGCATTCAGATGTCGGGGGTGTCGGTGAAGGACGCCTGGGACCATGGAGTCGCCCCGTACACCTCCACCGGTGTGTTCGGAAAGTCCTCGAACGTGGGCACCCTGATGCTCGCGCAGCGCGTCGGCGAGGACCGATACGCCGACATGCTGTCCAGATTCGGTCTGGGCCAGCGGACCGACGTCGGGTTGCCGGGTGAGAGCGCGGGCAGCGTGCCGAGCCGCGACCAGTGGTCCGGGGGCACGTTCGCGAACCTGCCGATCGGGCAGGGCCTGTCGATGACGTTGCTGCAGATGACCGGGATGTACCAGGCGATCGCCAACGACGGGGTCCGAATTCCGCCGCGGATCGTGAAGGCGACCGTCGACGCGTCGGGGAACCGGACGGAGACCGAGAAGCCCGAGGAGGTGACGGTCGTCAGTCCCCAGACCGCCTCCACCGTGCGGGACATGTTCCGGTCCGTCACCCAGAACGACACCGGCAACCAGCGGGGCACCGGGGTGCAGGCCGCAGTCGAGGGGTACCAGATCAGCGGCAAGACGGGAACCGCCCAGCAGGTCGACCCCGCCTGCAAGTGCTACTCGAACTCGAACTACTGGATCACGTTCGCCGGGATCGCCCCGGCCGACAATCCGCGGTACGTCGTAGGGATCATGCTCAACGCACCCACACGCAGCGCGGACGGCTCCGGTGGTCAGTCCGCGGCCCCGCTGTTCCACAACATCGCGTCCTGGATGTTGCAGCGCGACAGCGTGCCGATGTCTCCGGACCCCGGACGCAGGCTGGTGCTGCAGGCCGATTGAGCGAAGGTCGGCCGAATCGGGTTCCGGAAGCTCTCGCGGTAATCTGACACGTCGGCCGTTCAGTGGACACGGAATTTTCCCGTGGACACACCGAACTGCCGAGGTAGCACGCTGTATAGATCCGTGCACTACGCCGTTGTCAGTGAGAGTCGACATCCGAGAGGAGCCCGGTGCCTGTTCCGTCCCGCCCGCAGTCGGCGTCAGCGGAGGTGAAGGTCTCAGACGGCCTTCGCCCCGCCCAGCCGGTCCGTACCACGGTGAGCGCTCTGGCAGCGCTCGCCGGAGCGAGGGTCGAGGCACCCACCGGGGCCGCCGAGGACGTGATCGTCACCGGGGTGGATCTGCGCGCCCAGGGGATCACGGAGGGTGACCTGTTCGCGGCGCTTCCCGGAGCCCGCGCGCACGGCGCCGAATTCGCCGCCGACGCCCTCGAACGCGGGGCCACCGCCATCCTCACCGACGAGGCCGGATTCGCGCTGGTGTCGGAACTGAAGTCGGACACACCGGTGCTCGTCCACGAAGACCCGCGGGGTGTGCTCGGCGAGCTGTCCGCCACCATCTACGGTCGGCCGTCCGAGAAGATGCAGGTGATCGGCATCACCGGCACGTCGGGGAAGACGACGACGTCGTATCTCGTCGAGGCCGCGCTCACCGCCGCAGGCCGGACGACCGGTCTGGTGGGCACGATCGAGACCCGGATGAGTGGCCGCCGGGTGCCGAGTGCGCTGACCACGCCAGAGGCTCCGCAGCTCCATGCGCTGTTCGCCGTCATGCGCGAGCAGGGGATCGACACCGTGGTCATGGAGGTGTCCAGTCACGCGCTGTCCCTCGGCCGCGTCGACGGCGTCCGGTTCGACGTGGGCGCGTTCACGAACCTCTCCCAGGACCACCTGGATTTCCACCGCGACTTCGAAGACTATTTCGCCGCGAAGGCGCGGCTCTTCGCGGCCGAGTCGTCCGTGCACGCCCAGCACGCCGTCGTCTGTGTCGACGACGTGTGGGGGCAGCGGATGGCCGAGGTCGCACGCGGAGCGCACGCCGTGGTGACGACGGTCGCCACCACACCCGACGCAGTGGATGCGGTGTGGACCGCCGGTCCGGCGACGGTGTCGCCGTCGGGCTCGCAGACTTTCCCCCTCACCACCGCGGAGGGCACGACAGTCGACGTGGAACTGCGCCTGCCGGGGCAGTACAACGTCGCGAACGCGGCACTCGCCGTCGCGTTGTGCGCGGCACTGGGGGTCGATCCCCGGGACGCCGCCCGGGGCATCGCCGGAGTCGACGTACCGGGCCGGGTGCAGCGGATCGACCGGGGGCAGGATTTCCTCGCCGTCGTCGACTACGCGCACAAGCCCGCAGCGGTCGAGGCCGTGATCGCGACCTTGCGGGAGCAGGCCCGGGGCCGCGTCGCCGTCGTCGTGGGCGCCGGTGGTGACCGCGACGCGGGCAAGCGGCCACTGATGGGTGCCGCCGCCGCGCGCGGCGCCGATCTCCTGATCATCACGGACGACAACCCGCGCACCGAGGATCCGTCGGCCATCAGGGCCGCGGTCCGCGAGGGTGCCCTCGCGGTGCCCGAATCCGAGCGGGGACAGGTGTGGGAAGTGGCGGACCGAGCGAAGGCGATCGCCGACGCCGTCGGCTGGGCGCAGGCAGGCGACGTGGTTCTCGTCGCAGGCAAGGGACACGAGATCGGTCAGGAGATACACGGGGTGAAGTACCCATTTGACGACCGCGACGTACTGGGCGACGCGATCGAGCGGACGGTCGGAGGAGCGCGATGATTCCGATGACACTCGCTCGCATCGCCGAGATCGTGGGCGGCGAATTGCACGACGTCCCCGACCCCTCGGTGGAGGTGACGGGGACCGTCGAGTTCGACTCGCGGAAGGTCACCGCCGGGGGACTGTTCCTCGCGCTGCCCGGCGCCCGCGTGGACGGCCACGATCACGCGGCGGCGGCGGTCGCGGCCGGTGCGGTGGCGGTCCTGGCCGCGCGTCCGGTCGGTGTGCCGGCCGTGGTCGTCTCCCCGGCGCCGACGGATGTCCCGAGCCGGGCGATGGCGCTCGAGCACGACACCGACGGCTCGGGTGCCGCGGTGCTCGCGGCCTTGGCGACCCTCGCGCGGGCGTCCGTCGACGACCTCACCGCGAAGGGTCTCACCGTCGTCGGCGTCACCGGATCGGCGGGAAAGACGTCGACCAAGGATCTGCTCGCTGCCGTCCTGCGCCCGCTGGGCGCCGTCGTCGCGCCGCCCGGATCGTTCAACAACGAACTCGGGCACCCGTGGACCGCGCTCCGCGCGGATTCCGACACCGGATATCTGGTCCTGGAGATGTCGGCCCGCGACCGCGGACACATCGCCTCGCTCGCGGAGATCGCACCCCCGAAGATCGGGGTGATCCTCAACGTCGGAACGGCGCACCTCGGTGAATTCGGTTCGCGTGACGCGATCGCCGCCGCCAAGGGGGAACTCGCGGAATCGTTGCCTTCGGCGGACGAGGGTGGTGTCGCGGTCCTCAACGCGGACGATCCGCTGGTGACGGCCATGGCGCCACGGACGTCGGCGCGGGTGGTCTTCGTCGGGCGGTCGGAGTCCGCGCACGTGCGAGCCACCGACATCGTGCTCGACGAGAAGGCAAGGGCGCGTTTCACTCTCACGACGTCGGCGGGCAGTGTCCCGGTCGAGCTCGCCGTGCATGGTGAGCACCAGGTCGGCAATGCGCTCGCCGCGGCGGCGGTGGCACTCGAATGCGGGGCCGGCCTCGAGCAGATCGCGCAGGCCCTCTCCGGTGCCGCCGCGGTCTCGGCGCGACGGATGGATGTGCGCGACCGGCCGGACGGTGTGACCGTCGTCAACGATTCGTACAACGCGAACCCCGACTCGATGCGGGCGGCCCTGAAGGCGCTGGTATCGATGGCCCGGACGGGCCGGGGCGCGGCGCGCCGGAGTTGGGCGGTGCTCGGCGAAATGGCAGAGCTGGGTCCAGAATCAGTGGTCGAGCACGACGCCATCGGCAGGTTCGCGGTCCGGCTGGACGTGAGCAGACTGATCGTCGTCGGAACCGGCAGGCCCGCCCGCGCGCTGCACCAGGGTGCGGTCATGGAGGGTTCGTGGGGCGAGGAGTCGATCCTCGTTCCCGACATCGCCGGTGCGATCGCAGTGCTCGAACAGGAACTGGCGCCGGGCGATCTGGTGCTGGTGAAGGCGTCGCAGTCCATCGGGTTGTGGGAGGTTGCGGACAGGGTGTTGACGGGTAGCACGGGACAGCAGGGTTCGGAGGCCACGCGGTGAGACAGATCCTCTTCGCGGCGGGTATCGCGCTCGCCGTCTCGATTCTGCTGACTCCCGTTCTCATCAAGGCCTTCTCCCGTCAGGGTTTCGGCCAGGAGATCCGTGTCGAAGGCCCGGCGAGCCACCAGTCGAAGCGCGGCACCCCGACGATGGGTGGCGTCGCCATCCTCGCAGGACTGTGGGCCGGCTACTGGGGTTCGCACCTGATCGGCATCGGGTACGACGCAGACGGGCCGTCGGCGTCGGGTCTCCTCGTTCTCGGCCTCACCACCGCGCTCGGCGGGGTCGGATTTCTCGACGACTTCATCAAGATCCGCAAGCAGCGCAATCTCGGACTGAACAAGACGGCCAAACTCGTGGGGCAGCTGATCGCGGCGGTCGCGTTCGGCATCCTCGCGCTGCAGTTCCGGGGCGCGAACGATCTGACCCCCGGCAGTGCGCATCTGTCGTACGTGCGGGACATCGCCACGGTCACGATGGGTTCCGTCGTGTTCGTCGCATTCTGTTATCTCCTGGTGAGCGCCTGGTCCAACGCCGTCAACCTCACCGACGGCCTCGACGGTCTCGCGGCCGGCTCCATGAGCCTGGTGCTCGGCGCCTACGTGATCATCACGTTCTGGCAGTACCGCAACGCGTGCGAGACGAGCCCTGGCAAGGGCTGCTACGACGTCCGGGATCCGCTCGACCTCGCCCTGATCTGCGCGGCAGGTGCTGGTGCGTGCATCGGATTCCTGTGGTGGAACGCGGCGCCCGCGAAGATCTTCATGGGAGACACCGGTTCGCTGGCGCTCGGCGGCATGCTCGCCGGTCTGTCCATCACCACGCGCACCGAACTGCTGATGGTGGTGATCGGCGCACTGTTCGTCGCCGAGGCGGCATCGGTCGTCATCCAGGTCGCTGTGTTCCGGTCGAGCCGAAGACGGGTATTCAGGATGGCGCCGTTCCATCATCACTTCGAACTCGCCGGGTGGGCGGAAACCACGGTGATCATCCGGTTCTGGTTGCTGGCCGCCATCGCCTCCGCGATCGGGCTCGCGCTGTTCTACAGCGAGTACCTGGCAGCGATCGGGGGCTGACGGCGTGGCAGAGGAACAGCTCGACTGGTTGCGGGGTCGTGGCGTCCTCGTCGCGGGCGCGGGTGTGTCCGGCCGGGCCACCATCGAGCCCCTCCGCGACCTCGGCGCCCTGGTCACCGTCACCGATGCGAACGTCGACGCTCTCGCCGAGTGCGCG
This sequence comes from Rhodococcus sp. 4CII, assembly GCF_014256275.1. Classification (NCBI taxonomy): domain Bacteria; kingdom Bacillati; phylum Actinomycetota; class Actinomycetes; order Mycobacteriales; family Nocardiaceae; genus Rhodococcus; species Rhodococcus sp. 4CII. The sequence goes on from NZ_JACCFE010000002.1 coordinate 6,536,245, forward strand.
CGGCTCGGCGCCGCCACCGTCCCGATCGACGACCTGCTCGCCGCGCGTGACCGGGTCGCCGAGTTCGCGCTGGTCGTGACGAGCCCGGGATTCCGACCGGACGCCCCGCTGCTCTCCGTCGCCGCCGGCGACGGGGTACCGATCTGGGGAGACATCGAGTTCTCCTGGCACGTCGACCGGGCCGGACTGTACGGCCCGGCCCGGCAGTGGCTGGTGGTCACCGGCACCAACGGCAAGACCACGACGACGTCGATGCTGCAGTCCGTCCTCGAAGCGGCGGAGCGGCCCAGCCTCGCCTGCGGCAACATCGGGCTGCCGGTGCTCGACGCGCTGCGGCGGACCGAGCCCCGTGCGGAGGTCCTGGCGGTCGAACTGTCCTCGTTCCAGTTGCACTGGGCGCCGTCCGTGCGGCCCACCGCCGGCGCGATCCTCAACATCGCCGAGGACCATCTCGACTGGCACGGCGGCATGCAGCCGTACATCGACGCGAAGGCGCGTGCGCTGACGGGTGAGGTCGCGGTCCTGGGTCTCGACGACGAAGTCGCGTCCTCTCTCTTCTCGTCGTCCCTCGCGGTCCGGACCCTGGGTTTCCGGCTGGGTGCGCCGGCGGCGGGAGAACTCGGTGTCGAGGACGGGTATCTCGTCGACCGCGCGTTCGCCGACGGCGAGCGGCTGGCCCCGGCCGCAGGGATCACCCCGCCCGGGCCCGCGGGATTGATGGACGCCCTGGCCGCGGCCGCGCTGGCCCGGGCGATCGGCGTGGCGGCGGACGCCGTCGCCGCAGGTCTGGCCGCCCACGTCGTGGGCCCGCACCGGGCGGCGCACGTCGCCGACGTGGGGGGAGTGACGTTCGTCGACGATTCCAAGGCCACCAACCCGCATGCCGCCCGTCCGTCGATCCTCGCTCACGACCGGGTGGTGTGGATCGCCGGCGGACTGCTGAAGGGCGCGCGGGTCGACGAACTCGTTCTGGAGGTCGCCGGCCGCCTCGCCGGGGCGGTCCTGCTGGGCCGCGATGCGATGCAGATCGCAGAGTCCCTTGCGCGACACGCCCCCGAGGTTCCCGTGGTCATCGTCGAAACGGGAGACGATGCAGGAGTGAGTGCAGTCCCGCAGACCGCGGCGCACCGGGTGGTGCTTCCCGCGGATACCGACAGCGATGCTGTGATGGGTGTCGTCGTGCGGGAGGCGGCGGCCCTGGCCACGGCAGGGGATTCCGTCGTGCTGGCGCCCGCTGCCGCGTCGCTCGACATGTTCGACAGCTACGGCCATCGCGGTCGCAGCTTCGCGGACGCCGTCGGCAGGCTCGACGAGTCCGACATCGCCAGGACGCCGCAATGACCTCGGCCGCAGCACGGACCCGCCGCGTCGCCGAGGGCCGGCGGTCCCCGGCGCGCAGCGCCGCCCCCGGCGTGGCCGCGCGCGCGCCGTCGAGTCCCCGCACCCGCACGACACCTCCCCGCGGCCCACGCACCCGGATCGGGGCCTGGTTGTCCCGGCCGCTGGCGTCGTTTCACCTCGTCGTCACCATCGCCTTCCTGCTGACGGTGCTCGGCCTGGTGATGGTGCTGTCGTCCTCGAGCGTCGAGGCCTACGCCTCGGACGGATCGGCGTACACCCTCTTCACCCGGCAGGCACTGTTCGCGGCGCTCGGGCTCGGTCTCTTCTACGCGGCGCTGCAGATCCCGGTGCGGGTGATGCGCGCGCTGTCCTTCCCGGCATTCGCCGTCACGATCGTCCTGCTGGTCCTCGTCCTCATTCCCGGCATCGGCACCGTGTCCCAGGGCACCCGCGGGTGGTTCGTCATCGCGGGATTCTCGTTGCAGCCCGCCGAGCTCACCAAGATCGCACTCGCCGTCTGGGGCGCGCACATCCTGGCGTCGCGCCGCAGCGACATCTCCAGCATCCGGGACATGCTGGTTCCGCTGGTTCCGGCCGCGCTCGTCGCGTTCGTCCTCATCATTCTGCAGCCCGACCTCGGAACGACGGTATCGCTGGCCATCATCCTGATGGCGCTGCTGTGGTTCGCGGGTCTGCCGCTGAAGCTGTTCCTCGCCGTCGTCGGCACCGGTGTCGGCGGAATCGTGATCCTCGCGCTCACCGCGGGTTACCGCTCCGCACGTGTCCGTGAGTTTCTGAATCCCGGTTCCGATCCGCAGGGCATCGGCTACCAGTCCCGGCAGGCGATGTATTCGCTCGCGGACGGCGGCATCCTCGGACGAGGACTGGGCCAGAGTCGCGCGAAGTGGAGCTACCTGCCGAACGCGCACAACGACTTCATCTTCGCGATCATCGGCGAGGAGCTCGGATATCTCGGCGGCGCGGCCGTCCTCGGATTGTTCGGACTGTTCGTGTACACGGGCCTGCGCATCGCCACCCGATCCGCCGACCCCTTCCTTCGTCTGCTCACCGGAACGGCCACCGTGTGGATCACCGGACAGGCCTTCATCAACGTGGGATACGTGATCGGGCTGCTCCCCGTCACCGGTCTGCAGTTGCCCCTGGTGTCGGCGGGCGGAACGTCGACGGCCACCACGCTGTTCATGTTCGGTCTCGTCGCCAACGCGGCCCGGCACGAACCGGAGGCGGTCGCGGCGCTGCACTCCGGCCAGGACGGCCGGTTCGGTCGGCTGCTGCGGCTGCGGAAGCCGGAAGCGTATTCGCCGGTGCGCGCCGATGCCGCGCGGGCCGAGGCGGTGCGCCGGGCCGAGGCGCGTCGCCGGGCAGGCCGCGAGATGGCTCCGCGCACCCGCGCGATCACATACGAGAAGGGCCGACCCGAACGCGGCAAGGGCCGCACCCCCGAACGGGGCGCACGTCAACAGCGAAGCTCGGGTGGCCGGGCAGGAGAGCGAGGATTTCGTAGGTGAACGGCGACAAGTCCACCCTGTCGGTGATCGTGGCCGGCGGTGGTACCGCCGGGCACATCGAACCGGCTCTGGCCGTGGCCGATGCGATCAAGGCACTCGACGACGACGCGGTGGTGACGGCGCTCGGCACGGCCCGCGGCCTGGAAACCACCCTGGTTCCCGACCGCGGCTATCCGCTCGAGCTCATCCCACCGGTGCCGTTGCCCCGCAAACCCACCCTCGACCTGTTGCGGCTTCCCGGCCGCGTGCGCGCGTCGGTCCGCCGAACCCGTGAGGTGCTCGACGCCACCGGCGCCGATGTCGTCGTCGGGTTCGGCGGGTACGTGGCACTGCCCGCGTACCTGGCCGCGGGTCCCGGGCTGCTCCGCCGTCGTCGCCGCATCCCGATCGTGGTGCACGAGGCCAACGCCAGCGCCGGGATCGCGAACAAGATCGGTGCCAGGCGCGCCGCCCGGGTCCTGGCCGCGGTCGCCGGTTCCGGGGTCGCCGCCCGCGGCCGCACGGACGCCGAGATCCTGGGCATCCCGGTCCGCGCATCCATCACCGGTCTCGACCGTGCCGCCCTGCGTGCGGAGGCGCGCGCACACTTCGGCCTCCCCGCCGACGGTCCGGTTCTGCTCGTCTTCGGCGGTTCGCAGGGCGCCCGGTCGCTCAACGAGGCCGTGTCGGGTGCCGCCGGGTCGCTCGCGGCGGCCGGTGTCGCCGTTCTCCACGCGCACGGGCCGAAAAACACGCTCGACGTTCCCGCGGTACCGGGCGGGCCCCCGTACGTGGCCGTTCCGTACCTGTCGCGGATGGACCTCGCCTACTCGGCCGCGGACGCCGTGATCTGCCGGTCCGGTGCGATGACCGTGGCGGAGGTGTCGGCGGTGGGTCTTCCCGCCGTGTACGTGCCGCTTCCGCACGGCAACGGCGAGCAGGAACTGAACGCGCGACCGGTGGTCGCCGCGGGAGGTGGAATGATTGTCGCCGACGGAGACCTGAACGCCGGATTCGTCGCGGAGACCGTGATCCCTCTGCTGCGCGACCCCGCGCAACTGATGGAGATGGGGCGACGTGCGGCCGGTGCGGGTCATCGCAGCGCAGCCGCCGAGGTTGCGCGGATCGTGCTCGACGTGGCCGCGCTGACGAGGGGAACCCGATGACCGACCTGCCCGCGGAGTTGGAACGCGTCCATATGGTCGGGATCGGCGGCGCCGGGATGTCCGGGATCGCGCGGATCCTGCTGGCCCGGGGTGGTCTCGTGTCCGGATCGGACGCCAAGGAGAGTCGCGCCGTGCTCGCCCTGCGTGCCCGTGGTGCGCAGGTCCGGATCGGCCACGACGCCGGCGCGCTCGATCTCCTGCCCGGCGGCCCGACCGTCGTGGTCACCACGCACGCCGCCATCCCCAAGGACAACCCGGAACTGGTGGAGGCGGCCCGGCGCGGGATCCCGGTCGTCCTGCGTCCCGCGGTCCTGGCCGCGCTGATGCAGGGGCACCGCACCCTGCTGGTGTCGGGCACCCACGGCAAGACGTCGACGACGTCGATGCTGGTGGTGGCGCTGCAGCACTGCGGTTTCGATCCGTCGTTCGCGGTAGGCGGAGAACTCAACGAGGCCGGGACCAACGCCCATCACGGCAGCGGTGACGTGTTCGTCGCCGAGGCCGACGAGAGCGACGGCTCGTTGCTCCAGTACGACCCGAACGTCGTCGTCGTCACCAACGTCGAGGCCGACCACCTCGACTACTTCGGCAGCACCGAGGCGTACATCCAGGTCTTCGACGACTTCGCGGCGCGGCTCGCTCCCGGCGGCCTGCTGGTCGCCTGTCTCGACGATCCGGGCTCCGCGGCGCTCGCGCAGCGGGTCGCCGCGCGCGGACTGCCCGGGGTGCGGGTCGTCGGCTACGGAAGCGCCGAGAACGCCGACGGCGCGTTCGACTCCGTCGACGGCGTCGAGGTCGGCGCGCGACTGCTCAACTTCGAGGCCCGGGACGTGGGCGGAGTCCTGCAGTTCCAGCTGGCGGGGGAACAGTCGCCGCGGACGATCCGGATGGGGGTGCCCGGCCGGCACATGGCGCTCAACGCGCTGGCCGCTCTGCTCGCCGCGCGCGAGGCGGGTGCCGACGTGGACGAGATCCTCGAAGGGATCGCCGGATTCGGTGGAGTGCACCGCCGGTTCCAGTTCACCGGCCGCGAGCACGGAGTGCGCGTCTTCGACGACTACGCGCATCACCCGACGGAAGTCCGGGCCGTGCTCGGTGCCGCCGCCGATCTGGTGCGCCAGCCCCACGAGGCCGACCGCCGCGAATCCGAGGACTCGGTGCGCAGCGGCAAGGTCATCGTGGTGTTCCAGCCGCACCTGTATTCCCGCACAGCAACATTCGCGGAAGAGTTCGGGCACGCACTCGACCTCGCCGACGAAGTGATGGTGCTCGACGTGTACGGGGCGAGGGAAGAACCGCTCCCGGGTGTCAGTGGCGCGCTGGTCGCGCTGTCGGTGTCGAAGCCGGTGCACTACCAGCCGGACCTGTCGCAGGCGCCGCGTCAGGTCGCGGCACTCGCGTCACCCGGCGACGTCGTGATCACCATGGGCGCCGGTGACGTGACGATGCTCGGCAAGCAGATCCTCGACGCCCTGCGTGCGATTCCGCACCACCACCCGTCGCGATGACGCGGGAGCGCCGCGGCCGGTCCGAGCGGCCGGACCGCCCCGTCCGCCGCGACTCCCAGCGCAGTCCGCGGCCCGGGCAGGCGTCCGGCGCACGCGCGACGGCAGGTGAGCGGTCGTCTGCGCGGCGCCGCACGTCGGCCGCCGCCGATCCCCGGACCGGTCGCGCGCGCGAATCCGCTTCGGCGGCACGGAAGTCCGCGGCGGCGGCGCCTCGGCGGCCGTGGTACCGACGCCCGGCCGTGATGGGCGTCGTCGGACTGGTCGTGGTGGTGGCCCTCGGTCTCGTCGCGTGGTTCACCCCGCTGCTGTCGGTGCGCGAGACGGACGTCGCGGGTGCGGCGTCGATCTCGGAGGAGCAGATTCGGCACGTACTGGCGGTGCCGCAGGGGCAGCCGCTGCTGCGTGTCGACACCGAGGGCGCTGCTCAGCGGGTCGCGGCGATCCCGAAGGTGGCGTCCGCGCGGGTGCAGCGGGTGTACCCGTCCACCATCCGGGTGACGGTGACCGAGCGCCTTCCCGTCGTGTTCATCGACACCCCCGGCGGTACCCATCTTCTCGACGAGGAGGCCGTCGACTACGAGATCGCCCCGCCGCCGCCCGGCGTCCCGCGGCTGGTGACGGCGACGCCGGGATGGGGCGACCCGTCGACGGAGGCGGCCATCGAGGTGCTGGAGTCGATGCCGCCCCAGCTGCGTGGTCAGGTGGGACAGGTTGCCGCGAAGTCGATTTCGGACATCTCGGTGACGCTGCTCGACGGCCGGATCGTGGTGTGGGGCGGCACGGAGAAGTCCGAGCGCAAGTCGGCGGTCACTCTGCCGTTGCTCACGCAGCCCGGGCAGACGTACGACGTGTCGAGTCCCGACCTGCCGACGGTGCGGTGAGCTGCAGCGACCCCCGGATGCAAATGCGGACGCGGGGGAGTTCGTCAAATAACTCGGCGCGTCTCGGCGCGCCTAATGGCGTATCCCGATGCCGGTGCATAGCGTTTCGCTCTAGTCGAGCAGCACTTGACATAACCGTAACCCTATGGTTGAAGTCGAGGGTTCAGACCCGGCTGATCTGTACGAAAGCGTGATACACACTCATGGAAGGCGAGAGCCGATGACGCCCCCGCACAACTACCTCGCCGTAATAAAGGTCGTCGGCATCGGCGGCGGCGGCGTGAACGCAGTCAACCGGATGATCGAGCAGGGACTCAAGGGAGTCGAGTTCATTGCCGTCAACACCGATGCGCAAGCGCTGCTGATGAGTGACGCCGACGTGAAGCTCGACGTCGGCCGGGAACTCACCCGCGGGCTCGGAGCCGGCGCGGATCCCGAAGTCGGCCGCAAGGCCGCAGAAGACCACAAGGACGAGATCGAGGAAGTCCTCAAGGGCGCCGACATGGTGTTCGTGACCGCAGGCGAGGGCGGCGGCACGGGTACCGGTGGCGCACCGGTCGTCGCGAGTATCGCGCGCAAGCTCGGAGCTCTCACCGTGGGCGTCGTCACCCGGCCCTTCTCCTTCGAGGGCAAGCGCCGCGGCGGACAGGCCGACACCGGCATCCAGTCGCTCCGCGAATCCTGCGACACCCTCATCGTGATCCCCAACGACCGCCTCCTGCAGCTCGGCGACGCCGCGGTCAGCCTCATGGACGCGTTCCGCAGCGCCGACGAGGTTCTGCTCAACGGTGTCCAGGGCATCACCGACCTCATCACTACCCCCGGCCTGATCAACGTCGACTTCGCCGACGTCAAGGGCGTCATGTCCGGCGCCGGTAGCGCGCTGATGGGCATCGGATCCTCGCGCGGCGAGGGCCGGGCCATCAAGGCCGCGGAATCGGCGATCAACTCCCCGCTGCTCGAGGCGTCGATGGAGGGTGCGCGCGGCGTGCTGCTCTCGATCGCCGGTGGCAGCGACCTCGGCCTGTTCGAGATCAACGAGGCTGCGTCGCTGGTGCAGGAAGCCGCCCACATCGACGCCAACATCATCTTCGGCACCGTGATCGACGATTCGCTCGGCGACGAGGTGCGGGTCACCGTCATCGCCGCAGGATTCGACGGCGGCGCCCCGGCGCGTCGGCCGGTCGAGTCGGGTGCCGCCGGGCGCAGCGCCATCGGCGCAGGCCGGGCCGGCGAGGTGGGGCAGTCCGAGCAGCAGAGCCACGAGCCGATGTCGGTGACCCGCGAGACGATCGGCTCCCACCACAGCCCGAGCAGTCTGCCGCCGCTTCCGGGAAACGGTCAGCCCCGCGCGGTGCCGGTGTCCGACGAGGAGGGTGAAGACGAAGTCGACGTGCCCTCCTTCATGCGTCGTTGAGTTCGCCGTCCGCGCCCGCCTTCCGGGTTCGGCGGGTCGTCACCACCCGCGCGGGAGGGACGTCCGTCGCGCCGTACGACACGTTCAACCTCGGTGACCACGTCGGCGACGACCCGGCGGCGGTGGAGGCGAACCGGCGTCGGCTGGCGGACAAGATCGGCGTGCCGTTCGACCATCTGGTGTGGATGGAGCAGATCCACAGCCGCACCGTGACGGTAGTCGACGGCCCGACCGACACGGCGGTCCCGGCCACCGACGCGTTGGTGACGACGGTTCCGGGGCTCGCCCTCGCGACGCTCAGCGCCGACTGCGTGCCGGTGCTGCTGTCCGACGACGAGGCCGGGGTGATCGCCGCGGTCCACGCCGGCCGGATCGGTGCCCGCATCGGCATCGTTCCCCGGGTGCTCGACGTGATGGTCGAGCAGGGTGCGCAGATCGAGCGGATCGGTGCCTTCCTGGGGCCCGCGGCGAGCGGCCGCCGGTACGAGGTTCCGGCGGCGATGCAGGCGGACGTCGAGAAGTTCCTTCCCGGCAGCGCCACCCGCACCGCCAAGGGCACGCCCGGTCTCGACCTGCGCGCAGGTCTGCGGAAGCAACTGCTCGACGCCGGTGTCGCGGGAGTGGCGGAGGACCCGCGCTGCACCATCGAGGATCCGACGCTGTTCAGTCACCGCCGGCAGGCCCCGACCGGTCGGCTCGCCGCGGTGATCTGGATGGATACTGGGCAGGACGGAGCGTGACCGTGCCGCGGCGGGCGGTGGAGGATTCGGTGTGGGAGTGGACACGATGAGCAGGGTCGGGGAGATCGAGGCTGCGCTCGGAGCCGTGCGTGATCGGCTCGACGCGGCATGCAGGGACGCCGGGCGGGACCCGTCGGAGGTGGCATTGCTGCCCGTCACCAAGTTCTTCCCCGAGTCCGACGCGCGGATCCTGTACGACCTGGGCTGCCGCGAGTTCGGGGAGTCGAGGGAGCAGGAGGCCACCGCGAAGATCGAGGCGTTCCGCGCCGCCGTGACCGACCCGTCGGTGCGGTGGCACATGATCGGGCACCTGCAGCGCAACAAGGCGAAGGCCGTCGCGCACTGGGCGTATGCCATTCACTCGGTGGACAGCGAACGACTCGTCGGCGCGCTCGGCCGGGCGGCGACCACGGCACTCGACGCGGGGGAGCGGTCGGAACCTCTGCGGGTGCTCCTGCAGGTCAGTCTGGACGGTGATCCGCAGCGCGGCGGTGCGGCGATCTCCGACCTCGAACATCTTGCCGCGCAGGTCCAGTCGTCGCCGGGGCTCGAATACCGCGGGTTGATGGCGGTGCCGCCGATCGATGCCGACCCGGACGCCGCATTCGAGGAGTTGCAGAGCGTACACGCGAGGCTGCGGCGCGAACACCCGGATGCGACGGAACTCTCGGCGGGCATGACGAATGATCTCGAGCACGCTGTCCGACACGGGTCCACGTGCGTGCGTGTCGGAACCGCGCTGTTGGGTTCGAGGCCTATAACCTCGAAATAGATCGCCCAGGTGATCGCCAACCCGTCCACACCGCTGCGACCGGTCGCAGGGGGATCGTGTCCGCCGCGCCAAGGAAGGTCGATCAATGAGCAGTCTGCACAAGTTCAAGGCTTACTTCGGCATGGTTCCCCTCGACGACTACGAGGACGAGTACCTGGACGAGCCGGAACCTGCACGCAGGCCTGCTCGACCTGCGCGCGACGGGGGACGGGATCCGTACCACGACCGTGATGACCGCGACTTCGCCGAACCGGCCTTCAGCAAGGCCGCCTACGCTCCCGGTCGCCGCGACGACCTCGACGACGACTTCGACCGCTACGACGCCCCCCGGCACTCGTCCCGGGTGGAACCGGTGGCCGTGCGTACGGCCCGGCCCAGCGCGAGCGGTGCGGTGCGCGGCGGCACCCGCGGCTCGCTGGCCGTGGACACCCGGGCCGAGCGCGTGGAGAGCCGCCGCGGACCCCTCTTCGACGAAGGTGGCCCCCTGTCCAAGATCACGACCCTTCGGCCCCGCGACTACGGCGAGGCCCGGACCATCGGCGAGCGGTTCCGCGACGGCACCCCCGTCATCATGGATCTCGTCGAGATGAGCAATGCCGACGCCAAGCGACTCGTGGATTTCGCCGCGGGCCTCGCGTTCGCGCTGCGCGGTTCGTTCGACAAGGTGGCCACGAAGGTGTTCTTGCTCTCACCCGCAGACATCGACGTGTCCGCCGAGGAGCGTCGCCGCATCGCGGAGACCGGCTTCTACAGCCAGAAGTAGACCGGGGAGCGGGGGAAACGACCATCGGGATCCGGACGTCCGGAGCGACGCGGGCCGCGGCGGCTGTGGCGGAGAACGCCCTGGCCACGCGGCTCGTTTTGATCGACCGGACATTCTCAGGCAGAGTGAAGGTGTGGCCTTGTTCTCGGTGATCTACTTGATACTGTTTGTGTTTTGGCTGCTACTCATCGGCAGAATCATTGTCGAGTTCGTACGGACCTTCGCACGAGACTGGCGACCGACCGGCGTCGTGGTCGTTGTTCTCGAGGCGATTTTTACGGTCACCGATCCACCGGTCAAACTGCTGCGGCGGTTGATCCCCCCGATCAATCTCGGTGGGGTGCGGTTGGATCTATCCATCATGGTCTTGCTGTTCATCGTCTTCATACTGATGTCGATCGTTCAGGGACAAGCGCGAGCTACAGGTCTGGTGTGACAGAATGGGCCCCGTTGATCCAGTCTTGTTTCACCGTTACGTAGACTGCGTTGTAACTGAATGCTTGCTAGACCGCCAAATGACGCGTGAAGGGATCCTTCCATGCCGCTGACTCCCGCTGATGTGCACAATGTCGCGTTCAGCAAGCCACCGATCGGTAAGCGGGGCTACAACGAAGACGAAGTCGATGCGTTTCTCGACCTCGTCGAGCAAGAGTTGTCGCGCCTGATCGAGGAGAACGCCGACCTTCGGCAGCGAGTGGGGGAGCTCGACAAGGAGCTCGCCGATGCGAAGAAGGCTCCACGCTCCGGGTCCGCAGCACCGACGCCCGCCCCGAAGGCGGAGCCGGCTCGCGTCGTCGAGCAGCCCAAGGCACCCGCGCCCGCACCGGCTCCTGCAGCCGCCGCGGCCGCAGCCCCCGCCCCGGGCGCCGACGCGCACATGCAGGCGGCCAAGGTTCTGGGTCTCGCCCAGGAGATGGCGGACCGCCTCACGAGCGACGCGAAGACCGAGTCCGAGCAGCTGCTCGGCAATGCGCGCACCAATTCCGAGCAGCTGGTCAGCGACGCCCGGACGCGTTCCGAGACCATGATCGCGGACGCTCGCCAGAAGTCGGAAGCCCTGATCACCGACGCGCAGACCCGTTCCGAGACCCAGTTGCGCCAGGCCAAGGAGAAGGCCGACGCGCTGCAGGCGGACGCGGAGAAGAAGCACACCGAGATCATGGCGACGATCAACCAGCAGCGTTCCGTTCTGGAGGGTCGTATCGAACAGCTCAAGACGTTCGAGCGTGAATACCGTGTGCGCCTGAAGTCGTACCTGGAATCACAGCTGGAAGAGCTGGAGCAGCGGGGATCCGCGGTTCCGGTGGACGGCGGTCAGGATTCGTTCGCGCAGGGTGGATCGCAGTCCAATTACAGCCAGTCCTACGCCAAGGGCAATAGCTGACTGAGCGCGCGGTAGTTGCCCAGCCAGCGGCCCGGATAGAGGTTGAGCCGTGCTGGTCGTGACACTCGCTCTTGCAGCGGTGGGATTCGCTCTCCTGGTGGTGGCGCTGATGACCGGTTCGGTCGTCTGGGCCTGGGGATGCATCGTGGTGTGCGTCGCCGGTGCGGTCCTGTTGCTCGTCAGTGCCCTCGCCGGAAAGAAGGCGGCGGTGGTGCCGGGACAGCCCGCGAGTGGTGTCCCGGGCAAGCGCGGCTCCGGACCGGATGCGGGCCCGGCACCGGGTTCCGACGAGGCCGACTGAGCTGTCGCCCGGCGGTGGCGACTAGACTGCACACAGTGAACAATTCAGTCACCGATATGCAGTGACGACCGATATACAGTGACCGAGTTTTTGCGGCGTCGATCCGGCCATCACCGGGGAGCCTTCGGAAGAACGGCCGGTACGCCGGCTCAGTAGAACCGAACGGGTGGGCCCGTCACAGCCCGGCACCGAGAGGCGCCTTCCGGGGCGCAAGCGGGGTGGTACCGCGGTGGTGACGCAGGAGGCGTCTCCGTCGTCCCCGTGCCGAGTACGTCAGGCACGAGGAGATCGCGGTGACCGACACCAGCAACGTGACCAGCAGTAACCAGTCCTACCCCAAGGTCGACTACGGCGTCGCGCAGGATGCCGGCGTCCGGTTCCCCGAGATCGAGCAGCGGGTGCTGGCCGGCTGGGACGAGGACGACACCTTCCGGGCGTCGGTCGCCCAGCGCGACGACGCCCCCGAATTCGTGTTTTACGACGGGCCGCCGTTCGCGAACGGTCTCCCGCACTACGGGCACCTCCTGACGGGATACGTCAAGGACCTGGTCCCGCGGTTCCAGACGATGCGTGGCAAGAAGGTCGAGCGCCGGTTCGGCTGGGACACCCACGGACTGCCCGCCGAGCTCGAGGCGGAGAAGCAGCTCGGGATCAAGACCGGCGACATCGGAGAGATGGGCATCGCCCGGTTCAACGACTACTGCCGTCAGTCGGTGCTGCGCTACACCGAGGAGTGGCGCGACTACGTCACCCGGCAGGCCCGCTGGGTCGACTTCGACAACGACTACAAGACGCTCGATCTCGACTTCATGGAGTCGGTGATGTGGGCGTTCAAACAGTTGTGGGACAAGGGGCTCGTCTACCAGGGCTTCCGGGTGCTGCCGTACAGCTGGTACGAGCAGACTCCACTGTCGAACCAGGAGTCCAAGCTCGACGACGCGTACAAGATGCGCCAGGATCCCGCCGTCACCGTCGACATGCCGCTGCACGGTGAGGGCCCCCTCGACGGTGCCAACGCGATCATCTGGACCACCACGCCGTGGACGCTGCCGTCCAACCTCGCCGTCGCCGTGCACCCGGACATCGACTACGTCCAGGTGGCGGCCGCGGACGGGAAGCGTTACGTGCTCGCGAAGGATCGGTTGGGGCACTACGCTCGCGAGCTCGGCGAATCGCCCGAGGTGCTGTCCGAGCACAAGGGCGCGGATCTCGTCGGCCTGCGCTACGACCCGCCGTTCGATTTCTTCGTCGGTCACGAGAATGCGCACCGCGTCATCTCCGCCGACTACGTCACCACCGAGTCCGGCACCGGAATCGTCCACCTCGCACCGGCTTTCGGTGAGGAGGACATGGAGTACTGCGCCGCGAACGGGATCGAGATCGTGCTGCCGCTCGACGCGGGCGGCAAGTTCACCGCGATGGTCCCGCCGTACGAGGGTCTCCAGGTGTTCGACGCGAACCCGGTCATCATCAAGGACCTCAAGGCTGCTGGAAAGTTGCTGCGGCACGAGACGATCGAGCACTCGTACCCGCACAGCTGGCGCAGCGGTCAGCCGCTGATCTACATGGCGGTCCCGTCGTGGTTCGTCGCGGTCACCGAATTCCGCGACCGCATGGTGGAACTGAACAAGGACATCACGTGGGTGCCCGAGCACATCCGCGACGGCCAGTTCGGCAAGTGGCTCGAGGGTGCCCGCGACTGGAACATCAGCCGCAACCGGTACTGGGGCAGCCCGATTCCGGTGTGGGTGTCCGACGACCCGGCCTACCCGCGCACCGACGTGTACGGGTCGCTCGACGAACTCGAGCGTGACTTCGGCGTGCGCCCGACCGATCTGCACCGCCCGGTGATCGACGACCTGGTGCGTCCCAACCCGGACGACCCGACCGGCCGGTCGATGATGCGGCGCGTGCCCGAGGTGCTCGACTGCTGGTTCGAGTCGGGGTCGATGCCGTTTGCCCAGGTGCATTATCCGTTCGAGAACCAGGACTGGTTCGAGACGCACTTCCCGGGCGATTTCATCGTCGAGTACAACGGGCAAACCCGCGGCTGGTTCTACAACCTGCACGTACTCGCGACGGCGTTGTTCGACCGGCCGGCGTTCAAGACGGTGGCGGCCCACGGCATCGTGCTGGGTGACGACGGACTGAAGATGAGTAAGTCCAAGGGCAACTACCCGGATGTCAACGAGGTGTTCGACCGTGACGGTTCGGACGCGATGCGGTGGTTCCTCATGTCCTCGCCGATCCTGCGGGGCGGCAACCTGGTCGTCACCGAGCAGGGCATCCGCGACGGTGTGCGGCAGGCGATCCTGCCGCTGTGGAACGCGTGGAGCTTCCTGCAGTTGTACGCGCCGACGCCCGGCGAGTGGCGCACGGATTCGACGAACGTCCTGGACCGGTACATCCTCGCGAAGCTGGCCGGAACGCGGGACGTCATCACCGAGGCGCTGGAGACCACCGACATCGCCGGAGCCTGCGACGAATTGCGCGCGTTCTGCGACGCGTTGACGAACTGGTATGTGCGACGGTCGCGTTCGCGCTTCTGGGACGAGGACAAGGACGCCGTCGACACGCTGCACACGGTGCTCGAGGTGGTCACCCGGCTCGCCGCTCCGCTGCTGCCGCTGATCAGCGAGGTGATCTGGCGGGGCCTGACCGGCGGACGGTCCGTGCATCTCGCGGACTGGCCGGCGGGCGCCGAGTCTGCCGAGCGAGCAGGAGTAGCTGCGGGTGAACTGCCGGCGGATGCGGAGTTGGTGTCGGCGATGGACGAGGTCCGGTCGGTGTGTTCGACCGTCCTGGGATTGCGCAAGGCGCAGAATCTCCGGGTGCGGCTGCCGCTGCCCGAGGTGACCGTCGCATCCGAGGACGCGGAGCGGTTGCGGCCGTACCTCGGCCTCATCGCCGACGAGGTCAACGTCAAGAAGGTCGACCTGACCACGGACGTGGACGCGCACGGGCGGTTCGAACTCGTCGTCAACGCGCGGGCCGCGGGGCCGCGCCTCGGCAAGGACGTGCAGACCGTTATCAAGGCCGTCAAGGCCGGGGACTGGTCGGAGAATGCGGAGGGCGTCGTCGTCGCGGCCGGAATCGAGTTGCTGCCGGAGGAGTACACGCAGCGGCTCGTGGCCGCCGAACCGGAGTCGACGGCGGCCCTGCCCGAGGGTGCCGGTCTGGTCGTCCTCGACTCGGCCGTGACGGAGGAACTCGAGGCCGAGGGGTGGGCGAAGGACCGGATCCGCGAGTTGCAGGACGCGCGCCGCGCCGCCGGGCTGGAGGTGTCGGATCGCATCACGGTCGTCCTCGACGTTCCGGCCGAGCGCCGGGACTGGGCACTCGCGCACCGCGAGCTGATCGCGGGCGAAATCCTCGCCGTCGAGCTGGAACTGGCCGATGCGCCGGGCGACGCCGTCGAACTCGGTGAGGGTGTGCGGGCGGCGATCGCCAAGGCATGACCTGTCGGACCGGGCGGGTATTTTGCACGGGGTGAGCCGTCGGTGGGTGTTGCACCTCGACATGGACGCGTTCTTCGCGTCGGTCGAGCAGCTCACCCGTCCGACCCTCCGTGGCCGCCCGGTTCTCGTCGGTGGTCTCGGCGGACGCGGTGTCGTCGCCGGGGCCAGTTACGAGGCGCGGGTGTACGGCGCGCGGTCGGCGATGCCGATGCATCAGGCCCGCAGGCTGGTCGGTCCCGGCGCGGTGGTGCTGCCGCCGCGGGGCCGCCTCTACGGCATGCTGAGCAAGTCCGTGTTCGACTCCCTCCGCGGCCCGATGCCGGTGCTCGAGCAGCTGTCCATGGACGAGGCGTTCGGCGAACCCGCCGAACTGGCCGGGGCGGATGCGGCCATGGTGCAACGCTATTGCGAAGGCCTGCGCACCCTCGTGCTCGAACGGACGGGACTGGTCGCGTCCATCGGCGCCGGGTCGGGAAAGCAGGTGGCCAAGATCGCGTCCGGTCTCGCCAAACCCGACGGGATCACGGTGATTCCGCCCGACGAGCAGCACGCGGTGCTGGACGAGCTTCCGGTGCGGAAGCTGTGGGGCATCGGCCCGGTCGCGGAGGAGAAACTGAAACGGCTCGGGATCGAGACCATCGGCGGTTTCGCGCGGACACCCGAATCGGAGGTGGCGTCCATTCTGGGCACCACGATCGGACCGGGCCTGCACAGGCTGGCGCAGGGCATCGACAACCGGC
Organism: Rhodococcus sp. 4CII; assembly: GCF_014256275.1. Taxonomy (NCBI): domain Bacteria; kingdom Bacillati; phylum Actinomycetota; class Actinomycetes; order Mycobacteriales; family Nocardiaceae; genus Rhodococcus; species Rhodococcus sp. 4CII. The sequence continues at coordinate 6,552,224 of NZ_JACCFE010000002.1, forward strand.
CGGTGGCCGAGCGTGCGGAGTCCAAACAGGTCAGTGCCGAGACGACTTTCGCGACCGACATCGTCACGATGGCCGAACTGCGGGGTGCCGTCGAATCGAGCGCGGCGTCCGCGTTCGCGCGCCTGCAGAAGGACGGCCGCGCCGCGCGGACGGTGGTGCTGAAGCTGAAGAAGGCGGACATGAGCATCGTGACGCGCTCGGTCACCCTGCCCTACGCGACGCTCGACCGTCAGATCCTGGTCGCGGCGGCGCAGCGTCAGGCGATCGATCCGCTCGAACTGGGCCCCGTGCGCCTGGTGGGGGTGGGATACGCCGGACTGTCGACGGTGCGTCAGGGCTCGCTGTTCCCCGAACTGGACCTGGACGTCCCGGGCTATCAGGAGTCGAAGATCACGGCGGCGGGCGCCGACGACGGCCTGTCGATGTCCGGCCCGACGCCGGCCCGGGCGCTCGACCTCCGGTGGCATCCCGGTCTCGACGTGGCGCACCCGGAGTTCGGCCACGGCTGGGTGCAGGGGGCCGGGCACGGTGTCGTGACCGTCCGATTCGAAACGCGCACAACGGGTCCGGGGAAGGCGCGGACCTTCAAGGAGGACGACGCAGACCTCGAGCGGGCCGATGTGGAAGGCTCGCTCGAGTAACCGGACCCCCGCCCGGACGAGGGAGTGGAGACCGGGTCCACGAGAAGGTAGCCTCGGGCGCTGGTGCCTACCCTTGGGTAATGTTGGCCCGGGTAGCCATAGATGCTCAGATCGTCCGAGAACGAACACCGAGAATGAAGAGGTTATTGAGTTGAAGCTTCGTAAGATCACGGTTGCCGGAGTAGCAATCGCCGCAGCCCTCACGATGTCCGCGTGTGGCTCGGACGACAGCGACACGGCGACCAAGACCACGACGACGACTTCCGCGGCTGCCGAGACCTCGGAAGCCATCGAGGTGCCCACCGCGGCCGATCTCAACGCGCTTCTGATGCAGGGCCTCGACCCGGCCACCCCGCTCGAGGTCAAGTCCGCGATGGTCGAGGGCTCGGAGCAGGATCCGGAACTCATCAACCAGGTCGCCGCTGCCGCCAAGGCCAACAACGCCGAGGTCACCGTTCTGGACCCGGTCATCGACAACGGTGACGGCACCGCCAGCGGACAGCTGCAGCTGACCGTGAACGGCCAGGTCCAGCAGGGTGGCGTTCCGGCCATCTTCGTTCCCGGCGAGAACGGAACGTGGAAGCTGTCGAAGATCACCGCATGCCAGATCGTGTCGCTCGCGCAGCTGACCTCGCCTGCGTGCCCGGCCTGATAACGGGCCGAACAACGCGGTCCTGACCGGCCGCACTGTTCTCACACGGATGCCGGCGTCCCCTCGGGGGCGCCGGCATCCGTCGTTCGGGGCGCTCGGTTCAGCCGGCCGGTGCGGGCGCGAGCTTCGTCACGGCGGTGCTGGTGAGGTCGTTCAGGACGCCGGCGTCGATCGGCTCCTGGCCCGTCGCGACCAACTGGGTGACGGTGCTCCCGACGAGGACCACCACCACGTCCGAGACGAGGCTGACGCCTTCGCTGGTGGTGACGAGTCGGAACGCCAGCGAGGCGTCGCCGGCGGGCTGTTGCTCGCGGCCACCGACCCGGTACTGCACCTGCACCCCGTCCGCGTCGGTACCGGAATACTCGGTGCATCCCGCGAGAGCGTCCTGTACTGCCGCGAACGCCTGGGACGCGTCGGCGCCGGTGCCGTAGCTCGCCGCGTCCTGGTCGATGGTCGCGAAGTCGGGGCCGGTGAACCAGCCGGAGGCGGCCGCCGTCGCACCCGTTCGCTGGTCCGCGACGGGCGACAACACCGCGCCGCATTTCGCGGGATCCGTGCTCGACTTGTCGGAGTCCGCCGACTCCGACGCCGGCGGCAGCCCCAGGTCGTCCTCGGGATCGGGCACCGGGGTGAACCCGACGGGAAGGTCGCCGACGCCCAGGAGCGCCGCCTTCAGTGCGGCCCGGTCGGCGAAGGGTGCGCCGACCGCATTCGGCGCTGCGGTCACCGCAGGACCGAGCGGCGCGAGCGACGCGGTGGCACCGGCGTCGCCGGACCCGTCCGACGAGCACGCCGACAGCGCCAGCACAGCGAACAGGGAGCAGGAGGCGGCGACGGATCCGCGCCGCATCAGGAACCCCACCGGACCGAGTTCGACGTGGTCTGGTGCAGGCGGGTGGCGCCGTCGGGGTCGCTGTACTGCTGGTCACCGCCCACGGTCACGGTTCCGTCCACCGGCAGCGGCAGGCCGAGATCGACGGTCATGGTGCCCGATCCCTGCATCACGTACTGGTCGACGTTCAGCGTGCCCGCCTCCCCGGGCAGGTCCCAGACGGGGGACTTCGGCTTCTGGTCGATCGTGTAGTCGACCGTCAAACGGTTGCCGTCCCGGCCCGTCAGGGTGGCGACGGTGGTCTGGTCGAGGGCGATGCCGCTCATCACCTGCTGGCGGATCGTCCACTGGGCGCCCACGCCGACGGGTTCCGCCGGGAACGGGACCGTGCGGTACACGGCCTGGTAGAACGCCTGCTCGATGGCGGAACGCGCGATGTCCTGGGCGTCGGCGTCCGGCCGCAGTCGCAGCGCGGTGATCGCGCCCGAGGGTGCGACCGTGAATCCGGCCCCCGAACCGGCGCTGGCTTCGAGGGCGCTGCCGAGCCGCGCCTCGGGGCTGGTGACGTCACCGAGCGTGAGGTCGACGGTGGTGCCGCCCTTCGTGTCGCCGGTGGCCTGCGCGACGACGGCGGTGAGAGGAAGGGTGATCTCCGGTGAGGAGAAGTCCTGGGCGGGCTGATCGTCGATCTGCTGGAACACCTGCGCGCCGGTGGTCAACTGCACCTGCTGCGTCACTCCCTCCGGCGGTCTGCGCTGGATCACCTCCCGCGGGTCGTCGCCGGGGTGGACGAGTTCGACGGTGGTGGCGGAAATCGGAACGGTCACCTCGGCGGGAGTGGATGTGGAACCCGCCGTGTCCGCATCCGAGGAGTCACCGTCACCTCCGCATCCGGCGGTCAGAGCGACCAGGGAGAGGGTTACGGCGAGTAGGCAGAATCCGGGTCGCAGAGCTTTCGAGAACAGTGGCACGCCCCCAGGCTAGTGCGCCCGGGAGCGCGTGAACGGGCGCTTGCCTCCGTAGTGGATGATGAACGGGTGAGTCAAGACCCCACGGCAGAGAACGAGACCGACGCCGACGACCGGCAGGACGGTGACACACAAGGCACCGCGACGCCCCGGCCGGCGCGGCATCAGCGCAGGCTGCTGCTGTTCGCGATCGCGGGCGTCGTCCTCGCGACGGACCTGCTGACGAAGATCGTCGCGGTCGCCTACATCGAACCGGGACGTCCGGTCTGGCTGATCGGGGACATCGTCTCGCTGCGGCTCGTCCGCAATCCCGGTGCCGCGTTCTCGATGGCCACCGGCATGACGTGGCTGCTGACGCTCGTCGCCGTCGGTGTGGTGATCGGGGTCGTCCGCATCGGTCGCACGCTGCGGTCGCCGTGGTGGGCTCTCGGGCTGGGGCTGGTACTCGGCGGCGCCCTCGGAAACCTCGTCGACCGGTTCTTCCGGGCGCCGGGAGTGATGCAGGGGCACGTCGTCGATTTCGTGTCAGTCGGCTGGTGGCCGGTGTTCAACGTGGCCGACTCCGGCATCGTGTGCGGAGCGATCCTGCTCGTCGTGCTCACGCTGATCGGGCTGGAACCGGACGGAACACGCAAGGGGGTAGACAAGTGAGGGAAACACGGTCGATGCCGGTCCCCGACGGGCTCGAGGCGATGCGCGTCGACGCCGGCCTGGCGCGACTGCTCGGTCTGTCGCGCACCGCGGTCGCCCAGCTCACCGAGGAAGGCTCGGTCCTGGTCGACGGCGCACCCGTCGGCAAGTCCGATCGGCTGTCCGCCGGAACCTGGCTCGAGGTGGAACTACCGGAACCGCCGCGGCCGCTGACCATCGAGGCCGAGCCCGTCGAGGGCATGGAGATCCTGTACGCCGACGACGACGTGGTCGCCGTCGACAAACCGGTCGGTGTCGCCGCCCACGCCAGCGTCGGGTGGACCGGCCCGACGGTCATCGGCGGTCTCGCGGCCGCCGGCTTCCGGATCTCGACGTCCGGCGCGCACGAACGCCAGGGCATCGTGCACCGCCTCGACGTCGGCACGTCCGGGGTGATGGTGGTGGCCACGTCGGAGCGTGCGTACACGCTGCTCAAGCGCGCCTTCAAGCAGCGGACCATCGACAAGCGGTACCACGCGCTGGTGCAGGGTCACCCGGATCCCAGCAGCGGGACCATCGACGCGCCCATTGGCAGGCACCGCAGCAACGACTGGAAGTTCGCCGTCACGGCCGACGGCAAACCCAGCATCACCCACTACGACACGGTGGAGGCGTTCCAGGCGGCGAGCCTGCTCGACATCCACCTCGAAACGGGCCGGACCCACCAGATCCGCGTCCACTTCGCCGCCCTGCGGCACCCGTGCTGCGGTGACCTCACCTACGGCGCCGATCCGCGACTCGCGGAGCGTCTCGGGCTGGAGCGCCAGTGGCTGCACGCCCGGTCGCTCGGCTTCGCGCACCCCGCCGACGGGCGGTGGGTCGAGATCACGTCCAAGTACCCGAAGGATCTCGAGGACGCTCTCGCGGTTCTGCGGGCGAGCTGAGGTGCGGAGCCCACGCCCCAGCGGTACCGCGGTGCGGGCAGTGCTCGCCGCCGTCGTCCTGATCGCGGTGACGGTCGTGCTCGGGGCACTCCATCCCATTCGGCGCGCACCCGTGTCGACGGACACGCTGGGCCCGGACAACGGGGAACTGGTGGCCGACTACCTGGCCCGGGCGGACCGGTCGCTCGACGAGGCCGACGGTCGCCACGAGCACTGGGCGCTGGTCTCGTTCACGCATCCGGTGACCACGGAGGCCGTCCGGGACGCCGCGTCCGGCACCCGGGTGTCGCAGGTCCTGTTCCGCGTGCCTCTCGACCGGGTGCAGACACCTCTCGTGCCCGTCTCCGTGGCGGCAGGTGACGCGGCGCTCGCGCGAGCGAATGTCCTGGCCGCCGGGCGTATCCAGGCGATGACGGGCGAGACGGCCCGGCAGGCGCAGATCGCGGCGGTGTCCTCGGCGGACCTCGCCCGCAACTGCGCCTGTGTGATCGGTGTCGTCGTCCGCGGCGACCACGACGCGCTGTCCGCGCTGCAGTCGGCTCCGGACGTCCGGGCGGTCGAGGCGCTCGGCGCCGACGCCGTCTTCGGCCGGTTCGCCGTGCGACCGCTGCTCCCGGAACAGACCGAGACCGTCGTGCCCGGCCCCGACGACGGTGTCGTCCCGGGGAGCGGGTCGTGACGGCACGGAAGGCGGAGACCGTGGGCGCCGCGTGCGGTGTCGGCGCCTACGTGCTGTGGGGCGCGTTCCCGGCGTTCTTCGGTCTGCTGGGGCCCGCGGGACCGGTGGAGATCCTCGCCCACCGGGTGGTGTGGACGCTCGCGCTCATGTTCCTGGTCCTCGCGCTGTCGGGCCGGCTCCGCTCGCTGCGCGGGCTGACCGTGCGCACGTGGCTGCTGGTCGCCGCCGCGTCGACGGCCATCGCGGTGAACTGGGGAACCTACATCTACGGGGTCACCTCGGACCGGGTGGTCGAGACCGCGCTCGGCTATTTCATCAACCCGTTGGTGAGCGTGCTGCTCGGGGTGGTGATCTTCCGGGAGCGACTCGTCCCCGCCCAGATCGTCGCCCTCGCGCTCGCAGCCGTCGCCGTGATCGTGATCACCGTCGACTACGGCCATCCGCCGTACATCGCGCTCACCCTGGCCGCATCGTTCGCGCTGTACGGCCTGTGCAAGAAGGTGATGCCTCTCGATCCGCGGACGAGCCTGACTGCCGAGGGAATCGTGGCCGCGCCCATCGCGATCGGTTACCTCGTGTTCCTCGCCCTCACCGGGGCAGGAACGTTCCTCGGATTCGGAGTCGGGCACACGCTGCTGCTGATGGCCGCGGGACCGGTGACCGCCCTCCCGTTGCTGCTGTTCGGGGCGGCGGCGCAGCGGGTGCCGCTGCGCACACTGGGCATGCTGCAGTACCTGACGCCCGCGCTGCAGATGGCGTGGGGCGTCGCCGTTCTCCACGAGGACATGCCGGCGTCGCGGTGGATCGGGTTCGCCCTGATCTGGGTGGCACTGGCGATCTTCAGTACCGATGCGCTGGTACGGGTCCGGCGTGAGCGGCGAAAGACCGAACCGTCCCAGGCGTCCGTCCGGTAACTCCCGTCACGACTTCGCCGACACCCGCCGTCGGCGGCCGGTGCTGTCGGTCCGAGGGCCTACACTCGTGAGGCTCCCAGACCTTCAGAGAGGCGCACGTGGCTGACTCGTTCGTACATCTGCACAATCACACCGAGTACTCGATGCTCGACGGTGCGGCCAAGGTCGGCCCCCTGTTCGAAGAGGCCGAGCGGCTGGGTATGTCGGCGGTGGGCATGACCGACCACGGCAACATGTACGGCGCCAGCGAGTTCTACAACGTGGCGAAGAAGCAGGGCATCAAGCCGATCATCGGCATCGAGGCGTACGTCGCGCCGGAGTCCCGCTTCAACACCAAACGCGTGCTGTGGGGTGACCGCAGCCAGAAGTCCGACGATGTCTCCGGTAGCGGTGCGTACACCCACATGACGATGGTCGCGGAGAACGCGACCGGCCTGCGGAACCTGTTCAAGCTGTCCTCCCTCGCGTCGATCGAGGGTCAGCTCGGCAAGTGGGCGCGCATGGACGAAGATCTCATCGCCACCTACCACGAGGGCATCATCGCGACCACGGGCTGCCCGTCCGGGGAGATCCAGACCCGGCTCCGGCTCGGCCACGACCGCGAGGCGCTCGAGGCTGCCGCCAAGTGGCAGGAGATCTGGGGCAAGGACAACTTCTTCCTCGAACTGATGGACCACGGACTGTCGATCGAGCGCCGGGTCCGCGAGGGTCTGCTCGAGATCAGCAAGACGCTCGGGATCCCGCCGCTCGCCACCAACGACTGCCACTACGTCACCAAGGAGGCCGCGGAGAACCACGAGGCTCTCCTCTGCATCCAGACCGGTAAGACGCTGTCCGACCCCACCCGGTTCAAGTTCGACGGCGACGGCTACTTCCTCAAGTCCGCCGCGGAGATGCGGGCCCTGTGGGACGACCAGGTGCCCGGCGCGTGCGACAACACTTTGCTGATCGCCGAGCGTGTCCAGTCCTACGACGACGTGTGGGCACACCACGACCGGATGCCGATCTTCCCGGTGCCGGAGGGTGAGACACAGGGCACCTGGCTGCGCAAGGAGGTCATGCGCGGACTGGACCGCCGGTTCCCCGACGGACCGCCCGAGGAGTACCTCGCCCGCGCCGACTACGAGATCGGCGTCATCCTCGAAATGGGTTTCCCGGCCTACTTCCTCGTCGTCGGCGACCTCATCAACCACGCGCGGGAGGTCGGCATCCGGGTGGGCCCCGGCCGAGGCTCGGCGGCCGGTTCGCTCGTCGCCTACGCGATGGGCATCACCAACATCGACCCCATCCCGCACGGCCTGCTGTTCGAGCGGTTCCTCAACCCCGAGCGCGTCTCCATGCCCGATATCGACATCGACTTCGACGACCGCCGTCGCGGCGAGATGGTGCGCTACGCGACGGACAAATGGGGAAGCGACCGCGTCGCGCAGGTCATCACGTTCGGCACCATCAAGACGAAAGCGGCCATCAAGGACTCCGCGCGAGTCCAGTTCGGGCAGCCCGGTTTCGCGATCGCCGACCAGATCACGAAGGCGCTGCCGCCGCCGATCATGGCCAAGGACATCTCGGTGTCCGGCATCACCGACCCGAATCACGAGCGGTACAAGGAAGCGGTGGAGGTTCGCGCCCTCATCGACTCCAATCCGGACGTCGCGAAGATCTACCAGACGGCCAAGGGGCTCGAGGGTCTGATCCGCAACGCCGGCGTCCACGCCTGCGCGGTGATCATGTCGTCCGAGCCGCTGATGGACGCGATCCCGGTGTGGAAACGCGCCCAGGACGGCGCCATCATCACCGGGTGGGACTACCCGTCGTGCGAGGCCATCGGCCTGCTGAAGATGGACTTCCTCGGACTGCGGAACCTCACCGTCATCGGTGACGCCATCGACAACATCAAGGCGAACCGGGGTATCGATCTCGACCTCGACACCCTCCCGCTCGACGACACCGCCACGTACGAACTGCTCTCGCGCGGAGACACTCTCGGCGTGTTCCAGCTCGACGGCAGCGCGATGCGCGACCTGCTGCGCCGCATGCAGCCCACCGGCTTCGAGGACATCGTCGCGGTGCTCGCGCTGTACCGCCCCGGCCCGATGGGCATGAACGCGCACAACGACTATGCCGACCGCAAGAACGGGCGGCAAGAGGTCAAACCCATCCACCCCGAGCTCGAGGAACCCCTGAAGGAGATCCTGGCCGACACGTACGGCCTGATCGTCTATCAGGAGCAGATCATGCAGATCGCGCAGAAGGTCGCCGGGTATTCGCTCGGGCAGGCCGACATTCTCCGCCGCGCCATGGGTAAGAAGAAGCTCTCGGTGCTGGAGGAGGCGTACGCCGGTTTCCGCGAGGGCATGCTCGCCAACGAATTCTCCGAGCCCGCCATCAAGGCGTTGTGGGACACCATCCTCCCGTTCGCCGGATACGCGTTCAACAAATCGCACGCCGCCGGATACGGCCTGGTGTCGTTCTGGACCGGGTACCTCAAGGCCAACTACCCGGCCGAATACATGGCCGGTCTGCTCACTTCGGTCGGCGACGACAAGGACAAGGCCGCCATCTACCTCGCGGACTGCCGCAAGATGGGCATCACCGTCCTGCCCCCGGATGTCAACGAATCGGAGGTCAACTTCGCCTCCGTCGGTGAGGACATCCGGTTCGGCATGGGCGCCGTCCGCAACGTCGGCGCCAACGTCGTGGGCTCGATCATCAAGGCGCGCAAGGAGAAGTCCAAGTTCGTCGATTTCTCCGATTACCTCAACAAGATCGACGCCGCCGCCTGCTCCAAGAAGGTCACCGAATCGCTGATCAAGGCGGGCGGATTCGACTCGCTGGGCCACCCGCGCAAGGGACTCATGCTCGTCCACGCCGACGCCATCGACGCGGTGATGGGAACCAAGAAGGCGGAGGCGATCGGACAGTTCGACCTGTTCGGCGGCGACGACGCCGACGAGTCGATCTCCTCGGTGTTCAACGTGAAGATTCCCGACGAGGAGTGGGACTCGAAGCACCGGTTGGCGCTGGAACGGGAAATGCTGGGGCTGTACGTCTCCGGGCACCCGCTCAACGGCGTCGAACACGTGCTGTCGGCGCAGTCCGACACCGCGATCCCGACCATCCTCGAGGGTGATATCAAGGACGGCACCCAGGTGACCGTCGGCGGTATCCTCGCGTCGGTGAACCGGCGGATCAACAAGAACGGTCTCACCTGGGCGTCCGCGCAGCTCGAGGATCTGACCGGTGGCATCGAGGTGCTGTTCTTCCCGCAGGCCTACTCGGTTTACGGCATGGACGTCACCGAGGATTCCGTCGTGCTCGTCAAGGCGAGGGTGTCGATCCGTGACGACCGGATCTCGCTGATCGCCAACGACCTTGCGGTGCCGGACCTCTCGGCGGTGGGTGTCGCAAAGCCGCTCGCGGTCAGTCTGCCGCTGCGTCAGTGCACCAAGGACAAACTCGGCGCGCTGCGGCAGGTGCTCACCCGGCACCCCGGAACCTCGGACGTCCACGTGCGGTTGATCGGAGGCACCGAGGTCACCCTGTGGAAGGTCGACGACGTGCTCCGGGTGGAACCGTCGTCTGCGTTGATGGGCGACCTGAAGGCTCTGCTCGGACCGAGCTGCCTGTCCGTGTGATTGTCAGGGGCGCGGCGGGAAGATCCGTCGCGCCCACCACACCACGACGGCAACCGCGGCGGCGGTGAGGACGGCCGCCTGCACTGCCTGGGTGATGACGAGAATCGTGGTGAAGACCAGGAGCGCGACGGCCAGGGCCTCCAGCTTGTAGAGGGGCCACTCGGTGCCGGCCAGGTCGACGGTCCGTGTGGTGTCGTTGCGGCGCGGATCGCGACGCACGTGCGCTTCGTGTGTCGTCATCGCAGGTCACCTCACTGGTGCAGGGTGGGGGAGCGAACGCCGTCCCCGCGTGGGATGAGGGTACTCGGAACCCGGAGTTCGGCGCAACGAACAAACGAATGCGGTGTTTCGTATGCGTGGTCGTTCGGCGGAATCGGTGGCGCGTTCTCGCGGATCAGGTGTTGACTGGACCCATGCCACTCACAGGTGAATATGAACCCAGTCCGTCCACGTGGGCCGCAGACCAGGCGGAGTTGATGGAATCCACCGACGGGGCCGAGGGCACGACGCTGGGCGGCAGGCCCGTCGTGCTCCTGACCACCCGGGGCGCGAAATCCGGCAAGCTTCGCAAGACGCCGTTGATGCGCGTCGAACACGACGGAACGTATGCGGTGGTCGCCTCGCTCGGCGGTGCCCCCAAGAACCCGGTCTGGTACTACAACGTGAAAGCCGATCCGCACGTCGAACTCCGCGACGGCCCCAACAAGCAGGACATGGTGGCCCGGGAGGTGACAGGCGACGAGAAGGCCACCTGGTGGGAGCGCGCGGTCGCGGCCTTCCCGGATTATGCGGAGTACCAGAAGAAGACCGATCGGGAGATCCCGGTGTTCGTGCTCGAATCTGCCTGACGCCCGACCGCACGATACGTCGCTTCGCCGTTCGACCGTCCCCGACCGGAGGCCCGATGAGAGCGAAAACCGTTGCCGACCAATTGGTGCGTCAGCTGCAGGATGCCGGAGTCCGGCGGATCTACGGAATCGTCGGAGACAGTCTCAACCCGATCGTCGACGCGGTCCGGCGGTCGGGCGGCGCGGAGAAGGGCGGAATCGACTGGATCCACGTGCGCCACGAGGAGGCGGCCGCGTTCGCCGCTGCCGCCGAGGCGCAGGTGACCGGGCAACTGGCGGTGTGCGCCGGCTCGTGCGGCCCGGGCAACCTGCATCTGATCAACGGTCTCTACGACGCCGACCGGTCGGGGGCGCCGGTGCTGGCGATCGCGGCGCAGATCCCGAGTGAGCAGATCGGACTGGGCTTCTTCCAGGAGACCCACCCGGATCGGCTGTTCGTCGAGTGCTCCCGGTACGCGGAGCTGATCGGAACTCCCGCCCAGGCCCCGCGCGTCATGGCGTCGGCCATCGCGCACGCGACCGCGCTGTCCGGCGTCGCGGTGATTACCCTGCCGGGCGACATCGCGGACCGCCCCGCCGAGGGGCGGGCGCCGTCGGTGCCGCGCACCGGTGCGCCGGCGATCGTGCCTGACCAGTCCGACGTGCAGGCGCTCGCCGACGCGGTGAACGCGGCCGGGAAGGTCGCGATCTTCGCCGGTGAGGGTGTCCGTGCGGCCCGCGACGAGTTGCTGAGCCTGGCCGATACGGTCGGGGCGCCGATCGGGCACACGCTCCGCGGCAAGGAATGGATCCAGTACGACAACCCGTTCGACGTCGGAATGACGGGTCTTCTCGGGTACGGTGCGGCGCACGACGGGATGCACGGGGCCGACCTTCTCCTGCTCGTCGGAACGGACTTCCCGTACAACCAGTTCCTGCCCGATGACGTCCGCACCGCCCAGATCGACTGGGCCGCACAGCGAATCGGCCGGCGGACGAGCGTCGACCTGGCCGTGCACGGCGACGTGGCGAGTACGTTGCGTGCGCTCGCCCCGCTGATTCACCGGAAGGACGACCGTCGATTCCTCGACGACATGCTCGCGAAGCACCGGACACTGATGAACAAGGTGGTCGGCGCGTACACGAAACCGGCCAAGCAGCGCGTCCCGATCCATCCCGAATACGCGGCGTCGATACTCGACGACCTCGCCGCCGAGGATGCGATCTTCACCACGGACACGGGAATGTCGAACGTGTGGACCGCGCGTTACCTGACGCCGAACGGTGCGCGCCGCTTCCTGTCCTCGGCCCTGCACGGATCGATGGCGAACGCCCTGCCACACGCGATCGGAGCCCAGTTCTGCGCACCCGGCAGGCAGGTGGTGTCCGTGTCCGGCGACGGCGGTTTGTCGATGCTGCTCGGGGAACTCGTGACGGTCGCGATGTACCGGCTTCCGGTCAAGATCGTGGTGTTCGACAATTCCACTCTGGGCATGGTCAAGCTCGAAATGCTGGTGGACGGGCTGCCGGACTTCGGCGTCGACGTCGCGCCCGTCGACTACGCGGCGGTGGCGTCGGCGCTGGGCATCTTCGCCCGCCGGATCGAGGATCCCGCCGACATCGAATCGGGTCTGCGGGCGGCGTTCGACCACGACGGCCCGGCGCTCGTCGATCTGGTCACCGACCCGTTGGCGCTGTCGCTGCCGCCGACCATCACGGGCGGGCAGGTCACCGGTTTCGCCCTGGCGTTGTCGAAGATGGTGATGAACGGTGGTGTCGCCGAGGCCGTGAAAATGGCGAAGTCGAATGTCCGGAACGTGCCACGACCGTCCCAGTTCGATCCGCGCGGCTGAACCCGACTGGTATCCCATGGCTGGAGAGTGGGAATATATCCGGGTGTCCACATCGCCCGATACCGCAGCCCAGAACATCACCTCGCCCCTCACCGTGGGCGAGATCGACGCGGCCATCGAGCGAATTTCGCACGTGATCGACGCGACCCCGCTGCAGTGGAGTGAGCGCCTGTCGGCGCTGACGGGCGCGAACGTCTACCTCAAGCGTGAAGATCTGCAGGTCGTCCGCTCGTACAAACTACGCGGCGCCTACAACCTCATGGCGCAGCTCGACGCTGCGGAGCGTGCGGCCGGAGTGGTGACGGCCAGCGCCGGCAATCACGCGCAGGGTGTTGCGTTCGCTTGCCGCACAATGGAAATCACCGGTCGCATCTACGTCCCGTCGAACACCCCCAAGCAGAAGCGCGATCGCATTCGCGCGCACGGCGGCGAGTTCGTCGAGCTGATCCTGACGGGCGAGACGTACGACGCCGCCGCCGCCGCGGCCGCCGCGGACGTGCAGCGAACGGGCGCGACGATGGTGGCGCCGTTCGACGACGCCCGCACAGCGGCCGGACAGGGCACCATCGCCGCCGAGATCCTCGCGCAGCTCGGTGCGGCCCCCGACTCCGTCCTGGTCCCGGTCGGTGGCGGCGGGTGCATCGCCGGTGTCGCCACGTATCTGCGTGCCCACGCGCCCCGCGCGGCCATCGTCGGGGTGGAGCCGACGGGGGCCGCGTCGATGACGGCAGCGCTGGTGGCCGGCGGTCCGGTGACGCTGACGGAGATCGATCCGTTCGTCGACGGCGCCTCCGTGAAGCGGGTCGGCGATCTGCCCTACGCCGTGGTGTCCGCACTGGGCGCCGAGGTGGTGACGCACACGTCGCTGGGCCAGGCCGATCAGTCGTCCACGATCCGGCTCGACGCGGAGAGCTTCGTGATGACCAATCTCGACGAGGGTGCGCTCTGCACCACGATGCTCGAGCTGTACCAGAACGAGGGCATCATCGCCGAGCCGGCGGGCGCCCTGTCGGTGGCGGCGCTCGGGAACATCACGTTCGAGCCGGGTTCCACGGTGGTGTGCCTGATCTCGGGCGGCAACAACGACGTCTCCCGGTACGGCGAGATCCTGGAACGCTCGCTGGTGAATCTCGGTCTCAAGCACTACTTCCTGGTCGACTTTCCGCAGGAGCCGGGGGCGCTGCGCCGATTCCTGGACGAGGTGCTCGGCCCCGAGGACGACATCACCTTGTTCGAGTACGTGAAGCGGAACAACCGGGAGACCGGCGCCGCCCTGGTGGGGATCGAACTCGGTAAGGCGGAGGGGCTCGGCGAGCTGCTCGAGCGGATGGAGCAGTCGCGGATGCAGGTGGAACGTCTGGAGCCGGGAAGTCCCGCGTACCGCTACCTCACCTGAGCCGCTACTTCTGCAGCAGCCGCGCGACGACCTTCTTGTACAGCTCGGGCTCGGGCATGGGAAGCCTGAGCAGCGCCGCCAGGTAGATGCCGTCGCCGACGAGGCGCACGATCTCGGCCTGCACGGGATCGTCGATCTCGCCCTGCAGGCCCTCGTCCCAACTGCGCATGACGTCGGTGACGGCCTTCTGGATCTCGTCGTGCTGACCGTCGACGCTCCGCAGGGCGGCGATGGTCGAACGGTAGAGGGCAAGTTCCTCGGTGGTGCTCGCGTCGGGGACCTGCAGATACCACTCGGACATCGAGGTGCCGCCGGAGACGGCGTCGGCGAGCTGGGCGTCGGCCCGCTCGCCGAGCCGGCGCACCATGGCGGCGAGAAGTGCTTCCTTGCTGGGGAAGTGATAGAGCAGTCCGCCCTTGGACACCCCTGCCTCCGCCGCGACGGCTTCGAGGGTCACCTGGGCTATCCCCACGTCGAGTAGCAGCTTCTCGAGTGCGTCGAGTATTCGATCGCGCGTACCGGCAGCCATGGAGAGGGACTGTACCCCGGAAATAACTTTACCGTCCGGACGGTTCACGGTATGGTAACGAAACTGTACCGGCTGGACGGTTCATGTACCGTGTCCGCTCTCGAATCGGAAAGTTGCAGGAAGATAAACATGTCTGTCTCCACGGATCGCGGGATCAACGGCGCCCACGGCGCACCAGATCAGTCCTCCGCATCGCGCCGAGACTGGCTCGGACTCGTCGTCCTGGCATTCGCCGTCCTCCTGATCGCCGTCGACGGCACGGTGCTCGACCTTGCACTGCCGTTCATCAGCGCCGACCTCGAACCGAGCAGCACGCAGTTGCTCTGGATCATCGACGTCTACTCGTTCGTCCTCGCGGGTCTGCTCATCACGATGGGCACGCTCGGCGACCGGATCGGACGGCGCCGGCTGCTGCTCATCGGTGCCGCCGGATTCGGTATCGCATCGCTGATCGCGGCCTGGGCGCCCACGCCCGAGATGCTGATCGCCGCGCGTGTGCTGCAGGGAATCTCGGGCGCGACGCTGATGCCCGCGACCCTCGGCCTGATCCGCACCATCTTCGTCGACCCGCGCCAGCGGACCCTCGCCATCGGCGTGTGGGGTGCGATGGCCGGCGGCGGCACCGCGGCGGGCCCGCTGATCGGCGGCTGGCTGCTCGAGCACTTCTGGTGGGGCTCGGTCTTCCTGATCAACCTCCCCGTGATGCTGGTGCTGATCGCCGTCGGGCCGCTGGTGATCCCCGAGTCCAAGGATCCCGCGCCGGGACGCTTCGACCTGATCAGCGCGGCGCTGTCGATGACGACGATGCTGCCGCTGGTGTACGCGGTCAAGGAGACCGTGGTGCACGGCGTCGACCCCGTCCTCCTCGCCGTCGGTCTCGTCGGCGTCGTGTCGGGTGCGGTGTTCGTGCGCAGGCAGAGGTCGATGGAGGACCCGATGATCGACATCGGCCTGTTCGCCAAGCCGGCATTCTCGACCGCCGTCCTCACCAACCTGCTGTCCATCTTCGCGCTCGCCGGTGTGCTGTTCTTCGGATCGCAGTACCTGCAGTTGGTGCTGGGCAACAGCGCATTCGAATCGGGGGTGCTGATGCTGCCCGGCATGCTGATGAGCGCGATCACGGCGCTCGCGGCGGCCTGGCTGGTGCGCCGGTGGGCCACCTCGCACGTGCTCGGCGGCGGACTCGCGGTCGCCGGCGCGGGTGCCGCGCTGATGCTCACGCTCGGCGTCGACGGTGCCCCGACCATGTTCGTCGTCGGCTTCGGTCTCGCCGGCACCGGTGTCGGTATCGCGCTGACCCTGACGTCCGACCTCGTGGTCAGCGCCGTCGAACCCGAACGGGCAGGCGCCGCTTCGGCGGTGTCCGAGACGGCGTACGAACTCGGCATCGCGCTCGGCGTCGCGGTGCTGGGCAGCGTCGTCATGGCGATCTTCCGATCCGGACTCGACACGTCGATGCTGGCCCCGGACCAGGTCGAGGCTGCGCAGGGCACCCTCGGCGCCGCGGTCGCGGAGGCTCAGCACCTCCCCGACACGGCGCGGACGGTGTTCCTCGAGTCCGCGCAGGCGTCGTTCGTCGACGGCATGCACGTGGCCGCCGGCGCGACCGCCGTGATCATGTTCGCGACCGCGATCCTCGTCCTGCGGATGCTGCGCGACCGTCAGGGCGAGCTGTCGAGCACCACGAACGAGTGACCCGGTAGCACCGTCGCCGACGCCGTCTCGTCCTGCGTCGGCGGCTCCCACCAGAGCAGAGGGGAGCCGCCGACCGGGACGGTCACCGGTTCGGCACTCAGGTTGCAGGCGATCCGGAGCGCGCCGCGGTGGATCACGATCCACTGCAACGCCTCGTCGTAGTCGACGGACAGGTTCGCGAGCCACGGATCCGTCAGCTCCGCGCGATCCCGTCGCAGGCGCAGCAACGAGCGGTAGCAGTCCAGCAGCCGGGCGTGCGGCTCACGGGCCGCCTCGTCCCAGTCGAGCTTGGACCGTTCGAACGTCTCCGGATCCTGCGGATCGGGGACGTCGTCCGTGCTCCAGCCGTGCTCCGCGAACTCCGCCTTGCGCCCCTCCGCCGTGGCCTTCGCGAGTTCCGGCTCCGGATGCGAGGTGAAGAACTGGAACGGGGTGCTCGCGCCCCACTCCTCGCCCATGAACAGCATCGGCGTGAACGGCGAGCAGAGGACCAGCGCGGCCTTCACCGCGAGCTGCCCCGGGTCGAGATAGGCGCCGGGGCGGTCTCCGATCGCACGGTTCCCGATCTGATCGTGAGTACATGTGTACGTGACCAGGGAACTGGCGGGTGTCCGCCTCGTGTCCAGAGGCCTGCCGTGGGTGCGGCCACGGAACGTCGAGTAGGTCCCGGCGTGGAACCAGCCCTGACGCAGCGTCGCGGCGAGGCAGGCCATCGAACCGAAATCGCCGTAATAGCCCTGCCTCTCGCCCGAGACGGCGGCGTGGATCGCATGGTGCACGTCGTCGTCCCACTGCGCGTCGAGGCCGAAGCCGCCCGCGGACCGCGACGTGATCAGGCGGGGATCGTTGAGGTCGCTCTCGGCGACCAGTGTCAGCGGCCGCCTCAGATGCGCCGACAGCCGGCGGGTCGCGACCGCGAGATCCTCGAGCAGGTGGGTGGCGGTGTGGTCCACGAGCGCGTGCACGGCGTCCAGGCGCAGCGCGTCGATGTGGAACTCGCGAAACCAACGCAACGCGTTGTCGATGATGTAGCGGCGCACCTCGCCGCTGCCGGGGCCGTCGAGGTTGATGCTCCGGCCCCAGGTGTTCGCGCCCTGCGCCAGGTAGGGGCCGTACCGGTCGAGGTAGTTCCCGGACGGTCCGAGATGGTTGTACACGGCGTCCAGGACAACGCCGAGACCGCGGGCGTGGCACGCGTCGACGAGCGTCTGCAGACCGTCCGGCCCGCCGTACCCCTCGTGCACCGTGTACCAGAGGACGCCGTCGTAACCCCAGTTGTGTGTTCCGTTGAAACCGTTGACGGGCATCAGTTCCACGAAGTCGACACCGAGGTCGACGAGATGGTCGAGTCTGTCGACGGCGGCGGCGAACGTCCCCTCGGTCGTGAACGTGCCCACGTGCAGTTCGTAGACGACCGACCCCGCGAGTTGCCGCCCGGTCCAGTGCGAGTCGGTCCAGGCGCTCTCGTCGACAATGTGGAGTTGGGAGGGGCTGTGCACTCCGTCGGGCTGGCGCGGGGACCGGGGGTCGGGCAGCACGGTGTCGCCGTCGTCGAGGAGGAATCCGTACCGGGAATTCGGCGACGCCGGGGCGTCCACTCGCCACCACCCGTCCGATGACCGGATCATGTCGTGGCGTTCACCGTCGACCTCTACGCGAACGGACGTCGGAATCGGGGCCCATACCTCGAATGTGTGCACCCGATCAGCATGCCCGTACCCGGCGGCCCGCGCAGGACAGTCAGCTGTCGGACGCGCCGGAGTCGTCGGCCTCCTCGATGATCTCGGCGCCGAGAACGGACAACCGGTGCTCCTCGGCGTCCTGCACGGTGCCGAAGTCGTGCTCCTCGAGCACGTTGCGGTCCTTGTCGAGGTATCGGTACGTGGCCATGTTCCCACCCTGGCACACCCGCGCGAAGGCGGCGGCGAGTCGGCCCTTTCGCGTCGACTCCGGAAGTAGCAAGCTGAGAGTACGGACTCGAACGTCGCGAGGAGCAGTCATGCACGTAGCAGTGGGAGACCGGTTACACGTTCAGGGCCGGGTGGTCGGAGTGCACGAGACCACCGCCGAGGTCGTGGAGGTTCACGGAGCGAACGGCGAACCGCCCTATCTCGTCCGGTACGACGACGGCCACGAGGCGCTCGTGTTTCCCGGATCC
This sequence comes from Rhodococcus sp. 4CII, assembly GCF_014256275.1. Taxonomy (NCBI): domain Bacteria; kingdom Bacillati; phylum Actinomycetota; class Actinomycetes; order Mycobacteriales; family Nocardiaceae; genus Rhodococcus; species Rhodococcus sp. 4CII. The sequence goes on from NZ_JACCFE010000002.1 coordinate 6,570,580, forward strand.
GATGCCTGGGTGGAACACCCGAAGTCGTAGGTACCGGGGCGTTTCGCCTGGTCGATGCGTGGCGCATCGCCGTGCCGTATCGATTGCACGGCCGATGCATCGAATGCATCTATCGTGAGACCGTGCCCGAAATCGCCAAGAGGACGTACAGTTCGCCGCTGCGTGCGCAATCGGCGCGCCGGACCCGTCTCCTCGTCCGCGATGCCGCGGCCCGGCTGTTCACCGAGCGCGGATTCGTCAGCACCACGGTGCGGAACGTGGCCGAGGCCGCCGGGGTGTCGACCCGCACTGTCTTCACCGCATTCCCCGGCGGCAAGGCGGAACTGTTCCACGAGGCACTGCACGCGGCGATCGACGGCGACTTCGGCGCGCCGCGCCCGCGCACACCCCGGGACGGCGACCCGGTCGAACGGATCCTCGATCAGATGGTCGGGTACAGCACCGGGATCCTCGAGCGGGCCGGAACGCTGATGGTGACGTCGATCGAATCCTCGGGAGCGGACCCGGACATGCGGAGGTTCGCCGAGGACGGAGCGCGGGCGTCCGCCGAGAACGCGATGACCCTCGCCGAGGGCCTCGCTGCCCACGAACTCCTCCGTCCCGAGATCTCTGTCCAGCGGGCCGCGGACGTCCTGTTCACCGTCGTGTCCCCGCAGGTGTATTCGATGCTGCGCCGGCAGTGCGGATGGGACGTCGACGAATACCGGAACTGGGTGAAAGCAACGATCAGGGCGAGCCTGCTCCACTGACCGAAGGTTGGATCACGGCTACGGCAGCAGAATGAATTTGCCCGCGGCGTGCGGCTTCCGGAGATCGGAGTGCGCAGTCGCCGCGTCGGACATCGCGTACGTGCGTGCGACGCGCACCCGGATGTCCCCGGCGCCCGCGAGATCGACCAGAGCGGTGCGTGCCCGCTTCCTGGGCTCCATGCCGTCCGGCCCCATCGCACCGACGATCCGGAACCCGAACTCGGCGTGTCGACGTCCGGGGACCGTCGTCACCAACCGTGAACGGTCCCGCACCAGGGCCACGGACACGTCGATCGCCTCGTCGCCACCCGCGGTGTCGATGACGACGTCCACCCCGTCCGGTGCCAGCACGCGGATCCGGTCGCCGAGCCCGTCGCCGTACGACACCGGGGTGGCACCCAGAGACCGGACGTAGTCGTGGTTCTCCGGACGCGCCGTGCCGATGATCGTGGCGCCGCGAGCCCGCGCCAACTGCACGACCATCGACCCCACGCCGCCCGCCGCCGCGTGCACGAGCAGCAGGTCGCCGCTGCCGACGTTGCCCGTGTCGAGAGTGTCGACCGCGGTGGCCCCGACCGCGAGAAGTCCGGCAGCCTCGTTCCACGGCAACGACGCCGGTTTCGGGACGACCGAATCACCGGACACGACAAGCCGATCGGCGTACGCCTCGGACAGCGGATAGGCGATCACCTCGTCCCCCACCGAGAGGGATCCCATCGGCCCGGCCGCGCCGGCGCCCACCTGGGCGACGACTCCCGCGGCCTCACTGCCGAGGCCCAGAGGGAGGGCGGCCGGGTCGGCGCCGAAGGATCCGCTGTAGAGCTTGTAGTCGAACGGGTTGACGCCGATGGCGCGAACCTCGAGCACCACCTCGCCGGGGGCGGGATCGACCGGCTCCGCTTCCACGACCGCGAGGACCTCCGGCCCTCCGTACGCCCGGGCAACCACTCGTCGCGACATACAAGAGCCAGTACCCGTGTGAGTACTTCTCAACCGCGGGCGGGCGGTCGACAAGTACTCACAGGGCCAGGAGGGCAACGGGATATCGGGAGAACAGTGCGGCGACGTCGACGGGGCCGCCGGGGTACGCCCGGGAGGTGAGCAGGTCGGTCCAGGTGCCGGCGGGGAGGGTGACGGTGGTGTCTCCCCACCCGCATTGCTCCACGTCGACGCTGTGACGGGTGGCCAGCGCCACCACGTCCGGAGCCGCGTCCGCGCGTCCGCGCAGGAACCCGATCAGATGCTCCGCCGCCGCGCCCGACGCGAAGATCGGCGCGTAGGTCCCGCCGGCGAAGCTGTCCGGACGGTCCCGCCGCAGGCGCAGCGCCGTCCGGACGACGTGCATCTTCGCCGCGCCCGTCGCGTCGACCGGCGGAGTGTCGAGTCCGGCGAGCAGGTCCCGCCGCACGTCGTAGTCGACTGGACGCCGATTGTCCGGGTCGACGAGGGAGTCTTCCCACAGCTCGGTGCCCTGGTACACGTCCGGGATACCCGGTCCGCACAGCTGGAGAAGCTTCTGGCCGAGTGCGTCCGACCAGGCGTGCGGCGCCAGCTGGGCGCACAGCGAACCGAGCGCCTTCCCGACGGTTCCGTCGATCACGGTGTCGAGCCAGCGGTGGAGGTCCCGTTCGAAGTCGTCGTTCACGGCGTTCCACGACGTCCGGGTTCCGGCTTCGCGGACGGCCTTCTCCGCGTACGCGTGGATGCGGTCGCGGAAGTCGGGCACGTCGGCGGCGGCCCGGCCGTCGACCGGCCATACCCCGAACAGGTTCTGCCACAGGAACAGCCCGGTGGCGGGATCCGGGCTGGGGGCGATGCGCTCCCACTGGTCGACGCATTCGGCCCACAGGTCCGGCACCTGAGACAGGATGCCGATCCGGGCGCGGACGTCCTCCCCGCGTTTGGTGTCGTGCGTCGACAGGGTCGTCATCGCCCGCGGCCACCGGGAGGCCCGCTCGGCTGCCGCGAGGTGGAATTCGGCGGGGGAGACCCCGACGTTCGCCGGGTTGCCGCCCACTTCCTGCAGTGACACCAGCCGGGCGGTGCGGTAGAACAGGCAGTCCTCCACGGATTTCGCCATCACGGCGCCGCACACCTGCTGGAAGCGGGTCGCTGCCTCGCCTCCGGCGATCAGGGCGGCGCCGAGGGCGGACAGTGCGTCGGACCGCTGCGGTTCGCGCCGAGCGGCGTCACCGATCACGCGGGCCGCGAGCCCGGCGAGTGGGCTGTAGTCGGACCGGTACACGGGCATGGCCGCGACGACGTCGACGACAGCGTCGCGGACGTCCTCGCTGTCGCAGTCGGTGCCGGTCTCCGCGCGGATCGCCCGCACGAGACGCCGGACCTCCGGCGCGAGGATGGTGCGGGCGACGTCCTTCTTGATGGCGGTTTCGTGTGCGTGGATCCAGGCCGCGTCACCCCGTTCGCCCGTGCGGGACGCCGACAGCGCGGTGAGCGCGGGTGCTCCCGACGGGTCGACGAAGACGCCGCCGAGTTCGGCCAGTGCGTCGTAGCCGGTGGTGCCCTCGATCGGCAGGTGGTCGTCGAGGGGTTCCGAGTGACCCAGGATCTTTTCGACGACGAGCCACCGGTCCGCACCGATCACATTCCGCAGCCGGTCGAGATACTCGGCCGGATCGGACAATCCGTCGGGATGGTCGATGCGCACTCCGTCGATCAACCCGTCCGCCACCCAGCTCCGCAGCTCGCGGTGCGAGGCCTCGAATACGCGGGGATCTTCCTGCCGGATACCGGCCAGTTCGCTGACCGCGAAGAACCGGCGGTACCCGATGAGCCCGGAGTCCCACGGGACCAGCCGGTACGACTGAGCGTCGTGCACCGCTACCGGTTCGGCGGCATCGGTGCCGGGGGCGATCGGGAACCGGTGCTCGTAGAACGCGAGCAGCGGCTCGGGACCCGAGCGGTCGACGGTCAGCGACGCGAGGTCGGCGCCCGATCCGAGAACCGGCAGCGCGAGCCGAGCGTCGGCCCCGTTGTCCGCGCTCCAGTCGATGTCGAAGAAGTCGGCGTATTCGGAGCGGCGACCGTGGGTGAGAACGTCCCACCACCAGGCGTTCTCACGCGGCTGTGCGACGCCCACATGATTGGGGACGAGGTCGACGACGATCCCCATGCCGCGTTCTCGCACCGCCCGCGACAGTGCGACGAGCGCCTCCCGGCCGCCGAGGGCGGGGGACACCCGGGTGACGTCGGTGACGTCGTAGCCGTGGGTCGATCCGGTGGTGGCCGTCAGGATCGGCGACAGGTAGACGTGCGAGATCCCCAGGTCGTCGAGATAGCCGGCGACCGCGGCGGCCTCCGCCAGGGTGAAGCAGTCACCACGCAGCTGGACCCGGTACGTTGCCGTGATCGACATTCCTCGTCCCCGGCTCACGCGGTCCGGCGCAGCACGACCAGCGACCGGGCCTCGACCTGCAGCGGATCGCCGGCCTTGATCACCGCCTCCTTCGCTCCGGTCGGGACGGCGGTGTCGAGCACGACCGCCCATTCGTCGGCGTAATCGGAGTTGGGCGTGGAGAATTCGATCTCCTCGTCGTGGGCGTTGAAACACAGCAGGAACGAGTCGCCGACCACCCGCTCGCCACGGTGATTGGGTTCCGGAATGCCCTCGCCGTTCAGGAACACCGCCAGCGACTTCCCGAAACCGCTGTCCCAGTCCTCGGGGGTCATCTCCTCGCCGCCCGGGGTGAGCCAGGCGATGTCGCGGGTCTGGTCACCGCTGCGGATGGGGGTGCCCTCGAAGAACCGGCGGCGACGGAACACCGGATTCTTCATCCGCAGTGCGATCACCCGTTTGGTGAATTCCACCAGGTCTGCGTTGGAGTCGGCCAGCGACCAGTCCATCCAGGACAGTTCCGAGTCCTGGCAGTAGACGTTGTTGTTGCCTTGCTGGGTGCGGCCCATCTCGTCGCCGTGCGCCAGCATCGGCGTCCCCTGACTGAGCAGCAGGGTGGCCAGGATGTTGCGGCTCTGCCGCCCGCGCAGATCGAGGATGTCCGGATCGTCCGTCGGCCCCTCGACGCCGCAGTTCCAGGACCGGTTGTGGCTCTCGCCGTCGTTGTTGCCCTCGCCGTTGGCCTCGTTGTGCTTCTCGTTGTACGACACCAGGTCGTGCAGGGTGAAGCCGTCGTGGGCGATGACGAAGTTGATGCTCGCGCCGGGGCGGCGACCGGTCGCCTCGTAGAGGTCGGACGAGCCGGTGAGCCGGGACGCGAATTCGCCGAGCGTCGCCGGTTCGCCCCGCCAGTAGTCGCGGACCGTGTCGCGGTATTTGCCGTTCCACTCCGTCCACAGGCCGGGGAAGTTGCCCACCTGGTAGCCGCCCTCGCCGATGTCCCACGGTTCGGCGATGAGCTTGACCTGGCTGACGATCGGGTCCTGCTGGACGAGGTCGAAGAACGCGGACAGCCGGTCGACGTCGTGCAGTTCGCGGGCAAGCGTGGACGCCAGGTCGAACCGGAATCCGTCGACGTGCATCTCGGTGACCCAGTATCGCAGTGAATCCATGATCAGCTGCAGCGTGTGCGGGTGCCGGGCGTTGAGGCTGTTCCCGGTGCCGGTGTAGTCCATGTAGTGCTCGGCGTCGCCGTCGACCAACCGGTAGTAGGCGGCGTTGTCGATGCCGCGGAACGAGATGGTCGGGCCGAGATGATTGCCCTCGGCGGTGTGGTTGTAGACCACGTCGAGGATCACCTCGATACCCGCCTCGTGGAACGAGCGCACCATCGCCTTGAACTCGGACACCGCGGCGCCCGGCTTCTCCGCCGACGAATACCCGGTGTGCGGGGCGAGGAAGCCGAACGTGTTGTAGCCCCAGTAGTTCCGCAGCCCCTTGTCGAGGAGGGTCTGGTCGTGCATGAATTGGTGCACCGGCATCAGTTCGATCGCGGTGACCCCGAGGTCGACGAGGTGATCGATGATCACCGGATGCGCCAGACCCGCGTACGTGCCGCGGAGCTCCTCCGGTACCCCGGGATGCGTCGCCGTCATGCCCTTGACGTGGGCTTCGTAGATCACGGTGTCGTGGTACGGATGTTTCGGCGCGCGGTCCGCGGCCCAGTCGAAGAACGGGTTGATCACGACCGTCGTCATCGTGTGACCGAGCGAGTCGTGTCCCGGCAGCCCCGGCGCGGAGTTCTCCTCGGGTTCCGCGGCGGGCTCCTCCGCGTCCTCCGCCTCGATGTCGTCGTCGGTGTCGACGATCGGGGCGGTCTCCTCCGGTTCCTCAGGGGCGGCATCGGCGGGCGCCTCGATGTCGTAGGAGAACAGGGAGCGGTCTCCGTCGAAGTCTCCGTCGAACGCCTTGCCGTAGGGGTCGAGGAGAAGCTTGCTCGGGTCGCAGCGGTGCCCGGCGGCGGGGTCCCACGGGCCGTGGATCCGGTACCCGTACCGCTGCCCGGGCACGACGGTCGGCAGGTACGCATGCCACACGTAGCCGTCGACCTCGTCGAGCCGCACCCGCGTCTCGGTGCCGTCCTTCGCGATCAGGCACAGATCGACCGCCTCGGCGACCTCGGAGAACAATGAGAAGTTAGTCCCGGCTCCGTCGTAGGTGGCGCCCAGCGGGTAGGCGCTGCCGGGCCACACGGGAATGTGAGTGGTGCCGGTCGACTCGCTCGCTTCCATATCGAGAACACTAGCCCGCGTTCGCGTCGCTCTCAGCCCGACGAGAGCGCACCGTCAGCTCTGGGTGGAGGTCCGTGCGGCAGCAAGCATTCCGGTTGTGATCTTCCGCACGTCCTCGCTGGTGCACACATACGGCGGCATCGCGTAGATCAGATTCCGGAACGGCCGCAACCAGACGCCGGCCGCCACCGCGGCGTCGGTCGCGAACCGCATGTCGACGGGTTCGGCGAGTTCGATCACCCCGATCGCGCCGAGCACCCGGACGTCCCGGACGCCGGGGAGTTCCCGCGCCGGTGCGAGACCCGATTCGAGTTCGCGGCGCACGTTCGCGACCTCGCCTCGCCAGTCGCGCGACAGCAGGAGTTCGATCGACGCCACCGCGACCGCGCAGGCGAGCGGATTGGCCATGAACGTGGGCCCGTGCATCAGACCACCCGCCTCGCCGGCGCTGATGGTCTCCGCCACGTCGGTGGAGCAGAGTGTCGCCGCGAGCGTCATGTAACCGCCGGTGAGGGCTTTGCCGACGCACATGATGTCGGGGCCGACGCCGGCGTGGTCCGCGGCGAACAGCTCGCCGGTGCGGCCGAAACCGGTCGCGATCTCGTCGAACACCAGCAGAAGTTCGTGCTCGTCGCAGATCCGCCGCAGCTCCGACAGGTACCGGGGGTCGTGGAACCGCATGCCGCCGGCGCCCTGCACCACCGGCTCCACGATGACCGCCGCCAGTTCGCCGGCATGCGCTGCCACCAGGCGCTCGAACTCCGCGACGTACTGCGCGTCGAAGTCGCGCGGCGGCGGTCCCGCGAAGACCTGCCGGGCCAGGACGTCCGTCCACAGGGAGTGCATGCCGCCGTCCGGGTCGCAGACGCTCATCGGCGCGAACGTGTCGCCGTGGTAGCCGCCGCGCCAGGTGAGCAGCCGATGCCGCTCCGGTCTGCCGCGACTGCGCCAGTACTGCAGGCACATCTTCACGGCGACCTCGACGGACACCGAACCGGAATCGGCGAGGAACACCGTGTCCAGGCCGTCCGGGGTGATCTCCACGAGCAGCTGGGCCAGTCGCGCGGCAGGTTCGTGGGTGAGCCCGCCGAACATCACGTGACTCATTCGCCCGAGCTGCGCGGTCGCCGCGGCGTCGAGGACGGGATGCCGGTAGCCGTGGACGGCGGCCCACCACGAACTCATGCCGTCGACGAGTTCGCGACCGTCGGCGAGGGTCAGGCGCGTCCCGCACGCCTCGGTCACCACGAGCGGGGTGGTCGAGGCGGGGAACGCGCCGTACGGATGCCAGAGCAGCGAGGCGTCGAGGGACGTGATGTCGTCGGCGGAGAGGCTCGGAGAGGTCACGGTCTCGACCCTAGCCACCCGATGAAAAGCGGGCCCACCCGGGTTGAACACCGTTCAAGTTCGGGTATCGTGCCGAACGTGAGTACCAACCGCACCTTCACCACCTGGCTCGACGACGTCGAGGACCGGCGGCGCGCCGCGGGGCTGCGCCGCGAGCTGCGTCCCCGCACGCCCGGCAACGCGCTCATCGACCTGGCGTCCAACGACTACCTCGGGCTCGTTCGGCACCCGGAGGTGCTGCACGGCGCGATGACCGCACTCCGCCGCTGGGGCGCGGGGGCCACCGGCTCGCGTCTGGTCACGGGATCGACCACCGAGCACGAACTGCTCGAATCGGAACTCGCCGAGTTCGTCGGCGCCGAGGCCGGGCTGGTGTTCTCCTCCGGATACACCGCGAATCTCGGTGCCGTCACCGCACTGTCCGGCGCCGGGTCACTGATCGTCTCCGATGCGGGCAGCCACGCCTCGCTCGTCGACGCCTGCCGGCTGTCCCGGGCCCGGGTGGCCGTCGCACCGCACTCCGATCTCGACTTCGTCCGCAGTGCTCTGGCCACCCGGCCGGAGGAGCGGGCGCTGGTCGTCACCGATTCGGTGTTCAGTGCGGACGGCGATCTGGCACCGCTCGTCGCACTCCACCGGGTGTGCCGCGAGCACGGCGCGTTCCTCGTCGTGGACGAGGCGCACGGAGTAGGAGTCCGCGGCGCAGGGGGACGCGGACTCGTGCACGAGGTGGGGCTCGCGGGCGAACCCGACATCGTCGTCACCGCCACGCTGTCGAAGTCGCTGGCCAGCCAGGGCGGCGCGGTGCTGGCGTCGGAGAAGGTCCGCGCGCATCTCGTCGACGCCGCGCGCACGTTCATCTTCGACACCGGACTGGCCCCGGCGGCCGTCGGGGCGGCGCGGGCGGCCCTCGGCGTGCTGCGGCGCGAACCCCACCGTGCACAGTCCGTCCTGGACCGCGCGCAGGATCTGGCCCGATTCACCGGTGCCGGAACCCCCGAGTCCGCCGTGGTCTCCGTGATCCTCGGCGACCCGCAGCGTGCCGTCGACGCGGCCGCCGCATGCCGCGACCAGGGGCTGCACGTCGGCTGCTTCCGGCCCCCGTCGGTGCCCGAGGGCACGTCGCGTCTGCGGCTCACCGCCCGGGCGACGCTCGATCAGGACGAACTCGCGCGGATCGAGACCGTGCTCACGGACGTCCTGGCGGGAGCGTCGGCATGAGCGTCCTGGTGATCACCGGAACGTCGACCGACGTCGGTAAGACGGTGGTCACGGCCGCGCTCGCGGCGGCGGCACGCGCAGCCGGCCTGTCCGTGGCGGTGTGCAAGCCCGCCCAGACCGGCGTCGCTCCCGGCGAACCGGGCGATCTGGCCGAGGTGACCAGACTGTCCGGTGTCACGGCGGTCGTGGAACTCGCTCGCTACCCCGAACCACTCGCCCCCGACACCGCCGCCCGGCGCAGCGGCCTGCCGATGCTGCGCTGCGCCGACGTCGTCGAGACGGTCCGCGCCCTCGACGCCGGGCACGACCTGGTGCTCGTCGAGGGCGCGGGCGGCCTGCTGGTGCGGCTGGGGGCCGACGGTTTCACTCTCGTCGATCTCGCGCTCGCCCTCGACGCTCCGGCCGTCGTGGTCGCCGCCGCCGGGCTCGGCACCCTCAACCACACCGACCTCACGATCCGGGCGCTGTCGGCGGCCGGCCTGGTCTGCGCCGGCACGGTGATCGGGTCGTGGCCGGACGATCCGGACCTCGCCGAGCGGTGCAATCTCGCGGACCTGCCCGCGGTGACCGGAATCGACATCGCCGGCTCGGTGCCCGCGGGCAGCGGACGCCTCGACGCGGCGTCGTTCGGTGCGGCCGCGTCCACCTGGTTCGACGCGACCTGGCTGACGGCGACGGTCACCGCGCGCCGATCCGCGGGCGTCAGGATTCCCTGAGCACCGACAGCACGTTGCCCGCGGGGTCGGTGAACCAGGCGATATCGGGACCGTGGCCGCGCATGATCCCCTTGTCGTCCTGGTCGAATCCGTCGTATCGCAGGAACCGGATTCCGCGCTCGGTGAGGGCGTCGACGGTCTTGTCGACGTCGTCCACGGCGAAGTTCAGGATGGTGAACGATGCCGGCGTGTGATCGGGTTTCGGGTAGATCAGCACCACCGGACCCTGGGGGAGATGCAGGCCGAGCAGACCCATCTTCTCCTCGGTGACCTCGAGTCCCAGGGTGTCGGAGTAGAAGGATTTGGCCGCGGCGATGTCGTCGACGGCGAATCCGCTGAATGCTCTCGCATGATTCAACATGTGTGGTCTCTTTTCGTGAGGGTCAGGACATCTCGGCGCGCGCCCGGGCGCTGAGCTCGATGATCTGGACGTAGTTGCCGTCGGGATCGACGGCGGTGCCGAACCAGCTGCCGTCGCGGTCTTCGAGCGGGGACAGCCACGTGGCACCGAGGTCGTCGAGGCGACCGGCCGCGGCGCGGGCGTCGGTGACCTCCACGTTGAGGAGGACGCGTCCCGGTTCGGGATTCGTGTCACCTACGTCGTCGCGCCGGTCGAGCATGATGTAGAAGCCGTCGAAGTCGAGGACGTCGTAGCCCGGTTCGGCGGGGGTCCGTTCGACCTTCGGCGCGAACGCCGCGGTGTACCAGTCCCGCAGCCGTTCGGGGTGTGTGCTGGCGAGCAGGATGCTTCCGATCGTGGCGTCGGCCATGATGTCCTCCGGGTGGGTTCGTTGGCGGTCGTCCTACAGGTATCGACTCGGCGGCCCACCAAAAGTCATCGACGGACTCTGCACGTCATCGACACGTCGGACTCTGCACGTCATCGACACACGCGGCGGCCCGCCGAAATTCGTAGCGGCGAGTTGGGGGCCGAAATGTGCGCGAGGCACCCGGCATGTCGGTAGTGTGATTCGTGTCACGGCGTCATCCGGCTGGGTTGGGAGGGGTCACATGTCGACCTCCGAAATGCTCGAATTGAATCGCACCATCGACCGCCTTCGGCGCGCTGTCGGTTCGTTGCAAACGATGTACGGCGACGCCGCATCCGTGCGGCGACTGAGCAACGATCTGGAGCGCCTCGAGATCGACGCGCGCGACCTCGACTCGTCGCCACCGAACGTCGTCCACCGCGAACCGGTGGAGCGAATCAAGGTGTCGGACACCCCGTACGACGCGTCGATGTGGCTCGGTGTCGACGACGAGGGGCTGGGCGGGCTCCACTACGAGCGCGGATGAGCGCGCCGCCGAAGAATCCCGAAAGTGCCGGCGTCGGGTCGCCGACGCGTGCCCGGATCGCGGAACGCACCCTCCGCACCGACCGGTGGTGGCTGGCCCCGCTGCTGACTGTCCTCGGCCTGTCCGTGTTCGTCGTGTACGCGTCGATCCGGTCGTGGGTTCGCACCGCGTACTGGGTCGAGGACTACCACTATCTGACCCCGTTCTACTCGCCGTGCCTGAGCGATTCGTGCGTCCCCGGTTCGAGCGACTTCGGGACACCCATCGGCGAGTTGCCGATGATCATCCCGCTCGGGTTCCTGGTGCTGCCGTTCCTGCTCGGATTCCGGCTCACTTGCTACTACTACCGCAAGGCCTACTACCGGTCCGTGTGGCTGTCGCCGCCCGCCTGCGCGGTCGCGGAACCCCACCGCACCTATACCGGTGAGACGCGCCTCCCGCTGATCGTGCAGAACGCTCACCGGTACTTCTTCTACGTCGCTCTCGTCGTCTCGCTGATCAACACCTACGACGCGATCCGCTCGTTCCACGGCGCGGACGGCGGCTTCGGGATCGGACTCGGCACCCTCATCCTGGTCTGCAACGTGATCCTGCTCTGGGCGTACACCGTGTCCTGTCATTCCTGCCGGCACGTCGTGGGTGGCAGGCTCACGCACTTCTCCAAGCACCCGATCCGGTACCGGCTGTGGACCGGGGTCGGCAAGCTGAACACCCGCCACATGCAGCTCGCCTGGACGACCCTGGCCACGCTGATCGTCACCGACTTCTACGTGATGCTCGTGTCCAGCGGCACCATCTCCGACCTGCGCCTGATCAACTGACTTCACCGACGAGGGAGTGGAATGACGGAAGTCGAACGCCACCAGTACGACGTCGTGGTCATCGGTGCCGGTGGCGCCGGACTGCGCGCGGTCATCGAGGCCCGGGAACAGGGCCTGTCGGTTGCCGTCGTCTGCAAGTCGCTGTTCGGCAAGGCGCACACGGTCATGGCGGAGGGCGGCTGCGCCGCCGCGATGGGAAACGCCAACGAGAAGGACACCTGGCAGACCCATTTCCAGGACACGATGCGCGGCGGCAAGTTCCTCAACAACTGGCGGATGGCCGAACTGCACGCGCGGGAGGCGCCCGACCGGGTGTGGGAACTCGAGACGTACGGCGCGCTGTTCGACCGGACTCCCGACGGCCGGATCAGCCAGCGCAACTTCGGTGGTCACACCTATCCGCGGCTCGCGCACGTCGGCGACCGCACCGGTCTCGAACTGATCCGCACCATGCAGCAGAAGATCGTGTCGCTGCAGCAGGAGGATTTCGCCGCCAGTGGCGACTACGAGGCCCGGATCAAGATCTTCGCCGAATGCACGATCTCCGAACTCACCAAGGACGGCGACCGGATCTCGGGTGCCTTCGGATACTGGCGTGAGAGTGGACGTTTCGTCCTGTTCGAGGCGCCGGCCGTCGTGATGGCCACCGGCGGGATCGGCAAATCGTTCAAGGTGACGTCCAACTCGTGGGAGTACACCGGCGACGGTCACGCCCTCGCCCTGCGCGCCGGCGCCAACCTCATCAACATGGAATTCGTCCAGTTTCACCCCACCGGCATGGTGTGGCCGCCCAGCGTCAAGGGCATCCTCGTGACGGAGGGCGTCCGCGGTGACGGTGGTGTGCTGAAGAACTCCGAAGGCGACCGGTTCATGTTCTCGTACATCCCGCCGGTCTTCAAAGGCCAGTACGCGGAGACCGAGGAAGAGGCCGACGGCTGGTACAAGGACTCCGACAACAACCGCCGCACACCGGATCTGCTTCCCCGCGACGAGGTGGCCCGGGCCATCAACTCCGAGGTCAAGGCAGGCCGGCAGACACCGCACGGCGGCGTGTACCTCGACATCGCCTCGCGGATGCCCGCCGACGAAATCGTGCGGCGGCTGCCCTCGATGTACCACCAGTTCAAGGAACTCGCCGACGTCGACATCACGAAGGAACAGATGGAGGTCGGGCCCACCTGCCATTACGTGATGGGCGGCATCGAGGTCGACCCCGACAGCGGGTCGTCGAGCGTCGCCGGTCTGTTCGCCGCGGGGGAGTGCTCCGGCGGGATGCACGGTTCCAACCGGCTCGGCGGCAACTCGCTGTCCGACCTACTCGTGTTCGGTCGCCGTGCGGGACTGGGGGCGGCGGAGTACGTGAAGTCGTTGCAGGAACGTCCGGTCGTCTCCGCCGACGCGGTGGACGCGGCGGCCCGGATGTTGTTGTCGCCTTTCGACCCCGCGGTCGGGGAGGGTGGCACCACCGAGAATCCCTACACTCTCCACACCGAACTGCAGCAGACCATGAACGACCTCGTCGGCATCATCCGCAAGGAAGACGAAATCGTCCGCGCCGTGGAGAAACTCACCGAGATCAAGGGCCGTATCGGGGGAGTCGAGGTCGAGGGGCACCGCCAGTTCAACCCGGGCTGGCACCTCGCCGTCGACCTGCGGAACATGGTGCTGGTCAGCGAATGCGTCGCGCAGGCGGCGCTGCTGCGCACCGAAAGTCGCGGCGGGCACACCCGGGACGACCACCCGAGCATGGAATCGGAGTGGCGCAACACGCTGCTGGTGTGCAGCGTGGTCGGCGACATGTCCGCACATCCCGATTCGGTGGTCCCGGACGTCACGGTGACCCGCGAGCCTCAGGTACCGATGCGCGCAGACCTGTTGGAACTCTTCGACATCGACGAACTCGCCAAGTACTACACGGACGCCGAACTCGCGGAACATCCGGGAAGGCAGGCCTGAGATGGGTTACGACGCACGGTTCCGGGTGTGGCGCGGCGACGCCGACGGCGGTGCCCTGCAGGACTACTCCATTCCCGTCAACGAGGGTGAGGTGGTGCTCGACATCATCCACCGGTTGCAGGCCACTCAGGCCCCGGATCTGGCGGTGCGGTGGAACTGCAAGGCGGGCAAATGCGGGTCGTGTTCCGCGGAGATCAACGGGCGGCCACGGCTGATGTGCATGACGCGGATGTCGACGTTCACGGAGGACGAGGTTGTCACGGTGACGCCGCTGCGGGCGTTCCCGGTCATCCGGGACCTCGTCACGGACGTGTCGTTCAACTACGAGAAGGCCCGGGAAATCCCGTCGTTCACCCCGCCGCCGGGGCTCGGGCCGGGCGAGTACCGGATGCAGCAGGTCGACGTCGAGCGGTCGCAGGAGTTCCGCAAGTGCATCGAGTGTTTCCTGTGTCAGAACACGTGCCATGTCGTCCGTGATCACGACGACAACAAGCCGGCGTTCTCCGGTCCCCGCTTCTTCATCCGCGTCGCGGAACTGGAGATGCATCCACTCGACACGGCCGACCGTCGTGACGCGGCGCAGGAAGATTTCGGTCTCGGGCTCTGCAATATCACCAAGTGCTGCACCGAGGTGTGCCCGGAGGGGATCAAGATCACCGACAACGCGATCATTCCGATGAAGGAGCGGGTGGTCGACCGCCGGTACGACCCGCTCGTCTGGTTGGGCAACAAGCTCTTTCGCCGCGGTTAGCGCCGACGGGTGCGTCAGCGCACGGAGTGGAGGTTGCGGGCGGTGGGCGACTTCTCCACCGAGTCGGGGTCGGGGTCGGTGCCGAGGATCCGGTCGGCGGTGCCCGAGGTGGTCACCGTGAACCAGTAGTGCTCGTTCTTGTAGTGGTGGTGACGGTGGTTGCGCCAGATCGCCCGGTACAGGCGTGAGTTCGGCTTGTAGTCGCTGTGGATGAGGTAGTGCGTCCATTCGTACAGCACGCCCAGGATGCTCAGCACCACCAGGAACGTCAGTCCGAGCCCGACGCGCGGAAACGCGAGCAGCGCAGTGGCCACGAGCACCGGGATCAACCACGTCAATGTCTGCCACGGGATGAAGATCAGCGGCACGTCGCGGGGATCGACGTGGTGCTCGCGGTGCTTCCGGGCGAGGAGCGAATCGACGGTCAGGCCCAGGACTTTCCGGGGCTTCGAGTGCAGGATGCACACGTGGATGACCCATTCGGCGAACGGGAACACCGCCAGCATCACCACGGGAACGACGGCGTCGGTGATCTGCCAGTCGCCGACGGCGAGGCGGGCGGTCGCCGCGGCGATCAGCATGCCGCCGATCATCCACGGGGACGGGTGGCGGCGGAACTGGTCCGCGGCGTCGCGGAGGCTGATCGACCTGCGTTGGCGGCGATCTGCGGGAGGTGTCGTGGTCATGTGTCCTTCTCCGAATCGTGCTGCAGTGTGTCGATCACGGCGGTCACGGCCGCCGTCCCGAGGTCGAGGAGGGTGATGGCGGTCTGCGCCGCGAGATCGTCGTCGTGCGCGGAGATCGCCTCAGCCAGGCCGCGGTACAGGTCGGTGCGACCGACCTCGGCGACCATGACGGCGGCCATGGCCGTCATGGTCGGTTCGTACGCGTTGCGAAGGCTGTTGAAGATGAGGCGGAACGCGATGGAATCGGCGGTGTCGACCACGCGCTCCCAGAAGGCCAGGGCGCCGACCTGCTGCGCGACGGGGTCGCTGGCGGACGCGAGGTGATCGACCGCAGCCCGGAGGACCGCTCCCGACTCGTCGGTTGCCCGGGTCGCGGCGAGCCGGGCAACCTGCACGCCGATCATCCGCCGGGCCTCGAGCACGCTGCGGACCACCGCGAAGTCGGGTTCGCCGCCGCGAACGAGCAACTGGGACAGCAGTTCGGGCCCGCCGTGCTGCCGGAAGTCGCGGACCGAGGTGGCGTCCCCCTGCCGGACCTCGACGAGTCCCGCCTGGGCCAGTTTCTGGATCGCTTCCCGGACCGCGGGCCGCGACACCCCGAACGCCTCGGCGAGGCGTCGCTCGCTCGGAAGGGCTTCGCCGGCGGTGAGGTCGCCGCCCAGCACCCGTGCGGTGATCTGGTCGAAGACTTCGGTGGAGGCGGATTTCCGCGCGATCGGCTCGAACATCATGACCCGACACTAGAACGAAGACAGGTAAGAGGTCAAGTGGTCTTACCAGTGAATCAGTCCAACAGGCTCCGGACGAACGCGCTGGTGTCCGGCAGGGACGCGGGCATGGTCTGGAGGTGGCCCGTCGGGTACGTCCGGAACACGAAGCTCTGTCCGTTCGCCGTGAGGTCGGCGGTGAACTTCCAGGTGAGCGCGATGGGGACGACGTCGTCGAACAGGCCCTGGCCGATGAACAGCGGGCGGTCGTAGCCGCGCACGGGCACGCCGAGGGTGGTGCGCAACGCCGCCAGGACGGCCGGGTCGTCGAGCGGCCGCGACATCAACTGTCCGATCGAGATGCCGCCGAGTTGGGGTGCGGCCTCCTCGTAGCAGAGCGATTCGACGCGATCGAGAACGTCGATGCCGAGCGGGGTCAGGTAGCTGTCGATGTCGAGGTCGGGCCGTGACGCGCGGAGCCCGGCGAGCGCGTACGCCACGAACACCGTGCTCCCGGTGAGGGGAATCTGAGGGAAGCCCGGGCCGACGAGCGGCGCCAGGTTCTCGAGATTGGACGGGGCGCCGGTGGCGACGGTGCCCCGGAAGTCGAGCTCGGGCGCGTACGTGGTGGCCAACGAGGCGGCGACGAGAGCCGCGTGGCCACCCTGGGATTGGCCGATCGCGACCCACCGATCCGACAGGGACGGTGTGACGGCACGCGCCGCCCGCACCATGTCGATCACGCTGTGCGCCTCCGCGGGCCCGTCCAGGTACGGGTGCACACCGGGAGTGCCGAGCCCGACGTAATCCGTTGCGGCGACGGCGTATCCCCGATCCAGCCAGGCTTGGACGTACGGTCCGACGAGTTTCCCCGTCACCGTCGGCGCGCACGCGTCCGCGATACCGACCGTTCCGTGGGCCCAGGACACGACGGGCCACCCGCCGGGCGGCGTCTCCCCGGGTGGCAGCAGGATCGCGCCGGAGCTGAGCGCGGGTTCGTCCATCGGCCCCGTCGTCCAATAGGTGACGTACGTGGCCTCGGCAACGCCCGGCGGTCTCGCGTCCGGCGCCACCGGCGTCGCGACGACGACGGCTCCCGGTTCGCCGCCTGCAGGCTGCGCCGCGGCCTGGGTGGGCGCGCCGAGAAGTGACAGTGCGAGTGCCGCCGCGAGAGCCGTTCCGGCGCGGCGGCCGAGTGAAGACGTCATCGCGTCCGTCCCTGGGCCGTCGGGGGCGCCGCGCGGTCCGCAGGTGGCCGACGCGACGTCGACTCAATTGTGCTCGATCAGGGGCGGTGGGCGGAGTCTTTCAGGCGTGCGCGAATTCCGTCGACGAACAGCGACAGGCCGAAGTCGAACCGGACGTCCGGATCGCCGTCGAGGAGGTCGTCGTCGTACGCCGCGATCGGCGACTGCGGCGCGTCGGGGGAGAGAGCGGCCCGGGTGAGAGCGCCTGCCGACTCCATCTGCGCCCGCGACTGCTCGTCGACCGTGTGGCCGAGGACGTAGTACAGCAGCGAGTAGGACGACAGTTCCGCGTGTTCGCGGGACAGCCCGGACCGCAGGCCGACCGCGGCGAAGCTCTCCCGGACCCGGGAGTTCGTCATGCGGGACGCGTACGTGGCGGAGACCAGTTCGGCGCCGTCGCGGTGGGCGAGCAGTGCGGTGCGGAGACGGTGGGCGAGTTCGGTGAACTCCGCGTCCCAGCCCGGGGCCGTGACGGGGGCGTCGACGTCTTCGAGGATCTTGTCGGCGAGGGCGCCGAGCAACGTCTGCTTGTTGGGGAAATGCCAGTACAGGGCGCCCGGCTGAACCCCGAGTGCCGTTGCGAGTCGGCGCATCGTGAGGTCGGCGAGGCCGAACTCGTCGAGGATCGCCATTGCGCCGTCGAGTACGTCGCCTCGTCGCAATTGCACTGTGTGATCTCCCCATCTCGTCGAAAAGTCCGCTTCGGCTTTGACAGTATTCCACCACGGATCTAACGTGAACACCGTTCAACTTGTACGGTGTTCAATTTTTCGGTTCCGTCGATCCGCGACACGTGATCGGCCCGCTTTCCAGGAGATACGTGTGACCTCGGCCCCGGTACAGACAGACATCCTCGCACTCGCGCGTGATCAGGTTCTCGAGCGCGGCGAAGCGCTGACCGAGAGTCAGGTGTTCGAAGTTCTGCAACTTCCCGACGACCGCCTCGAAGAACTGCTCGCCCTCGCCCACGACGTGCGCATGAAGTGGTGCGGCCCCGAGGTCGAGGTCGAGGGCATCATCAGCCTCAAGACCGGCGGCTGCCCCGAGGACTGCCACTTCTGCTCCCAGTCCGGACTGTTCCAGTCACCCGTGCGGGCGGCGTGGCTCGACATCCCCTCGCTCGTCGAGGCCGCGAAGCAGACCGCCAAGTCCGGGGCCAGCGAATTCTGCATAGTCGCCGCCGTCCGCGGCCCCGACGAGCGCCTGCTCGCGCAGGTCGCCGCCGGCATCGAAGCGATCCGCAACGAGGTCGACATCCAGATCGCCTGCTCGCTCGGCATGCTCACCCAGGAACAGGTCGACCAGCTCGCCGCGATGGGCGTCCACCGCTACAACCACAACCTCGAGACGTCGAAGTCGCACTTCCCGAACGTCGTCACCACCCACACCTGGGACGAACGCTGGAACACCCTCCGCATGGTGCGCGAAGCCGGCATGGAGGTGTGCTGCGGCGGCATCCTCGGCATGGGTGAAAGCCTCGAGCAGCGCGCCGAGTTCGCGGCCAACCTCGCGGAACTCGAACCCGACGAGGTCCCGCTCAACTTCCTCAACCCCCGTCCCGGGACCCCGTTCGGCGACCTCGAGGTCCTGCCCGCGAGCGAGGCCCTCAAATCGGTGGCCGCGTTCCGCCTCGCACTGCCCCGCACCATCCTCCGCTTCGCCGGCGGCCGCGAGATCACCCTCGGCGACCTCGGGGCCAAGCAGGGCATCCTCGGCGGCATCAATGCCGTCATCGTCGGCAACTACCTGACCACCCTCGGTCGCCCGGCCGAACAGGACCTCGACCTGCTCGTCGATCTGCAGATGCCGATCAAGGCACTGAACGACACCCTGTGACCACCATGGTGGACACCGTTCCGGGTGGGGAACGATACAACCCCTACACCGGCCGCCGCGTGGTGGCCGGTGTGGACGACGCCGTTCCCACGGCCGCGCAGCTGGGACTCGAGCCGCCACGGTTCTGCGAGGCGTGCGGCCGCCGGATGGTCGTGCAGATCAGCCCCGACGGCTGGTGGGCGAAATGTTCCCGCCACGGTGTGTTCGACTCGATCTCCGCCGGACGGCGGTAGCGTCGGGGAGGTGACCACACTCCCGCGTTTCAGGCTTCGCTCTGCCGCCGGAATCTTCTGCGGGACGGTGGTGGCGAGCGCGCTCGTGGGAGTGCTGTGGGGAGTGCTCGCACCGGCCGAACGTCTTTTGGTGGTCGCCCCCGACCGCGCGGTGACGCTGACGGGGGAGAGCGTGCACCGGTTCGACGCCATCGGAATGTTCGCGTGCGCAGGTCTCGTGGTCGGCGTCCTCACCGCCGTCGCGGCGTGGACGGCGCGCAGAAGTCGCGGCCCGGTGGCGCTCGGGGCCGTCCTCGGCGGCAGTGTGGTCGGCGCGTGCGCGATGGCGCTCGGGGGAATCGGTGTGGCGGCGCTGCGTTTTCCCCACCCCGACACCTCCGCGCCCGGGGTGGTGGTGTCGGTCGCGCCGGGGATCGGCACGCCGCTCGTGCTGATCTTCCAGCCCCTGATCGCGTGCGTGCTGACATTGGTGCTCGCCGCGCTCAACCCGTACGACGATCTCGGCGTCGGCGATCACCCGGTCGACCTCGACGAGCCGGACGAGCGCGACGCGACGCTCACGTCGTGATCGAGGTGCGCATGCGCACGTCGCCGAGGAGTCGCCCGCTGGCGAGGGCGCCGATGCGGCGCGTCGCGAATCGCGTGCTGATCGACGACACCCAGTTCATCACCCCGGAGACGACGCTCGGCGGCGTGCTCCGTCGATCCAGTGCGCGCAACGTCGTCGTCACCACCTGGTCCGGCGTCTGCATGCGACCGACGGCGGCGTCCTCGGAACCGACCACGTCGAAGAACTCGGTGCGGGTGGCGCCCGGGCAGACGGCGAGCACAGTGAGGCCGGTACCCCTCGCCTCGGCCCACAACGCCTCCGTGAAATTGAGGACGAACGCCTTCGTCGCCCCGTAGACGGCCATTCCCGGTGTCGGCTGGAACGCGGCGGTGCTCGCCACGTTCACGAGCGCGCCGTGTCCCCGGAGCAGGTCGGGCAGGAACGTGTGCGACAGATCGACCAGCGTGGTGACGTTGAGCTGGATCTCGGAGGTGAGCCGAGCAAGATCGGCGGACGCGAAATCTCCGTGCGTCCCGAAGCCGGCGTTGTTGATCAGAGAGTCGACGCGGATGCCGCGGGCGGTGAGTTCGCTGCGCAGTCGTTCGCCGGCGCCGGGAGTGGCGAGGTCGACCGGAAGAACGGTGACGGACACGCCGTGCCTGTCGCGGAGTTCGGTCGCGAGTCGCTCGAGTCGGTCGGCGCGACGGGCGACGAGGACGAGGTCGGCGCCCCGCTCCGCGAATCGGCGGGCGAACTCGACGCCGAGGCCCGCGCTCGCGCCGGTGATGAGGACGGTCGTTCCGGATACGTCGAAGGACATGTCTGCTCCTAGCGGTGGGGTGCATCCGAATGTAGTCAGTGTCATCTATGTAGTCAACGACAACTTCTTGTTAGGCTGACGGCATGTCCGTCGCCGAACAGCCCTACCATCACGGAAGCCTTCGCCAGGTGCTGCTCGCTCGCGCCGAGAACACGCTCGAGAAGGACGGCGTCGACGGACTCTCCCTGCGCCGGCTCGCCCGCGAGGCCGGGGTCAGCCACGCCGCACCCAGCAAGCATTTCCGGGACCGCCGGGCGTTGCTGGAAGCGCTCGCGGAATCCGGCTTCGTTCGTCTCACGCGGGCGCTGGAACGTGCGGTCGACGAGGCCGAACCCCGCGCCCGCGCCCGCTTCGCCGCGCTCGCCGACGCGTACGTGACGTTTGCGCTCGGCCACCGCGAGCTGCTGGCGCTCATGTACGGCAGCAAGCATGCACCCGGGGCGGCCCCCGAATTGGTGGACGCAGGCCACGCTGCTATGGACCTGACGGTGCGGATCGTCGCCGATGCCCAGGAATCGGGCGAGATCGGGCCCGGAAACGCGTCACGCATCGCCCTCGTCGCGTTCGCGACCTTTCACGGGATCGCGACCCTCGCCGCCGGCGGAATGCTCGACGACGCGCCGGTGGACGAAGTGGTCACCGCCGCATCGGACACGTTCTGGCGGGGCCTCGCCCCGGCCTGACGCCGCCCACTCCCGGCGATCTCACAGCGTGCTCCCGCCGCAGTTTCGAGTACCGGCGCTTACCTGGACGCGGTCGAGACGCTGCTCGACCGCGTCCTCGCACGCTTCGGCCGGATCGATTCGGTGCTCGGCGCCGAGTCCTCCGTCGCGTCGGCGTGGCGGCGCCGCACCGCATCTCAGGGGGAACGCGGCGGCCTGATGGTGCGGGTCAGCTCGGCGGCCGAAGGGCGGCGAACTCGTCCGTCACCCGCAGGGTGGAGTCGGTGAACCGGTAGAGCGCGGCCGGGCGCCCGCCGGTGCGTCCCGACGGTGCCGTGTTTCCCGTGGGCGTCAGTACCCCGCGCCGACCCAGGACACGCTGGAGGTTGGTGGCATCCACCTGGTAACCCAGTGCCGCGCAGTAGATCTCGCGGAGTGTGGACATGGAGAACTCGTCGGGGGCCAGTCCGAATGCGATGTTGGTGTACGACAGTTTGGCCGCGAGGCGGGTGCGCGCGTGCCGGACGACGGTGCCGTGATCGAACGCCATGTCCGGGAGTGCGGACACCGGGTGCCACGCGGTGTCCGGGGGCAGTGTCGGGTCGGCGGGGAGGGGGACGAGCCCGAGGAATGTCGACGCGATGGTGCGCGGGCCGGGCACCCGGCGCGGGTCGCTGAACACCGACAGCTGCTCGAGGTGGGAGACCTCCCGCACGTCCACCTTCTCGGCCAGCTGGCGCCGCGCGGACGTCGTGAGGTCCTCGTCTTCACGGAGGAGTCCGCCGGGCAGCGACCACGCTCCGGCCTGGGGGTCGAGGGCTCGCTGCCACAGCAGTACGGCAAGCTCGCCGGTGCCGGCCGCGTGACGCAGATCACCGCCGTGACCTGCGGTGATGTGGTCCGGAAAGTGGCGAACCTGGAACACCGCGGTGAGCACTTCATGCGTGGTGTTACTATTGGGCATGTTTTCGACCCTAAGTCGAAAACCTCGATTTCGGAAATTCGGGCCAGCCCGCCCGAGTCCACGGTGAAGGAGCAAGCCATGACGACCACGACGTTGTGGGCGGGTACCAACCCGCAGATTCAGGACGGTCCCGGCGGATACGCGGGCGTCGAGGCGAGCGAAGAGTGGGCTGCCGAGATCAAACGGCTGGCACGGGAGCGGGGGGCGACCCTCCTCGCGCACAACTATCAGCTGCCCGCAATTCAGGACGTCGCCGACCACGTGGGCGACTCCCTGGCGCTCTCGCGCATCGCGGCCGAAGCGCCCGAGGACACGATCGTGTTCTGCGGTGTGCACTTCATGGCCGAGACCGCCAAGATCCTGAGCCCGGCCAAGACGGTGCTGATCCCGGACGAGCGCGCGGGATGCTCCCTGGCCGACTCGATCACCGCCGACCAGTTGCGGGAGTGGAAGGCCGAGTTCCCCGACGCCGTCGTCGTGTCGTACGTCAACACCACCGCCGAGGTGAAGGGGCTGACGGACATCTGCTGCACGTCATCCAACGCCGTCGACGTGGTCGCGTCGATCGACCCCGACCGCGAGGTGCTGTTCCTTCCCGACCAGTTCCTCGGCGCCCACGTCAAGCGCGTCACCGGGCGCAAGAACATGCAGATCTGGGCGGGTGAGTGCCACGTCCACGCCGGCATCAACGGCGATGAGCTCACCGCGCAGGCCAAGGCGCACCCCGGCGCCGAACTGTTCGTGCACCCCGAGTGCGGATGCGCCACCTCGGCTCTCTACCTGGCCGGGGAGGGGTTCGTGCCCGAGGACAAGGTGAAGATCCTGTCGACCGGCGGCATGCTCGACGCCGCCCGCGCGACCGGCGCCAAGCAGGTTCTGGTGGCCACCGAGGTCGGGATGCTGCACCAGCTGCGCAAGGCCGCGCCGGAGGTCGACTTCCAGGCCGTCAACGACCGCGCGTCCTGCCCGTACATGAAGATGATCACCCCCGCTGCCCTCCTCCGCTGCCTGCTCGAAGGCAAGGACGAGGTTCACGTCGACCTCGAAACCGCGGAGCGGGCCCGTAAGTCGGTGCAGCGCATGATCGAGATCGGAAACCCGGGCGGCGGCGAGTGAGCAGCCCGGCCCGGGGGATTTCCTGGGAAGAGCACGCCGACCTCGTCGTGGTGGGCGGGGGTGTGGCCGGACTGACGGCCGCGCGCACCGCCTCGCTGCGCGGGCTGACCGTGCTCACCGTCAGCAAGGGAGGGCCGGCGGACACCGCGACGCAGTACGCGCAGGGCGGCATCGCGGTGGTGGGTGACGCCGTCACCGATTCGGTGGAGTCGCACGTCGCCGACACGTGTGAGGCCGGTGTGGGTCTGTGCGACGAGGAGGCCGTTCGGTCGATCGTCGCGGGCGGCCGCGACGCGGTGGCCGCGTTGACCGACCTGGGTGCGGTGTTCGACCGCGGCCGCGACGGAACCGTCTCTCGCACCCGCGAGGGCGGGCACAGCACCCGGCGGATCATCCACGCCGGCGGCGACGCCACGGGCGCCGAGGTGCAGCGCGCGCTGGGCGCGGCCGGGCTCCCGGTCCTGTTCGGTGCGTCCGCTGTCCGGGTGCTCACCGATGCGCGCGGGGTCACGGGCGTACTCGTGGACTCCCCGCGCGGACTCGGTGTGATCCATGCGCCCGCCGTTCTGCTGGCGACCGGCGGTCTCGGGCAGCTGTACGCCTGCAGCACCAACCCGCCCGGAGCCACCGCGGACGGCATCGCCCTCGCACTGGACGCCGGGGCGGCCGTCGCCGATCTGGAGTTCGTGCAGTTCCACCCGACCGTGCTGTTCACGCCCGGCGGTCTCGGCCGTCGCCCGCTGATCAGCGAGGCCGTCCGCGGCG
This sequence comes from Rhodococcus sp. 4CII, assembly GCF_014256275.1. Classification (NCBI taxonomy): domain Bacteria; kingdom Bacillati; phylum Actinomycetota; class Actinomycetes; order Mycobacteriales; family Nocardiaceae; genus Rhodococcus; species Rhodococcus sp. 4CII. Next base: position 6,594,669 of record NZ_JACCFE010000002.1, read on the forward strand.
AGGGCGCGATCCTCGTCGACGCACACGGTGAGTCCGTCACCGCCGGGGTGCATCCGCGCGGCGACCTGGCGCCCCGCGACGTGGTGTCGCGGGCGATCGCGTCCCGGCTGCGCGAACTGGGGCACGACCACGTCTACCTCGACGCTCGTCGCCTGCCCGGGTTCGCCGAGCGGTTCCCGACCGTGACCGCGTCCTGCCTGGACGCCGGAATCGACCCACGCGAGCAACTGATTCCGGTCGCACCCGCCGCGCACTATTCGTGCGGCGGAGTGGTCGCCGACGTCCACGGACGCACCGCGGTCGCCGGCCTCTACGCGGCGGGCGAAGTGGCCCGGACCGGGTTGCACGGCGCCAACCGGTTGGCCTCCAACAGTCTCCTGGAGGGGTTGGTGGTCGGCGAGCGTGTCGGCGCCGCGGCCGTCGAGCGGGCCGGCGTCCGCGTGGAGGCGTCCGACCCCGTGCAGCGTGCGCTCCCGACCGCGCCGCGGGAACTGATGCAGCAGTGGATGACCGACAACGCGTCCGTCGTGCGGGACGGTGCGGGCCTCGGGGCGGTAGCCGCCTCCCTGGCGGCCTCTCCCCGCACGGTGCCGGCGGGGGAAACCGCGCTCGAGGACGCCGCGTTGACACTCGCGGCGACCGCGCTCGTGCTCGCCGCAGGTGCGCGGACCGAGAGCCGCGGATGTCACACCCGCAGCGACTACCCCGAGACGTCCGACGAGTGGCGCCGCAGCACGCACGTGCGCCTGCGCGACGGCGAACTCGAGCTTCTCGAACCCCAACTGACAGGAGTGCTGTGATGGCCGACCACGCTCTTCCGGACGGTCTGGACGCGGACGAGGTGCGCACCCTCGTGCGTCTCGCCCTCGACGAGGACCTGCGATACGGACCGGACGTGACGTCGTCGTCCACGGTCCCGGCCGATGCGGTGGCCAAGGCGTCCGTGGTGTCGCGCGCGCACGGCACCGTCGCCGGTCTCGACGTGGGACTGCTGGTGCTCGACGAGGTGATCGGGTCGGGTCGCTACGAGGTCCTCGACCGCGTCGCCGACGGCACCCGCGTCGCCCCCGGGCAGGCCGTGCTGACGATGTCTGCGCCGACCCAGGCGCTGCTCACCGCGGAGCGGACGATGCTGAACCTGGTGTGCCACCTGTCCGGCATCGCCACCGCGACCGCCGCGTGGGTGGATGCGGTCGACGGCACCGGGGCGAAGATCCGCGACAGCCGCAAGACGCTGCCGGGCCTGCGAGCGCTGCAGAAGTACGCCGTCCGGGTGGGCGGCGGCGTCAACCACCGGATGGGTCTCGGCGACGCGGCACTGATCAAGGACAACCACGTCGCGGCGGCCGGATCGGTGGTGGCGGCCCTGCGGGCCGTGCGCGCCGCGGCACCGGACATCGAATGCGAGGTGGAGGTCGACAGCCTCTCGCAGCTCGACGAGGTGCTGGCCGAGAACGTCGAGCTGGTGCTGCTCGACAACTTCCCGCTGTGGCAGACGCAGATCGCCGTGCAACGCCGCGACGCCGCCGCGCCCGCCACCAAGCTGGAATCGTCGGGTGGTCTCACGCTGGACGTCGCGGCCGACTACGCCGGGACCGGTGTCGACTACCTCGCGGTCGGTGCGCTCACCCATTCCGTGACCGTGCTGGATCTCGGCCTCGACATGTGATTCTCACCCATGAGTACTTGTCGACCTCCCGCGCGGTCGACAAGTATTCACGGGTCAGACGGCGCGGCGAATCGTCGCGAGGAACGTGGCCGCCACGAAGAACAACCCGGAGAACGTCCGGTTCGTGGCCCGTTGCTGGCGCGGTGAGCGCATCAGCCGCAGGACCTTCGACGCCAGCCCCGTGTAGCCGGTCATGACCGCGACGTCGACCGCGACCATGGTGGCGGCGATGATCAGGTACTGGGGGAGCAGCGGTGCCGACGGGGTGATGAACTGCGGGAGCACCGCCAGCATGAAGACGACGGCCTTCGGGTTACTGGCGTTGACCAGGAAACCACGCAGCGTCATCGCAGGACCGCTCGTCTCGGCGACAGCGTCGTCGACTCCGGACACGTCGGTCGCGCTCGCCCGCCACTGCCGAATGCCGAGATACACCAGGTATGCGACGCCGAACCATTTGATCACGGTGAAGGCGAGCGTCGAGTTGGCGAGCAGCGCGCCGAGTCCGGCGGCGACGACTGCGATCTGCAGCAGCAGCCCCAGCTGGAGACCGGCGATGTTCCAGTAGCCGCGTCGCAACCCGCACCGCATCCCCGTGGCCATCGACGCGATCGCGCCCGCCCCCGGGGACAGACTGATCACGCACGACGCCCCGAGCACTGCACACCACATCTGCCACGCCACCAGGTGATGGTACGACGCGTTCCGTCGGCGACCGGTCTACGGGGGATCGAGGCAGCTGAGCGGCGGATCGACGAGGGAGCAGATACCGGTGCGCCGGGCGGGTGCGTAGCCGGAGGGGAGTCCGTTCGCGACGATGTCCCGGTAGGTCGTGACCGCGTCGGTCGGTCGGCGGGTGAGGGTCGGATCGATCAGCGCGTCGACGGTGAACAGGCCGAACCGGGGACGGAACGTGCCCCATTCGTAGTTGTCTGTGATGGACCAGTAGTTGTATCCGATCACCGGGGCGCCGTCCGCCCGCGCCCGCTCCATCCAGTAGACGTGATCGCGGAGGTGGTCGGACCGGGTGTAACCGTCCGGTCGGGGTTTCGCGTCGTCGGTGGGCATGCCGTTCTCGACGACGTACAGCGGCAGTCCGGGGAAGGTGCGGGTGTACCGCATCAGGGCGTGGTAGATGCCGTCCGGTTGGGGGCTGATGTCGTAGAAGGCGTCGGTGACGGCGTTCGCCGCGGTGAGGTTGTCGAGGGACAGGCCGTAGTAGTAGTCGACGCCGAGGAAGTCGAGCTTGTCGCGGACGCGGTCGACGAAGGTGGCGTCGAGCGCGTCCATCGCGGGCGGGATGTACGCGAGGTTGCTGCTCACCCGGGCGCCGGGATCGTTCTCGTGGATGAGGTCGTACGCGCGGCGGTGGACCTCGACGAGCCGGTCGAGCATCTGCGGGGCCCGGTCGGGGTCGATGCCGCCGAGGGTCAGTTCCTTCTGCACGTACACCGTGGGTTCGTTGATCGTGATCCAGAGGGCGCCGAGACCGGAATAGCGCTCGACCACCGTCTGCGCGTTCGCGAGCCAGTCGTCGACGGTGTCCGGGTCGGCCCATCCACCCTGATCGGCGACCCACCCCGGGTACACCCAGTGGTCGAGCGTGATCATCGGGGTCATCCCGTGGCGGGTGATCTCGTGGACGACGTCGTCGTAGTACCGCAGTGCGGTCTCGTCCCACACACCGGGGGCCGGCTCCACCCGCGCCCATTCGACGCCGAACCGGAACACGTCGACACCCAGGTCCGCGGCGCGGGCGATGTCCTCGGCGTATCGGTGACGGAAGTCGACGGAGTTCCCGATCGCGTCGTGGGTCCGGCCGGAGTCGGAGTACCGCCGCCAGTTGCTGTCGGGTGAGGAACCCTCGGACTGGAACCCGGACGTCGCGACGCCCCACAGGAAGTCGTCGGGGAGCGGGGCGGCGTGCGCCACGGCGGACGGCGCCAGCAGGCAGAGGAGAATCACGCCGGCACCCAGGAGTCGCGAGGGAGTCCGCATCGGCCGAAGACTAGCGGAAATGCTGTCCCGAGCGCGGCGATTGGGGGATACTGGCGAGTAGGACTACCCGCCAGTAGGAGGCGCGTCATGGTCGACACCTCAGCTCCGAAGGTCACCGAAGAAGAAGCACGAGCGGTCGCAGAGGAGGCGAGGGAATCCGGCTGGGACAAACCCTCCTTCGCGAAAGAACTGTTTCTGGGACGGTTCCGGCTGGATCTGGTTCATCCGTTTCCCCGGCCGGCTGCGGACGACGCCGCCAAGGCCGAGGAATTCCTCGTCCGACTCCGCGCCTACTGCGAGGAGATGGACGGCAGCGTCATCGAATCCCAGTCGCGTATTCCCGACGAATACGTCCGCGGCCTCGCCGACCTGGGATGCTTCGGTCTGAAGATCTCCGAGGAGTACGGCGGCCTCGGGCTCTCGCAGGTCGCGTACAACCGGGCGCTGATGCTCGTCGCCTCGGTGCATCCGAGCCTGGGCGCGCTGCTGTCTGCGCATCAGTCGATCGGCGTCCCCGAGCCGCTCAAGCTCGCCGGCACTCCCGAGCAGAAGCGCGAATTCCTCCCGCGATGTGCGCGCGGCGCCATCTCGGCCTTCCTGCTCACCGAACCGGACGTCGGGTCGGACCCCGCGCGGCTGGCTTCGTCGGCGACACCCATCGAGGACGGCGCCGCGTACGAACTGAACGGTGTGAAGCTGTGGACGACCAACGGCGTCGTCGCGGAACTGCTCGTCGTCATGGCGCGCGTACCGAAGACCGAAGGCCACCGCGGCGGCATCTCCGCCTTCGTCGTCGAGGCCGACACACCCGGCATCACCGTCGAACGGCGCAACGCGTTCATGGGACTGCGCGGAATCGAGAACGGCGTCACCCGGATGTACAACGTCCGGGTACCCCCGGAGAACCTGATCGGCCGGGAAGGCGACGGACTGAAGATCGCGCTCACCACGCTCAACGCGGGCAGGCTGGCGATTCCGGCGATGTGCGCCGGGGCGGGTAAGTGGTCGCTGAAGATCGCCCGCGAATGGTCGGGTGTGCGCGTGCAGTGGGGCAAGCCCGTCGGCGAGCACGCGGCCGTCGCGAACAAGTTGTCGTTCATCGCCGCGACCACGTACGCCCTCGAAGCGGTCGTGGACCTGTCGGCGCAGATGAACGACGAGGGTCGCAACGACATCCGGATCGAAGCGGCGCTCGCCAAGCTGTGGTCGTCCGAGATGGCCTGCGTCATCTCCGACGAACTGATCCAGGTCCGCGGCGGTCGCGGATACGAGACGGCGGCGTCGCTGGCGGCGCGCGGAGAACGGGCGGTGCCGGTCGAACAACTGGACCGCGACCTGCGCATCAACCGGATCTTCGAGGGCTCCAGCGAGATCATGCGTCTGCTGGTCGCGCGCGAGGCCGTGGACGCGCACCTCACGGCGGCCGGAGACCTCGCGGACCCGCATGCCGACACCGGTGCGAAAGCCCGCGCTGCCGCAAAGGCGAGCGGGTTCTACGCGAAGTGGCTGCCGCAACTCGTGGCGGGCAAGGGGCAGGTGCCGACGTCGTACAACGAGTTCGGCGTCCTCGCCAAGCACTTGCGGTTCGTCGAACGGCACTCCCGGAAGCTGGCGCGTTCGACGTTCTACGGGATGGCCCGGTGGCAGGCGGCGCTGGAGAAGCAGCAGGGATTCCTCGGCCGGGTCGTGGACATCGGCGCCGAACTGTTCGCGATGTCCGCGACGTGCGTCAAGGCGGAGATGCAGCGCGAGGAGAACGAGGCCGAGGGCGCGGCCGCGTACGAACTCGCCGACGTGTTCTGCCGGCAGGCGGCGCTGCGGGTCGAGAAGCTGTTCGACGGGTTGTGGCACAACACCGACGAAGTGGACAAGCAGGTCGCACGCTCGATCCTCGAGGGACGGTACGCGTGGCTCGAGCAGGGAGTAGTCGATCCCAGCGAGGGCACCGGTCCGTGGATCACCGAATGGACGCCTGGTGCGTCCACCGAGGAGAACCTGGCCAGGAGGTTCCTGGAGTCCACCCGCCTCTAGCCGTCGGGTTCCCGGGCCTCGGCTCGGCGGTATTCTCCGAGGAGACGCGCACATCAGCGTGGCGCCCGCCGGTGTCTCGGACACCGGCGGGACGAGCCGAGGGAATATTAGTGCGCAGCTTCATGTGTCGCAGATGCGGCCAACGACTGTCGTTCGAGAACAGTCTCTGCCTGAAATGTGACAGCGCTCTGGGGTTCCACCTGCCGAGCCGGTCCATCGTCGTCCTCGACGGCGCGGACCGGGCGGAGGTGGACGACGAGACCTGGGTGCGGTGCGCGAATGCCGGCACGGCGAAGTGCAACTGGCTCGTTCGGAAGGACGACGTCCAGAGCCTGTGCACGTCGTGCCGGCTGACGCGGACGCGTCCGGCAGACGGTGACGACGAGGGCATGGCCGCGTTCGCGACCGCGGAGACCAACAAGAGGCGGGTCGTACTCGAACTCGACGAGCTCGGACTCCCGATCGTCCCGAAATTCGAGGACCCGGCAACCGGGCTGGCCTTCGACCTCCTGTCTAGTGCGCGGACCCCGGTGGTGACCGGGCACGCCGGCGGGGTGATCACCCTGGACCTCGCCGAGGGCGACGACGTGCACCGGGAACAGTTGCGCGTCGCGATGGACGAGCCTTACCGCACGCTCGTCGGGCACTTCCGGCACGAGATCGGGCACTACTACCAGTTGATGCTGATCCGGGGCGACGTCGAGCGCGCCCGGTTCGAGGACCTGTTCGGGGATCCGGACCTCGACTACCAGGCGGCGCTGAAGCGTCACTACAGCGAGGGCGCGCCGGAGGGCTGGGGCCGCCTCTACGTGTCGTCCTACGCCACGATGCACCCCGCCGAGGACTGGGCGGAGACCTTCGCGCACTATCTCCATATCCGCGACGCCCTGGACACCGCGGCGGCCTTCGCTATGGCGCCCTCCGGAGCGACGACGAGCAGTGAACTCGGTGGCGACGTGGGATTCGACCAGATCATCGACTGGTGGCTGCCGCTGTCGTGGGCGCTCAACCAGATGAACAGGTCGATGGGCCACCATGACCTCTATCCGTTCGTGCTTCCGGCCGCGGTGCTGGAGAAGATGCGGTTCATCCACTCGCTGATCCGGCCCGCGCCGGTGTGGGACGAGCCGGTACCGGCGGCGACGGAAACCCGGTCGGCCGCCGACCGGTGAAAATGGGGTGCGCCTATCCTGGATAATCGGTGTCGAGCCCTGTTCTCCGCAGAGCAGTCCGCTCGTCCGAGACACCGTGTCCCGACAGTCGCAGAGAGGACCTCTCATGCTCGCCCGCACCGACCTTCGTGGTCGTACCCCTTCCACGGCCGAACTTCGCGCCGCACTTCCTCGAGGTGGAGTGGATGTGGACGCGGTCCTGCATCAGGTTCGCCCCGTCGTCGAGGCGGTCCGGGAGCGCGGCGCCGCCGCGGCCCTGGAGTTCAGCGAGAAGTTCGACGGCGTCCGTCCCGCGCAGGTGCGGGTGCCGCAGCCCGAGTTGGACCGTGCCCTCCACGAACTCGATCCGGCCGTGCGCACGGCCCTCGAGGTCGCGATCGAACGCACCCGCAAGGTGCACGCCGACCAGCGCCGCACCGACACCACCACCGAGGTCGTCCCCGGCGGCACCGTCACCGAGCGGTGGGTGCCCGTCGACCGGGTCGGGCTGTACGTGCCCGGCGGTAATGCCGTCTACCCGTCCAGCGTCGTGATGAACGTCGTCCCCGCGCAGGCCGCCGGTGTCCGGTCCCTCGTGGTGGCGTCGCCGCCGCAGTCCGGGTTCGGTGGTCTGCCGCATCCGACCATCCTCGCCGCGGCAGCCCTGCTCGGCGTCGACGAGGTATGGGCCGTCGGCGGCGGTCAGGCGGTCGCCCTGCTCACCTACGGCGGCACCGACACGACTGGCGCCGAACTCGCCCCCGTCGACCTCATCACCGGCCCCGGCAACATCTACGTCACCGCGGCCAAGCGCCTCTGCCGCGGCCTCGTCGGTATCGACGCAGAGGCGGGCCCCACCGAGATCGCGATCCTCGCCGACCACACGGCCGACCCCGTGCACGTCGCGGCCGACATGATCAGCCAGGCCGAGCACGACGTGATGGCCGCGAGCGTGCTCGTCACCAGCAGCGTCGAACTCGCCGACGCCGTCGACACGGCCCTGGCGGCGCAACTCGAGATCACCAAGCACAAGGAGCGCGTCACCGCTGCACTGTCCGGCACGCAGTCGGGCACCGTCCTGGTCTCCGACGTCGATGCCGGGCTGCGGGTGGTCAACGCCTACGCCGCCGAGCACCTCGAGATCCAGACCGAGAACGCCACGGTCGTCGCCGCGAAGGTGACCAGCGCGGGCGCGGTGTTCGTCGGACCGTGGGCGCCAGTCAGCCTCGGCGACTACTGCGCCGGGTCCAACCATGTTCTGCCCACCGCGGGCTGTGCCCGGCACTCGTCCGGCCTGAGCGTGCAGACGTTCCTGCGCGGCATCCACGTCGTCGACTACTCCGAGTCCGCGCTGAAGGAGGTCTCCGGCCACGTCATCACGCTCGCGAACGCCGAGGACCTGCCCGCACACGGTGAGGCCGTGCGGCTGCGGTTCGAGGCGCTGCGGTGACCGCGTCGAACGTGCCGGGTTCCTCGATCGGGGTCGACGCCCTGCCGATCCGGGACAATCTGCGCGGCAAGTCCGCGTACGGCGCCCCGCAACTCACCGTCCCCGTTCAGCTGAACACCAACGAGAACCCGCACCCGCCCACGCAGGCGCTCGTCGACGACGTCGCGGAATCCGTCCGGGAGGCGGCGCGGGAACTGCACCGCTACCCGGACCGTGACGCGGTCGCGCTGCGCACCGACCTCGCCGCGTACCTCGCCCGCCAGACGGGTGTGCCGGTGACGGTCGACAACGTGTGGGCGGCCAACGGGTCGAACGAGATCCTGCAGCAGTTGCTGCAGGCGTTCGGCGGTCCGGGTCGCAGCGCGATGGGCTTCGTGCCGTCGTACTCGATGCATCCGATCATCGCGGACGGCACCGAGACCGAGTGGCTGCCGATCTTCCGGCGCGCCGATTTCGCGCTGGACGTGGACGCCGCGGTCGCGGCGATCGCCGAACGCAGGCCGGACGTCGTGTTCGTCACCAGCCCCAACAACCCGACCGGGCACAGTGTCGGTATCGCGGAACTGCGCCGGGTCCTCGACACCGCCCCGGGCATCGTGATCGTCGACGAGGCGTACGCCGAATTCTCCGATGCACCCAGCGCCCTGACGCTGATCGACGAATACCCCTCCAAGCTCGTCGTGTCGCGGACGATGAGCAAGGCGTTCGCGTTCGCCGGGGGCCGGCTCGGATACCTCGCGGCGGCACCGGCATTCATCGAGGCGCTGCTCCTGGTCCGGTTGCCGTATCACCTGTCGGTGGTCACGCAGGCCGCCGCCCGCGCGGCGCTGCGGCATGCGAACGAGACGCTCGGCAGCGTGCACGCACTCGCGACGGAGCGGGTTCGGGTGTCGAAGGCTTTGGAGGACACCGGCTTCCGTGTCATCCCCAGCGATGCCAACTTCATCCTGTTCGGTGAGTTCACCGACAGTGCGCACGCCTGGCAGGCCTACCTCGACCGCGGAGTGCTGATCCGGGACGTCGGCATCCCCGGATACCTGCGCGCCACCGTCGGCCTGGCGTCCGAGAACGACGCCTTCATCGTGGCGAGCGACGAGATCGCCGCGACCGAACTCACCAGCTCAGGAGATCGAGGATGACCGACCGCATCGCCCGCGTGGAACGCACCACCAGGGAATCCAGCATCACCGTCGAACTGAACCTCGACGGCACCGGCATCGTCGACGTCTCCACGGGTGTCCCGTTCTTCGATCACATGCTGACGGCGCTCGGTTCCCACGCGAGTTTCGACCTCACCGTCCACGCGAAGGGCGACATCGAGATCGAGGCGCACCACACGGTGGAGGACACGTCGATCGTGCTCGGTCAGGCCTTGGGGCAGGCCCTCGGCGACAAGAAGGGCATCCGACGGTTCGGTGACGCGTTCATCCCCATGGACGAGACGCTCGCGCACGCGTCCGTCGACGTGTCCGGCCGTCCGTACTGTGTTCACACCGGCGAGCCGGAACACCTGCTGCACTCGGTGATCGGTGGGTACCCGGGGGTGCCGTACGCGACGGTGATCAACCGCCACGTGTTCGAGTCGATCGCGCTCAACGCGCGCATCGCCCTGCACGTGCGCGTGCTGTACGGGCGCGACCAGCATCACATCACCGAAGCCGAGTTCAAGGCCGTCGCCCGGGCACTGCGCGAGGCCGTCGAGCCGGATCCCCGCGTCACGGGCGTGCCGTCCACCAAGGGCAGCCTGTGACTCGGGCGCGGCCGTGAGCGTCGTCCTCGTCTACGTCCTGTTCATCGCGGCGGGCATCGCGGCGGGCGGCGCGTACTCCATGTGGAAGTTCAACAAACTGGCCGCGGGGATACTGCTGGCGCTGGCGGTGCTGGCGGCCGTGGCGGGCATTCTCAGGCTGGTGTAATGCCGGTCGCCGTGGAGGCTCGCCGGGGCCTGCTCCGCACACCGGGCATGGTCGCCGCAATGGTGATGGGCGCGGCGGCGTTCGGCGGCTGGGCAGTGCTCCTGCCGGTGGTGCCGCTGATCGTGTCACTGTCCGGCGGCTCGGACACCCTCGCCGGCAGTGTGACGGCCGTGTTCATGGCCGCCACCGTGATCACGCAACTCTGGGTGCCCCGGCTCCTGCGCAGGTGGGGGCATCGGTGGGTGCTCGCTGCCGGCTGCCTCCTGCTCGGGCCGCCGTCGCTGCTCCTGTTGCTCTCCACCGACGCGATCCCGGTGCTCGCCGTCTCGTCGGTCCGCGGGTCGGGCTTCGGCATGCTCACGGTCGCCAGTAGTGCCCTGGTCGCGGAACTGGTCCCCCGGGAGCTGCTCGGCAGGGCGACGGGCGCGCAGGGAATCGCGGTGGCCGCCGCGCAGATGGTCGGGCTGCCCGCGGGTCTCGCGATCATGCAGCACTGGTCCGCGACCCCCGTCTTCGTGATCGGGGCGGTCATCCCGGCGCTCGCCGTGCTCGCGATCACGCGGCTGCCGGCCATCCACGCCCCCGCGGAGCGCACCGCATCGAGCCGTATTCCGTTTGCCGCCGTGCTGACACCGTGGCTCGCGATCGCGATCGCGGCGGCCGCATTCGGCGGTTTGTCCAGCCTGCTGCCGATCGCGATCTCGGAGCGGGCGTCGCTCGCCGGGGCGATCCTCGCCGTCTCCAGCGGTGCGACGCTGGTCGGGCGGTACGCGGCGGGATCCTTCTCCGACCGGCTCGGGGTGGGCCGCGCCCTGGTGCCCGCCCTGACGTTCGTGTGCCTCGGCCTGGTCCTGTTCGCCGTCGCCGCGGCGACGGCGGCGCCCGCACCGCTGCTCGTGTGCGCGGCGCTGGCATTCGGATTCGGTTTCGGCGCGGTGCAGAACGAGTCGCTCGTCATGATCTTCACCGCCGCGGGACCGGACCGATTCGGCTCGGCGAGCGCGGGATGGAACATTGGGTTCGACGCCGGCACCGGATTCGGTTCCCTCGCGCTCGGAGCCGTCGCCTCGGCGGCCGGGTATTCCTGGGTCTTCGGGGTCGCGGCGACGGCGGTCGCGGTGGTCCCCGCCGCCGGAACGGTCGTCGGCCGCGCCCTCGGGCGCCGTTCACCCGCCGGATAAGGTTGTGCCATGACCGTCTCCACGATTGCCGTCCTCGACTACGGCTCCGGCAACCTGCATTCGGCCACCCGCGCGCTGGCCCGGACCGGCGCGCGCGTCGAGGTCACTTCCGACCACAAGGTCGCGCTCGCGGCCGACGGTCTCGTCGTTCCCGGTGTCGGCGCGTTCGCGGCCTGCATGGAAGGACTCCGCGCCGTCCGCGGCGAACGGATCATCGGTCAGCGCCTGGCCGGCGGTCGGCCGGTCCTCGGAATCTGCGTCGGCATGCAGATCCTCTTCGAACGCGGAGTCGAATTCGGCGTCGAGGCGGAGGGCTGCGGCGAGTGGCCGGGCACCGTCGAGCGCCTGCAGGCCGACGTGCTGCCCCACATGGGCTGGAACACCGTGGAGGCACCCGGCAACAGCACGCTGTTCGCCGGGATCGATCCCGGCACTCGTTTCTACTTCGTCCACTCGTATGCGGCGCAGACCTGGGAGCTCCCGACGCCGGAGCGGCTCGCACCGCCGGCCCTGACGTGGGCCGACCACGGCGGCAAATTCCTGGCCGCGGTCGAGAACGGCGCACTGTCCGCCACCCAGTTCCACCCCGAGAAGTCCGGCGACGCTGGAGCGGAACTGCTCCGCAACTGGGTCCGCAGCTTGTGACCGAACCCGGGGACGGTCGCGGGGATCTGTCGATCGGCAGGCTCGCCGTGTGCGCGATGGGCGCCGCCACCGCGGTGCTCGTCGTTGCCACCACGATCATTCTGGTGGCGAAGCCGGGCCCCGTCCTCGGGCTGATCGTCGGACTGCTCGGCGTCGCCGGCGCGATCGCGGCCATGGGCTACGTGTCGAAACGCATGACCCGCAACGCCTACGGGCCCGATCGTGAGGACCCGGAGCCGGGTTCCGACCGCTGAGCGACTAGGGTTGTCGCACGTGAGCCTGGTCCTTTTGCCTGCTGTAGATGTCGTCAACGGTGAAGCTGTTCGCCTCGTCCAGGGGGAGGTGGGAAGCGAGACCGGATACGGCTCGCCTCGTGATGCCGCCCTCGCGTGGCAGAACGACGGTGCCGAGTGGGTGCACATCGTCGACCTCGATGCCGCATTCGGTCGCGGATCGAACCGGGAACTCCTCGCCGACGTGGTCGGCGAACTCGACGTCCAGGTGGAACTGTCCGGTGGAATCCGCGACGACGCATCGCTCGAGGCCGCCCTGGCCACGGGCTGCGGTCGCGTGAACCTCGGCACCGCCGCCATCGAGAACCCCGAATGGTGTGCCCGCGCCATCGCCAAGTACGGCGAGAAGATCGCCGTCGGTCTCGACGTGCGCCTCGTCGACGGGGAGTACCAGCTCCGCGGTCGTGGCTGGGTCACCGAGGGCGGAAACCTGTGGGAGACCCTCGCCCGGCTCGACAAGGACGGCTGCTCCCGGTACGTCGTCACCGACGTGAGCAAGGACGGCACCCTCACCGGACCCAATCTCGAGCTCCTCGCGCAGGTCTGCGCGGCCACCGACGCTCCCGTCGTGGCGTCGGGCGGCGTGTCCACCATCGACGACCTCCGGGCGATCGCCGGACTAGTCGACCAGGGCGTCGAGGGGTCCATCGTCGGCAAGGCGCTGTACGCGGGGCGGTTCACCCTTCCCGAGGCGCTCGCCGCGGTCTCGGGCTGAGTTCCGGCCATGGCCCTGTCCCGCGATCCCCGGGAACTCCTCGCCGTCGCCAGTGAGCTGCTCGACGGAGTGCACGACCGGTTCGTCTCGGGTGTGGGTGCGCCCAGCGCCGTCCACAAGGGTCCCGACGACTTCGCGACCGCCGTCGATCTCGAACTCGAGAAGCGGCTGACCGGGGAACTGCGCGACCGGACCGGCATCGATGTCCACGGGGAGGAATTCGGCGGACCCGACCTCGACAGCGGACCCGTGTGGGTGCTCGACCCCATCGACGGCACCTTCAACTATTCGGCGGGTTTGCCTACGGCCGGCACCCTGCTCGCGCTCCTCGACGACGGGGTTCCCGTTCTCGGTCTGACCTGGTTGCCGCTCGTCGGGCGACGGTACGCGGCCGTCGCGGACGGACCGCTGCTCGAGGGGGGACAGCCGTTGCCGCGGCTCGGCCGCACGTCGCTGGCGTCGTCGATCGTCGGTTTGGGGGCGCTGAACATCGACAGTCGCGGGCGCATCCCGGGCGCCTACCGGCTGCAGGTCCTCGCGCAGCTCAGCCGGGTGTCCTCGCGCATCCGGATCCACGGATCCACGGGTGTCGACCTCGCGTTCACCGCGGCCGGAATTCTCGGCGGCGCGGTGGTGTTCGGGCACAATGCGTGGGACAACGCGGCCGGTGTCGCGCTGGTGCGCGCCGCGGGTGGTGTGGTGACGGACCTGGGTGGCCGGCCGTGGACCGTGACGTCGGACTCGGTACTCGCTGGAGCGCCCGGAGTGCACGGCGAAATTCTCGATATCCTCGGATCACTGGGTGATCCTCGTTCCGAGCCTTCAGGAGGGCGTACGCAATGACTCTGGCGGTTCGAGTGATCCCGTGTCTGGACGTCGATGCCGGACGCGTCGTCAAGGGCGTCAACTTCGAGAACCTGCGAGACGCGGGTGACCCCGTGGAGCTGGCCGCCGCGTACGACGCGCAGGGCGCCGACGAGCTCACGTTCCTCGACGTCACCGCGTCCACCGCGGACCGTGGCACCATGCTCGACGTGGTGAGCCGGACGGCGGAGCAGGTCTTCATCCCGCTCACGGTCGGCGGCGGTGTCCGCACCGTCGAGGACGTCGACCGGCTGCTGCGCGCCGGCGCCGACAAGGTGAGCGTCAACACCGCGGCGATCGCCCGGCCCGAGTTGCTCCGCGAACTCAGCGAACGCTTCGGGTCCCAGTGCATCGTGCTGTCGGTGGACGCGCGCACCGTGCCGCAGGGGCAGCCCGACACCCCCTCGGGGTGGGAGGTCACCACGCACGGCGGCAAGCGCGGCACCGGCATCGACGCCGTCGAGTGGGCGGTCCGGGGCGCCGAACTGGGTGTCGGGGAGATCCTGCTCAACTCTATGGACGCCGACGGCACGAAGGCCGGCTTCGACCTGCCCATGATCCGGGCGGTGCGGGCTGCCGTGCACGTGCCGGTGATCGCCAGCGGGGGAGCGGGCGCGGTCGAGCACTTCGCGCCCGCGGTCGGTGCGGGCGCGGACGCCGTGCTCGCCGCTAGCGTCTTCCACTTCGGTGACATGACGATCGGCGACGTGAAGAAGTCCATGCGTGAAGAAGGGATCACCGTCCGATGAGTCTCGACCCCGCCATCGCGTCCCGGCTCAAGCGCAACGAGGCGGGCTTGTTCAGCGCCGTCGCGCAGGAACGGTCGACGGGCAACGTCCTCATGGTGGCGTGGATGGACGACGAGGCCCTCGCGCGCACCCTCGACACCCGTAAGGGCACGTACTACTCCCGGTCCCGCCAGCAGTACTGGGTGAAGGGTGAAACGTCCGGTCACACGCAGTACGTGCACGAGGTGCGGCTCGACTGCGACGGCGACAGTGTGCTGCTCGTCGTCGATCAGGAGGGGGCGGCGTGCCACACGGGCACGCACACCTGCTTCGACACCGATGTGTTGCTCGCTGCGGAGTAGCGCGCAGGCTGTCGGGCAGAATGTCCGCCATGCCACTCATTCAGATCAGTCAGACACCGGGGCTCACCGCGGAGCAGAAGCGCGCCACGATCGAGGCCGTCACGAAGGCCTACGCCGAGGCGACGGGTAAGGATCCCGCGGCGGTGTGGGTGACGATCACCGAGGTCCCGCGCGACAGCTGGGGTGTCGGCGGGACGCCGCTGGGATGAGCTGTCGGGACGCCGCTGGGGTGATTGCGGTCAGGCTCGGCCGGTTCCGGATGCGATGCTCTTGTCCAGTTGGGTGAGCATGGCGCCGGACAGTTCGGACAGCTGCCGCACCTGATCGGTGGACAGTCCGTCGAAGATCAGTGATCGGACGGATTCGACGTGCGGTGGTGCGGCCTCGACGACTTTGGCCATGCCTTCGTCGGTGAGGACGGCGTCGGAGCCGCGGCTGCCGCGGATGCTCTCGCGGCGCACCCAGCCGGCCTTTTCCATTTTGGTGACGACGTGGGACAGCCGGGAGAGTGACGCGTTGGCGCGCTGGGCGAGCAGGGACAGTTGGAGGCGCCGGTTCTCCTCGCCGGAGAGTGAGGCGAGGACGAAGTACTCGAAGTGGGTGAGTGCGGAGTCACGCTGCAGTTGTGTGTCGAGTGCGGCGGGGAGCCGGGTGACCAGTGCGATGAGGGTGAGCCAGGCCTCTTGCTGTTCGGCGTCGAGCCATCGGGTTTCGGTGGGCGCCGGTTTGCCCTCGTCGTAGCCACCCATCAGTGGTCTCCTCCATTCGTGCGTCGATCCACGCGTGCAGCGTGTCCAACATAGTTAGCACGTCGCGGGCCGGGTCGTGGCCGGGGAATAGTTGCAGCGGCCGCGTGTTGACTCCTATAGTAACTTGAAGGTTCAACATTGACGTGGTCGATGCCGGACCTCGATCCGAAGGAGTCGCGATGACCGCCACCATGCCCGCACTGTTCCTCAGCCATGGTGCGCCTCCGCTGGTGGACAGCGCACTCTGGGTGTCCCAGCTGGCCGAGTGGGCGGGCGAGCTGCCCAGGCCGACGGCCATCCTGATGGTGTCGGCGCACTGGGAATCGGCGCCGCTCACGATTGGTTCCACGACCACCGGCACGCCGCTCGTCTACGACTTCGGCGGATTCCCCGAACGCTTCTACCGTGCCACCTACGAATCGCCCGGTGCTCCGGCGCTCGCAGCGCAGGTCGCGGCCCTGATGCCGGACAGCGAGACGGTCGCGCGTCAGCCACACCGCGGCCTCGACCACGGCGCCTACGTGCCGTTGACGGTCATGTACCCGGACGCCGACATCCCGGTGCTCCAGATCTCGCTCCCCACACTCGACCCGCAGCGGCTGCTGCACCTCGGTGAGCGGCTGCGTCCTCTGCGCGAGCAGGGCGTGCTGATCGTCGGCTCCGGTTTCACGACACACGGACTGCCGTTCCTGCGCGACCCGTCGCCCGAGGCGACGGCCCCCGGCTGGTCGGCGGAGTTCGACGCCTGGACGCAGGAACGCCTCGCCGCGGGCGACGTGGATTCGCTGATCGACTTCCGCTCGCTCGCGCCGGGCATGCCGTACGCACACCCGACGATCGAGCATTTCGCTCCGCTGTTCGTCACGCTGGGCGCGTCGAGCGATCCCGAACAGATTCCCCGGCAGGTGATCGACGGTTTCTGGATGGGTTTGGCCAAGCGGTCGGTTCAGGTGGCCTGACGCGTTCGGAGGAAGGCCAGCGCCTGATCGCCGTGCGTGTTGGCGCGGAATTCGCTCGAGATGACCTCGAGCACCGTGCGGTCGGTGTCGATGACGAACGTGGACCGCTTGACCGGGGCAAGCTTGCCGAGCAGTCCCCGCCGGACACCGAACTTCTCCGCGATGGCGCCATCGGCATCCGACAGCAGCGGGTAGTCGAACGACTGCGCCTCGGCGAACGACGCCTGCTTCGCCACGGCGTCGGTGCTGATCCCGGCACGCGACGCGCCCAGGGCGGAGAACTCGACGCCGAGATCCCGGAAATGGCAGGCCTCGGCGGTGCAGACCGGCGTCGACGCCGCGGGGTAGAAGAACAGCACCAGCGGGCCGTCCTCGAGAAGGCTCGACAGCGACCGTGCGATGCCGTCCTGATCGGGCAGGGTGAATTCCGGTGCGAGCTGACCTGGCTTCATGAGTGCCGAGGCTACCCGCGCACGCAGCCACGACGAGTGCGCCTGGGATGATGGTCGGCATGCACGGCGAGCCCAACACGATTCCCGCACCCGAGTCCGCCGCCACCCCGGCCGACGGCGGGTCCGACTCGACCACCACGCGCGAGCAGTTCCACGCTCTCGCCGCCGAACACCGGGTGGTTCCGGTGACGCGCAAGGTGTTGGCTGACGCGGAAACTCCGCTGTCGGCGTACACCAAGCTCGCGGCGAACCGGCCCGGCACCTTCCTGCTCGAGTCGGCGGAGAACGGCCGGTCGTGGTCGCGATGGTCGTTCATCGGGGCGGGCAGTCCCGCCGCGCTCACGGTCGTCGACGGTGAGGCCGCCTGGTACGGCAACGTTCCCGCGGGTGTGCCGTCCGGCGGGGATCCGATCGCGGCCCTCGGCCGGACGCTGGAACTGCTCCGGACCGAGCGACTGCCCGACCTCCCGCCGCTGACCGGCGGCATGGTCGGCTTCCTCGGTTACGACGCGGTCCGGCGCATCGAGCGCATCGGTGAGCACGCCACCGACGACTTGCAGGTCCCCGAAATGGTCATGCTGCTCGCGACGGATCTCGCGGCGGTCGACCACCACGAGGGCGCCATCACCCTCATCGCCAACGCCGTCAACTGGGACGGCACGGACGAACGTGTCGACGAGGCCTACGACTCGGCGGTCGAGCGGCTGGACCGGATGACCCGGGCACTGTCGGCCCCGGCGTCGTCGACGGTGTCGACGTTCGCGAAGCCCGCCCCCGACTACCGGCGTCAGCGCACCACCGAAGGTTTCGGTGCGGATGTGCGCAAGCTCGTCGGGGACATCGAGGCGGGCGAGGCGTTCCAGGTGGTGCTGTCGCAGCGTTTCGAGATCGACTGCACCGCGGACCCGATCGACGTCTACCGGATGCTCCGCGCCTCCAACCCCAGCCCGTACATGTACCTCCTCAACGTGCCGGACGGCGGCGGCGAGACCGCGTTCTCGATCGTCGGGTCGAGCCCGGAGGCTCTGGTGACCGTGTCGGAAGGCGTGGCGACGACGCACCCGATCGCCGGCACCCGGTGGCGTGGGCACACCGAGGAGGAGGACATCCTGCTCGAGAAGGATCTGCTCGCCGACGAGAAGGAGAACGCCGAGCACCTGATGCTCGTGGACCTGGGTCGCAACGATCTGGGGCGGGTGTGCGAACCGGGCACGGTGAAGGTGCACGACTACCGCCACATCGAGCGGTACAGCCACGTGATGCACCTCGTCTCCACCGTCACCGGTCACCTGGCGGAGGGCAAGCAGGCACTCGACGCCGTCACTGCCTGCTTCCCGGCAGGAACCTTGTCCGGTGCGCCGAAGGTCCGGGCGATGCAGCTGATCGAGGAACTCGAGCCGACGCGCCGCGGAATCTACGGCGGCATCATCGGTTACCTCGACTTCGCCGGCGACGCCGACACGGCGATCGCGATCCGGACCGCGCTGATCAAGGACGGCGTCGGGTACGTCCAGGCCGGCGCCGGTGTCGTCGCCGACTCGAACCCCGAGTACGAGGACACCGAGGCGCGGAACAAGGCGATGGCGGTGCTCAGCGCGATCGCGGCGGCGCACACACTGAAGACCCTGGGAGGCGACACGCAGTGAGTGAGGCGTCGGAGACGGTTCGGGAACCCGCGCGGGCGGGAGGTCGCCGGTCGATGATCGCGGTCCTGCTGCTCGCGGTCGCCGCGGTGTGCCTGTGGGGTGCGTCCCGGATGACGTGGGTCGAGGTCACCTCCTCCGACGGGCTCGGCGAGGCACGCACCGCGGCGCTCGTCGGCGGCACGTGGGCTGCGGCGCTCACACCACTCGCACTGACCCTGGTCGCCGCGATCGCGGCGTCGTTCGCGGTCAAGGGCTGGGCGCTTCGGGTGCTCGGTGTGCTCGTCGCGGTGGTGGCCGTCGCGGCTGCCGTGCCCGCGGTGAGGTTGATCGTCTCCGGCGCCTCCGACGACGAGGCGGGACGGCTGGCCGAACTCCCGGGCCGCGCCGAGGTCCAATCGGTGTCGGTGCACGTCGGACCCGCCGTGCTCGTGCTGATCGGCGCGCTCGCGGCCCTCGTCGCCGCCGTGGAACTCGTCCGGCGTCCCCGGGTGCGGGCCGGGCTCTCCTCCAAGTACGACAGCCCGGGTGCCCGGCGCGATGCGGCGAAGACCGGCGGCGATTCGGTCGGCGAACCCGTCACCCAGCGCATGCTCTGGGACGCGCTCGACGCGGGGGAGGACCCGACGGTCGACGACAAGAAAGCCGAAGCTGTCGACCAAGTTGACGACGACGGCAGGGACCCGGGTACCCGAACGTAAACAGAATCAGAGTGCCATCTAGGCTGGCTTCACCCCTGATGATGTTCCTCACATCGGGTTTCTGCCCAGAAAGGACTCGGGCCACGATGACTGTTCTCGACTCGATTCTCGACGGGGTGCGCGCCGACGTCGCCGCCCGCGAAGCCGTCCTTGACTTCGCCGCAGTCAAGGCTGCCGCCGCTGCCGCACCGCCGGCCCTCGATGCCGCGGCCGCCCTGCTCGAGCCGGGCATCGGAGTCATCGCCGAGGTCAAGCGCGCGAGCCCCTCGAAGGGGGCGCTCGCCGACATCGCCGATCCCGCCGACCTGGCCGCCGCCTACCAGGCCGGTGGCGCCCGGGTGATCAGTGTGCTCACCGAAGAGCGACGGTTCCAGGGGTCTCTCGCGGACCTCGACGCCGTGCGCCGGGCGGTGAGCATTCCGATCCTCCGCAAGGACTTCATCGTCGGGCCGTACCAGATCCACGAGGCCCGCGCGCACGGCGCCGACGTCGTGCTGCTCATCGTCGCCGCTCTCGACCAGCACGCGCTGGCTTCGCTCATCGACCGCACGGAGTCGCTCGGGATGACCGCCCTCGTGGAGGTGCACACCGAGCAGGAAGCCAATCGGGCGCTCGAAGCGGGCGCCAAGGTCATCGGGGTCAACGCGCGCAACCTCAAGACGCTCGAGGTCGACAAGAACACGTTCGGCGAGATCGCTCCCGGGCTGCCCACGGAGATCATCAAGATCGCAGAGTCCGGGGTCCGCGGCACGGCCGACCTGCTGGCCTACGCCGGTGCCGGAGCCGATGCGGTCCTGGTCGGCGAAGGCCTCGTCACCAGCGGGGATCCGCGCAAGGCGGTGGCCGATCTGGTCAATGCCGGCGCGCACCCGTCCTGCCCCAAGCCGTCGCGCTGAGCCTGCGTCGGCGGAACTGACCCGGACGGCGGCGGCACCCGGCGTTGGGGCAGACTGGACCTTGTGACTTCACGTAATTCGGAAACCGTCTTCAAGGGTGGCAATCTGCCGACTGCCAGCGCCGGAATCGCCGAGCGCACGACGCACGACCCCGACGCCGGAGGTCATTTCGGCGTGTACGGCGGACGGCACGTGCCGGAGGCCCTGATGGCAGTGATCGAGGAGGTCACCGCCGAGTACGAGAAGGCACGCGCCGACGACGCGTTCCTGCACGAACTCGATCGTCTCCAGCGCGATTACACCGGCCGTCCGTCGCCGATCTTCGAGGCGACCCGCATGAGCGAATTCGCCGGCGGAGCGCGTCTCATCCTCAAGCGCGAAGACCTCAACCACACCGGGTCGCACAAGATCAACAACGTGCTCGGCCAGGTGCTGCTCGCCAAGCGCATGGGCAAGACCCGGATCATCGCCGAGACCGGCGCCGGACAGCACGGGGTGGCCACCGCCACCGCCTGTGCCCTTCTCGGTCTCGAATGCGTCATTTACATGGGTGCCGTCGACACGAAGCGGCAGGCGTTGAACGTCGCCCGCATGCGGCTGCTCGGCTCCTCGGTGGTGTCCGTCGAGTCGGGGTCGAAGACCCTCAAGGACGCCATCAACGAGGCGCTGCGCGACTGGGTCACCAATGCCGACAACACCTACTACTGCTTCGGTACGGCGGCGGGGCCGCACCCGTTCCCGACCATCGTCCGCGACTTCCAGCGGGTCGTGGGTCTGGAGACGCGCGCGCAGGTGCAGGCGCTGACCGGCCGGCTGCCCGACGCGGTGACGGCCTGCGTCGGCGGCGGTTCCAACGCCATCGGCATCTTCCACGCGTTCCTCGACGACCCGGCCGTCCGGCTGGTCGGCTACGAGGCCGCAGGTGACGGTGTCGAGACCGGGCGGCATGCCGCCACGTTCGCGGCAGGCACGCCGGGTGCGTTCCAGGGCGCGTACTCGTACCTGCTGCAGGACGAGGACGGGCAGACCATCGAGTCGCATTCGATCTCCGCGGGCCTCGACTACCCGGGTGTCGGGCCCGAGCACGCACTCCTCAAGGACATCGGCCGCGCCACCTACGAACCGGTCACCGACACCGAGGCGATGGACGCCCTGCGGTTGCTGTCCGAGCGCGAGGGCATCATTCCGGCCATCGAATCCGCCCACGCCGTCGCCGGCGCGCTGCGGCTGGGCCGCGAGCTGGGGGAGGGCGCGATCGTCGTCGTCAGCCTGTCCGGGCGCGGCGACAAGGACATGGACACGGCGGCCGAGTGGTTCGGATTGTTCGATCCCGACGACTCGACCGAGACCACCACGACTGACAAGGAAGGTTCGGCCAAGTGAGCGAACGACTCTCGCGCCTCGCCCCGACGTTCGCGCAGTGCCGCGAGGAGAAGCGTGCCGCGCTCGTCGGGTATCTCCCGGCCGGTTTCCCCACCGTCCGGGAATCGATCGACGTGTTCACGGCGATGGTCGAATCCGGTTGCGACATCGTCGAGGTCGGCATCGCCTACTCCGACCCGGTGATGGACGGTCCGACCATCCAGGCCGCGGCCGAGACGGCGCTCCAGAACGGTGTCCGGGTGCGCGACGTCTTCACCGTCGTCGAGGCCATCGCGGCGGCCGGCGGCAAGGCCGTGGTGATGACGTACTGGAACCCGGTTCTGCAGTACGGCGTCGACAAATTCTCCCGTGACCTGGCGAGTGCCGGTGGCCTCGGGCTGATCACGCCTAACCTCATCCCCGAGGAGGCCGGCGAGTGGATCGCCGCGTCGAAGGAACACGACCTCGACCGGATCTTCCTGGTGGCGCCGTCGTCGACCGAGGAGCGCCTCGCGTTGACCCTCGACGCCAGCAGCGGTTTCGTGTACGCCGCCTCCACGATGGGTGTCACCGGCGCGCGTGACGCGGTGTCGTCGATGGCCCCCGAGCTGACCGCCCGCATCCGCGCCCATTCGGACATTCCGGTGGGCGTCGGGCTGGGTGTGCGTTCCGGCGCCCAGGCCGCCGAGATCGCCGCGTACGCAGACGCCGTCATCGTCGGATCTGCGCTGGTCACCGCGGCGGAGAACGGTCTGGACGCGGTGCGCTCGCTCACGGAGGAACTCGCCGAGGGCGTTCGCTCGGCTACCGTGGCGTCGTGACTTCCACTGTGGACGTACTGGCCTACATTCCGAGTCCGCCCCAAGGTGTCTGGTATGTCGGACCGGTGGCCCTGCGCGCGTACGCGCTGTTCATCATCGTCGGGATCATAGTCGCGATCGTGTGGGGCGACCGCCGCTGGGTCGCTCGCGGTGGCGAGAAGGGCACCGTCCTCGACATCGCGATCTGGGCGGTGCCGTTCGGCCTGATCGGCGGCCGGCTGTATCACGTGATGACCGACTGGCCGACCTACTTCGCGGAGGGTGGCCACCCCGTCGACGCCCTGAAGGTGTGGCAGGGCGGCCTCGGTATCTGGGGCGCCGTGGCCCTCGGCGGTGTCGGCGCCTGGATCGGATGCCGTCGCCGCGGCATCCCGTTGCCGGCGCTCGGCGACGCGATCGCGCCTGCGATCCTGCTCGCGCAGGCCATCGGCCGGTTCGGAAACTACTTCAACCAGGAGTTGTACGGTCGCGAGACCGACGTCCCGTGGGGGCTCGAGATCTTCGAGCGCCGCAACGATGCTGGTCAGGTGTCGCCGCAGCTGATCGACGGCGTCTCCACCGGTCAGGTCGCGTTCGTGGTGCATCCGACGTTCCTGTACGAGGCGCTCTGGAACGTGCTGATCGTCCTCGTGCTCGTAGGGGTCGATCGCCGGTTCCGGATCGGCCACGGCCGGCTGTTCGCGCTGTACGTCGCCGGCTACTGTGCCGGACGCTTCTGGATCGAACTGATGCGCAGCGATCACGCCAGCCTCATCGCGGGCATCCGCGTGAATTCGTTCACCTCGGCCGTCGTGTTCGTCGCGGCCCTGGTGTACTTCTTCGCCGCCACGAAGGGCCGCGAGGATCCGGCGGACCTGCGACCCGCCGGCAGCGAACCGATCGAGAGCGAGACCGCGGAGACAGACCCCGAAGAGAAGGCGGCGGACGAGGGCACCGACGTGCCTGCGTCGAAGCCGGCATCGGAGGAGAAGGCCGCGAGCACTGCGAGTGCGGTCGGCGACGCGGGCACGAAATCCATCGACAGCAAGAAGGATGACGCGAATGACTGAACCGGGCAAAGCATCCGACGATTCCGGCGAGGGTGTACCCGAGGACACACCCAAGGTCGACTTGGGGAAGAGCAGCGACGGCACCGAGAACACCGAGTCGAACCTGCCGCCCGAGTTCGGTTCACCCTTCGATTACGACGCCACCGCCGAGGCCTCGCTGTCCCAGCCGCCGGCCACGTCCGATGCGACACCGTCGCCGGGTGCGTCGGGCACGGGGCCGGGATGGGACACCTACTCGGGGGTCGGGAACGGTCCGGGCTGGGGTTCGACGCCCACGTATCCGTCGCCGAGCGGGACCGAGCCGACGGCGCCGTTCCCGAACGTCGGCGACTCGACTTCGCCGACCGCCCCCTATCCGGGTTACGACAAGCCGCAGCAGCCGGACGGTCCCAGGTACGGCGCACCCGACCCGAACTACGGCGCGCAGTACGGGGCTGCACCTCAGGACTACCAGCAGCCGGGGTACCAGCAGCCGGGATACGGCCAGCAGCAGGGTTACCCCCAGCAGGGGTACCCGCCCCCGGGATACGCGCCCGGATACAACGCGTACGCCGATCCGTCGGCACCGTTCGGCCGGCATCCGCTGACGGGTGAGCCGTATTCCGACAAGTCCAAGCTGACCGCCGGGCTGCTGCAGATCTTTCTCGGCGCGTTCGGAGTCGGGCGCTTCTATCTCAACCAGCCCGGCATCGCCGTCGCGCAGATCGCCGTCACGTGGCTCACCTGCGGGATCGGCGGAATCTGGCCGTTGGTCGACGGCATCATGATGCTGACCGGCAGTGTGAAGGACAAGTACGGGCGCCCCCTCCGGGAGCAATGACGACCGAAGAGAAAGCTGTGGCCCGTGTTGCTGATGCGACACGGGCCCGGGTGCGTTCCGGGGCCCCGTTCGGCATATCTTGCCGGGTATCCGTCCTGGTAAGCTGAGCGCGCCGGAGATATGTCCGGCTACAACCTTCACGGGCCGATGCTGTCCCGGTAGACCCCCGAAAAGCAGTTAGCGCCCGTCGTGGCGACCCCGCTAGCGGAGGCCGCCGACAGCACGTGCGGAGCGCACACTGGTGGTCTTCCTGGCCGATGTGGAGGTATGTCGGTGCTGTTCTCTCAGTCGCCCGGACCCCAGGGCTTGTACGACCCGGAGCAGGAAGTCGATTCCTGCGGCGTCGCCATGGTGGCGGACGTGCACGGTCGTCGCTCGCATTCCATCGTGGCCGACGGACTCCTCGCCCTCGAGAACCTCGAGCATCGCGGGGCAGCGGGCTCGGAACCGAACAGCGGGGACGGCGCCGGCATCCTGCTCCAGCTCCCCACCGAGTTCTTCGAGGATGTCGCCCCGTTCGATCTCCCCGCCCCTCTCGACGACGGCAGCAGCACCTACGCCGCGGGAATCTGCTTCCTCCCGCGGGACCCCGGCGCGCGGGCGGTCGCGCGGCAGCGGGTGGCCGACCTCGCCGCCGACGAGGGACTCGAGGTCCTCGGCTGGCGTGTCGTTCCCGTCGATCCGGACGGCGCGGACGTCGGTTCCACCGCGCGGGCCTGCGAACCTCACATGACCCAGTTGTTCGTCGCCGGACCTGTGGTCGGCGGAATCCGACCGGGCGGGCTCGCGCTGGACCGCCTGGTCTACCCGCTCCGCAAACGGGCCGAGCAGGTCACTGCCGAGGTCGAGTCCGACGGCAGCGGCGTGTACTTCCCGTCCCTGTCGAGCCGCACCCTCGTCTACAAGGGCATGCTGACCACGTCGCAACTGGGGCGGTATTTCCCCGACCTGCGCGACCCGCGGATCGCGAGTGCGATCGCGATCGTGCACAGCCGGTTCTCGACCAACACGTTCCCGTCCTGGCCGCTCGCGCATCCCTTCCGATTCGTCGCGCACAACGGCGAGATCAACACGGTCCGCGGCAACCGGAACCGCATGCGCGCGCGGGAGGCGCTGCTGGCGAGTTCGGTGATCCCCGGCGATCTGCGCCGGCTGTATCCCATCTGCACGCCCGACGCGTCGGATTCGGCGTCGTTCGACGAGGTTCTCGAACTCCTGCACCTCGCCGGACGCAGTGTCGCGCACGCGGTGATGATGATGGTGCCGGAGGCGTGGGAGAACGACACGTCGATGTGCCCCGACCGGCGGGCGTTCTACCAGTTCCACGCGTCGCTGATGGAGGCGTGGGACGGGCCTGCGTGTGTGACGTTCACCGACGGGACCGTGGTCGGCGCGGTCCTGGACCGCAACGGTCTGCGCCCGGGACGCTGGTGGCAGACCGTCGACGGCCGGGTGGTCCTGGCCAGCGAGAGCGGTGTCCTCGACGTTCCCCAAGCGGAGGTCGTGGCGAAGGGCCGCCTGGAACCGGGACAGATGTTCCTCGTCGACACGTCCGAGGGACGGATCGTGCCCGACGAGGAGATCAAGATGCGGCTGGCGGCGGAGCGGCCGTACGCCGAATGGCTGTATGCCGGTCTGCTCGAGTTGAAGACGCTACCGGATCGTCCGCACGCGCAGCACAATCACGAGTCGGTGGTGCGGCGTCAGGTGGCATTCGGGTACACCGAGGAGGATCTGCGTATTCTGCTGGCGCCGATGGCCGCGTCCGGCGGGGAGCCGCTCGGCTCGATGGGGACGGACACCCCGATCGCCGTGATGTCGCAGCGGTCGCGGCTGCTCTACGACTATTTCGTCGAACTGTTCGCGCAGGTCACGAACCCGCCGCTCGACGCGATCCGCGAGGAGATCGTGACGTCGCTGTCGCGGGTCATGGGCCCGGAGCAGAATCTGCTCGAGCCGACCGCGGCGTCCTGCCGGCAGATCGTGCTGCCGTGGCCGGTGCTCGACAACGAAGAGCTGAACAAGATCATCCACGTCAATGCGGACGGCAACCATCCCGGGCTCGCCGCGGCGGTGCTGCGCGCGCTGTACGACGTGGAGCGCGGCGGTGCGGGGATGGCCGAGGCGATCGAGGAGTTGCGGGCGCAGGCGAGCGCCGCGATCGCGGACGGCTACCGGACGCTGGTGATCTCGGACCGCGACTCCGACCACACCCGCGCGCCGATCCCGTCGCTGCTGGCGGTGGCCGCGGTGCACCATCACCTGGTGCGCACGAAGGAACGCACGAAGGTGGCGTTGGTCGTCGAATCCGGTGACGCCCGCGAGGTCCACCACGTCGCGCTGCTCATCGGTTACGGGGCGGCGGCCGTCAACCCGTACCTCGCGATGGAGTCGATCGACGACCTCGTGTCCGAAGGCGAACTCACCGGAGTCGAGCACACGATCGCCGTGCGGAACTACCTCACCGCGCTCGGCAAGGGCGTGCTGAAGGTGATGTCGAAGATGGGCATCTCCACCGTCGGCTCGTACACCGCGGCGCAGGTGTTCGAGGCGATCGGCCTGGACCGCGACCTCGTCCACGAGTACTTCACGGGCACCGTCAGCAAACTCGGCGGCGCCGGTCTCGACGAGATCGCCCGGGAGGTCACGGCCAGGCACCGGCAGGCCTACCCCGACAATCCGGCGGAGTTCGCCCACCGGCGACTCGAGGACGGCGGCGAGTACCAGTTCCGCCGCGACGGCGAACTGCACCTGTTCACCCCCGAGACGGTGTTCCTGCTGCAGCACGCCACCCGCACCGGCAGGCACGAGGTGTTCGCGAAATACAGCGACGAGGTGAACCGCCTCGCGGAGGCCGGTGGAGCACTGCGCGGTCTGTTCACCTTCCGGGAGGGTGTGCGCCCGCCGGTGCCGCTGAACGAGGTGGAGCCGGTAGAGCGGATCGTCACCCGGTTCAACACCGGCGCGATGAGCTACGGCTCGATCTCGGCCGAGGCACACGAGACGATGGCCGTCGCGATGAACAACCTCGGCGGGCGGTCCAATACGGGTGAGGGCGGCGAGAACGTAGACCGCCTCTACGATCCGTCACGGCGCAGCGCCGTCAAGCAGGTCGCGAGTGGGCGGTTCGGGGTCACCAGCGACTACCTGATCAACGCCAGCGACATCCAGATCAAGATGGCGCAGGGCGCCAAGCCCGGCGAGGGCGGCCAGCTGCCGGCGTACAAGGTGTATCCGTGGGTAGCCGAGACCCGGCACTCGACGCCGGGAGTCGGGCTGATCTCGCCGCCGCCGCACCACGACATCTATTCGATCGAGGATCTCGCCCAGCTGATCCACGACCTGAAGAATGCCAACGATCGGGCGCGGGTCCATGTGAAGCTGGTCAGCTCGGTGGGCGTGGGAACGGTGGCCGCCGGGGTCAGCAAGGCGCACGCCGACGTGGTTCTCATCTCCGGCAACGACGGCGGCACCGGCGCCACGCCGCTGACGTCGATGAAGCATGCGGGGGCGCCGTGGGAGATCGGCCTGGCCGACGCCCAGCAGACGCTCGTGCTCAACGGTCTGCGCGACCGGATCACCGTGCAGTGCGACGGCGGGATGCGCACCGCGCGGGACGTCGTGATCGCGGCGCTGCTGGGGGCGGAGGAATTCGGGTTCTCGACCGCCCCGCTGATCGTGGCCGGGTGCATCATGATGCGGGTCTGCCACCTCGACACCTGCCCGGTGGGCGTCGCCACCCAGAACCCGGAACTGCGTAAGCGTTACACCGGCAAACCGGAATTCGTGGAGGAGTTCTTCCGGTTCGTCGCCGAGGACGTGCGGCAGTACCTGGCCGACCTCGGGTTCCGCAGCATCGACGAGGCCGTCGGACACGCGGACGTCCTCGAGACCGCACAGGGGATCGCGCACTGGAAGAATCGCGGACTCGATCTCGGTCCCGTGTTCGCCGTCCCCACCGGGCCGGACGGGGCGCCGCTGTCGCAGCGGCGACGCGACCGCGACCAGGATCATGGACTGGATCGGGCACTGGACCGCACCCTCATCCAGTTGGCGGAGGGCGCGCTCGAGGACGCGCACGCCGTCGAAATCGAGATGCCGGTCCGCAACGTCAACCGGACCGTCGGCACGCTGCTCGGCGCGGAGGTCACCCGGCGTTACGGCGCCGCCGGGCTGCCGGACGACACGATCCGGCTCACGTTCACCGGGTCGGCTGGGCAGTCGCTGGGCGCGTTCCTGCCCCCGGGCATCACCATCGACCTGACCGGCGACGCCAACGACTACGTCGGCAAGGGATTGTCGGGTGGGCGGATCGTCGTCCGCCCCGCCGACGATGTCCTGTTCGTGCCGGAAACGCAGGTGATCGCCGGCAACACGCTGCTCTACGGTGCCACGTCGGGGGAGTTGTACCTCCGGGGGCGGGTCGGCGAACGCTTCTCGGTGCGGAATTCGGGTGCGTCGGCGGTCGTGGAGGGGGTCGGCGACCACGCCTGCGAGTACATGACGGGCGGACGGGTGGTGATCCTCGGACCCACCGGGCGGAACCTCGCGGCCGGCATGTCCGGCGGCATCGCGTACGTCCTCGACTTGGACCCGGCCGACGTCAACCCGGCCATGGTCACGCTCCTGCAACCCGACCCGGACGACCTCGACTGGTTGCGCGGCGCGGTCACCCGGCACCACCGGTGGACGGGGTCCGCGGTGGCCGCGTCGGTGCTGGCCGACTGGCCGCGTCGGTCCGCGCTGTTCACCAAGGTGATGCCGGTCGACTACCAGCGGGTGCTGGACGCGACCCGGATGGCCAAGGCCGAGGGACTCGACGTCGACACCGCGATCATGGAGGCGGCACGTGGCTGATCCACAGGGCTTTCTGCACATCGTGAAGAAGGAGGCGCGCAAGCGCCCGGTCGCGGAGCGGGTGCACGACTGGGACGAGGTGTACGCGCCGCAGAGTCCGGCGGAGCGGGCGGCGGAGGTGTCCGAGCAGGCCGCCCGGTGCATGGATTGCGGAATCCCGTTCTGCCACTCCGGAAGTGCGGGCTGCCCGCTGGGCAACCTGATCCCGGAGTGGAACGACCTCGTGCGCCGCGGCCGCTGGGCGGCGGCGAGTGAGCGGCTGCACGCCACCAACAACTTCCCGGAGTTCACGGGGCGGGTGTGCCCGGCGCCGTGCGAGTCGGCATGTGTGCTGGCGCTCGCCGACACGCACACGACGGGCAGCGTGACGATCAAGCGGATCGAGCAGGCCATCGCCGATGTGGCGTGGGAATCGGGCACGGTGGTGCCGAAGCCGCCGATGATCGCGACGGGCCGCACGGTCGCGGTGGTCGGATCGGGCCCGGCCGGTCTCGCGGCGGCCCAGCAACTGACCCGCGCCGGACACGACGTCACCGTCTACGAGCGCGACGACCGGCTCGGGGGACTGCTGCGGTACGGCATCCCGGAATTCAAGATGGAGAAGGCGATCCTCGATCAGCGTCTCATGCAGATGCGCGCCGAGGGCACCCACTTCGTGACCGACTGCGAGGTCGGTGTCGACCTCACGGTGGAGCAGATGCATGAGAAGTTCGACGCCGTCGTGCTCGCGATCGGTGCCCTGCGCGCCCGCGACAACACGTCCGTCGAGGGCCGCGAGCTGAACGGGATCCACCTCGCGATGGAACATCTCGTGACCTCGAACAAGGAATGTGAGGGGGACGGGCCCGCCTCGATCACGGCCAAGGGCAAGCACGTCGTCATCATCGGCGGCGGCGACACCGGGGCCGACTGCCTCGGAACGGCGCACCGCCAGGGCGCGCTGTCGGTGACCCAGCTGGACTACAACCCGGAGTTGCCGACGGAACGGGACGAGTCCGCGACGCCGTGGCCGGCATGGCCGATGGTGCTGCGCACGTCGCCGGCGCACGCCGAGGGCGGTGTCCGCCGGTACCAGGTGGCGGTGCAGCGATTCCTCGGCGACGAGAACGGGAACGTCCGATCCATGGTGCTCGCCGAGGTCCGGGTCACCCGCGAGGACGGCAAGCGCACCATCACCCCGGTCGGCGAGGAAATCGAATTGCCGTGCGATCTGGCGCTTTTCGCGATCGGGTTCGAGGGCGTGGATCTCGGGCCGCTGCTCGACGACTACGGGTTGTCGCCCACCCGGCGCGGCGCGCTGTCCTGCGGGCCCGACTGGCAGACCACCGCACCCGGGGTCTTCGTCTGCGGGGACGCGCATCGCGGGGCGTCGCTCATCGTGTGGGCGATCGCGGAGGGCCGGTCCGCGGCGCACGCCGTCGACGTGTACCTGACGGGGGCGTCGGACCTGCCGTCGCCGGTGCATCCGACGGCGCTCCCGCTGGCAGTCGTCTAAATGGAGAAGGGCGCGCCGGGCGACTAGGCTCGAGGCCGTGAACCGACGCACGAAGATCGTATGCACACTTGGACCTGCTACCGCCACCGGTGACCGTATTCGCGAACTCGTCGAAAGCGGTATGGACGTGGCCCGGCTGAATTTCAGCCACGGAGATCATTCCGACCACGAGGAGAACTACAAGCGCGTCCGCGCTGCCTCGGATGCGACGGGCAAGGCCGTCGGTGTCCTCGCGGACCTGCAGGGCCCGAAGATCCGGCTCGGCCGGTTCGCCGAGGACCGCACCACGTGGGCCAACGGGGAAGTCGTGCGGATCACCGTCGACGACGTCGAGGGCACCCACGACCGGGTCTCGACCACCTACAAGCAGCTCGCCGAGGATGCGAAGCCGGGTGATCGGCTGCTCGTCGACGACGGCAAGGTCGGTCTCGTCGTCACCGGTGTCGAGGACAACGACGTGGTGTGCCGGGTCACCGAGGGTGGTCCGGTGTCCAACAACAAGGGTGTGTCGCTGCCGGGGATGAACGTGTCGGTCCCGGCGCTGTCGGAGAAGGACATCGCGGACCTCGAGTTCGCTCTCGGTCTCGGCGTCGACTTCATCGCGTTGTCGTTCGTGCGGTCCCCGGCGGATGTGGAACTGGTGCACGCCGTGATGGATCGGGTCGGCCGCCGGATCCCGGTGATCGCGAAGCTCGAGAAGCCGGAGGCGATCGACAACCTCGAGGCGATCGTGCTGGCGTTCGACGCGGTGATGGTCGCCCGCGGCGACCTCGGTGTCGAGTTGCCGCTCGAGCAGGTGCCGCTGGTGCAGAAGCGGGCCATTCAGATCGCGCGGGAGAACGCGAAGCCGGTGATCGTGGCCACGCAGATGCTGGAGTCGATGATCGAGAATTCGCGGCCCACGCGGGCGGAGGCGTCCGATGTGGCCAACGCCGTCCTCGACGGTGCCGATGCGGTGATGCTGTCCGGTGAGACGTCGGTCGGCAAGTATGTGATGGAGACGGTGCGCACGATGGCGCGGATCGTCGAGGCGGTCGAGCACGAGTCGACGCAGGTGCCACCGCTGACGCACGTGCCGCGGACCAAGCGCGGGGTCATCTCCTATGCGGCCCGTGACATCGGCGAACGCCTGGATGCGAAGGCGTTGGTGGCGTTCACGCAGTCCGGGGACACGGTGCGCCGGTTGGCGCGGTTGCACACGCCGTTGCCGTTGCTGGCGTTCACGCCGTTGCCGGAGGTGCGCAGCCAGTTGTCGCTGACGTGGGGCACGGAGACGTTCATCGTCGATCCGGTCGACAGCACCGACGCGATGGTGCGGCAGGTCGACCATGCCCTGTTGGGGCTGGGCCGGTACCAGAAGGGTGAGTTGGTGGTCATCGTCGCCGGATCTCCGCCGGGCACCGTAGGCTCGACCAACCTGATCCACGTCCACAGAATCGGCGAAGAGGACCACTAGGTGAGCGAAGCCGCGGCGAAGTCCGATCTCCAGACCCTGCTCGAACTTCTCGATCTCGAGAAGACCGGCGAGGACACGTACAGAGGTCGGCATCCCGCGCAGGTGGGTAGCCGGACATTCGGCGGCCAGTTGATTTCCCAGGCACTGGTCGCCGCCGGCCGCACCGTCAGCGGCGACCGCGCCGTGCACGCGGTCAACGCCCACTTCATCCGAGGCGGCAACGTCAAGGAACCCATCGAGTACCGCGTCGAACGGCACCGTGACGGCCGGGCCTTCGCGAACCGGCAGGTCACCGCGTTGCAGGACGGCCAAGAACTGTTCGTCATGCTGGCGGCGTTCCAGGACTGGGGCAAGGGACTCGAGCACGCGGTCGAGGTGCCCGACGTCCCGTTCCCGGACACGCTGCCGCCGCTGGGCGACCACTTCATGGGGTACGAGGACCGACTGAAGATGTTCGTGGACGCGCTCAAGCCGATCGACATGCGCTACGCGAACGACCCGTCGTGGATCCTCAAAGGCACGGGGGAGAAGCTCACCCACAACCGGGTCTGGATGAAGTCGGACGGAGACCTCCCCGACGATCCGCTGATCCACGTGGCCGTCATGGGGTACTCGTCGGACACCACGGTTCTCGATTCGATCATCACCACCCACGGATTGTCGTGGGGGCTCGACCGGATCGTCGCTGCCACCGTCAACCATTCCATCTGGTTCCACCGGCCGTTCCGGTTCGACGACTGGACGCTCTACGCCACCGAATCGCCGGTCGCGGCCGGGTCCCGCGGCCTCGCGACGGGCAGGTTCTTCTCCCTCGAAGGCGAGCTCCTGGCCACCGTGGTCCAGGAGGGCCTGATCCGGCACTTCCCGCCGCGGACGTAGCGACCCCGCCATTCCTTTGCCACCGAACGGCTTTGAACGGTAGTTCAACCAGTGGTCGCGGCGTAGGGTCGGTCAGGAATCTCCGAAACGGAACGGACGTGCACGATGAGCGCAGACGAACCCGAACAGAAGAACGCCGGCCGGGAGACCGAGATCCCCGTCCCCGACGACGAGGCGATCGCCGAGGCCAAGAAGAAGATGGAAGAGATCGATGCGCGCTACGAGCCGGGCGCCCGGGAGACGGTCGTCCTGCCCGGCTCCGACGGCACGGTGTCGGGCACTGCCTTCGACGACTACGTCGACGACGAAGGCAACCTGAAAAAGCCTGAGCCGGAGAAGGGCTCGTAGACACTGCGCGTATCTCTCGCCCAGCACCCGCGTGCGGGGTTAGACTTCGCCATCTTTTCTGGTGAGTTTCACCTCGTGATCGGGGATATGGGTCGTGGACTGGAACAACGTGGTGTGGGACAGCTCGATGTGGCTGCTCAAGGCCTACGTCATGACTGTCGTGGTGTTCGTCGTCGTGGTTGTGCTGCTGGCGCGGTTCACGAAATGGGGTAGGCAGTTCTGGCGCTTCGCCGCGCCCTACTTCGATCCGCGGCGGAGTCTCAAGCCGTTGGCGATCCTGGCGGTGCTGCTTCTGTCGACCGTCTTCGCGGTGCGAATGACCGTGCTGTTCTCCTACTGGTACAACGACTTCTACGATTCGATCCAGAATCTGGACGAGACGGCGTTCTGGCACTTCCTCCGTGTGTTCGCGATTCTGGCGACCGTCCACGTGGTGCGGGCCCTGGTGGAGTACCTGATCGGCCAGACCCTCGACATCGATTGGCGCACCTGGCTCAACCATCATCTCGTCGACGATTGGCTCGACAGCCGCGCCTACTACCGCGACCGGTTCCTCGACGACGCGATCGACAACCCGGATCAGCGCATCCAGGCCGACATCACCAACTTCGTGACGACGTCCCGCACGCTGTCGATGGGCGCGGTGACGGCGGTCCTGTCGATCGTGTCCTTCACGGGCATCCTGTGGGATCTGTCCGGCCCGATGACGGTGTTCGGGGTGGAGATCTCGCGGGCGATGATCTTCCTCGTCTACATCTACGTCCTGCTGACCACGGCGGTGGCGTTCTGGATCGGCAAGCCGCTCATCAAGCTGAACTTCCTCAACGAGAAACTCGGCGCCAACTTCCGTTACGCACTGATCCGGGTGCGGGAGTACGGCGAGAGCATCGCGTTCTTCCGCGGGGAGAACGTCGAGCGCCGCACCCTCGCCGGCCGGTTCGCGGACGTCATCCGCAACATGTGGCAGATCGTCTTCCGAACCTTGAAGTTCAGCGGATGGAACCTCACCGTCAACCAGACGGCCGTCATCTTCCCGTTCCTCGTGCAGGGTCCGCGGCTGTTCACCGGTCAGGTGTCGCTCGGTGACGTGATGCAGACGTCGCAGGCCTTCGGCCAGGTCCACGACTCGCTGTCCTTCTTCCGCGAATCGTATGCGGACTTCGCGAGTTTCCGTGCCACCCTCATCCGACTCAACGGCCTCGCCAACGACAACCAGCACGCCGACGAACTTCCGGTCCTGAAGACCGGAAAGTCGGGCGACGACCTCCAGGTGGAGAAGTTGGATGTCCGCATCCCGACGGGGGAGACGCTCATCGAGGGCCTCGCGCTCACCGTGAGCCCGGGCCAGTCGTTGCTGGTCAAGGGTCCCTCGGGGTCGGGCAAGACCACTCTTCTCCGCACTCTCGCGGATCTGTGGCCCTATGCCGACGGCACCGTGTCCCGGCCGTCGGGAGAGGCGATCTTCCTCTCGCAGCGGCCGTATCTTCCGCTCGGTTCCCTGCGGACGGCGCTGGCATACCCGAAGGAGCCGTCGGCGGCCGACGACGCCGTGCGTGACGCGCTGACGAAGGTGTCGCTCGGCAATCTGGGTGATCGGCTCGACGAGATCGCCGACTGGACGCGAATTCTGTCGCCGGGTGAGCAGCAACGTCTCTCGTTTGCGCGGGTACTGATCGCCCGTCCCGCGGTGATCTTCCTCGACGAGGCCACGTCGGCGATCGACGAGGGGCTCGAGCACACGCTCTACACCCTGCTCGGGACCGAACTCCCGAACAGCATCGTGGTGAGCGTCGGGCATCGCAGCACCCTGAACCAGTTCCACTCCCGTGGGGTGGAACTCGAGGGCGAGGGCCGGTGGTCGGAGTCGGAACTCGTCGGGTGAGGGCGAGCTACCGCAGGTCCAGCCGGGTTCTGAACTGGAGAACGCGGTAGGGATCTCCGGTGGTCGTGTTCCATTGCGACACAAGTAGATGCAGGTCGTCCACCGTCGAGGCGGGATGGATGTAACCGCCGTAGATCTGCGCCCACGTTCCGTCCGCTGCACCCCAGTCGCCGCCGGCGACCTGCACGGTCGGTGGCGACCACGGACCGTCGATACGCTCAGCGATGCGGGTGACGATCGCGTACGCGGCGGGATCGAAGTACGCGAGGACCCAGATGCCCTCGATGTTCCGCAGGCACATTTCCCCGACGGGTCCCGGCAGGATTGGTGTCGCGGATTGTCCCCAGGCCCAGTTCGTGGCGGGATCCCAGCCCCAGTCCTCGTAGGCCGCCGGATCGAGGATGTGCGATTCGGGGACCCGTCGCAGGATCATCCCCCGCGGATTGTCGCGGTCGAACGTACTGGAGATCACGTACACGTAGCCGTCGCGCCGTTCCATCGTCCACAGCTGGTCGAGCGAGCCGCCGCGGTTGTCCCAGCGGGCGTCGGTCCGGTGCCACGTCTCGCCGCAGTCGTCTGTGCAGGCGAGATAGGTGAAGTTCGTCGGCCAGTCGGCAGACCCCCACGAGTGCACACTGACGACGGACAGATACGTCCGGTCGCCGATCGTGACGGCGTCCGCGGGAACGACGGTGAACTCACTGCCCGGCGAATCCCGGTCGGGGAGTTCGCGAACGTCGTGGGCGTTGGGGAGGATCTCCCGCGCCGTCCTGCCGCCCGCGGCGGAGATGAACCCGATCCCACCGCGGAGATCGGTTGTGGTGGAACGCAACATGACGGGACTGCGCCACCCACGGGGCCCTCGGCCGGGTGAGCTGAACGTGTCGCCGAAGAAGAACGCGACGCTGCCGTCGGCCAGGCGCACGGGACAGCCCAGGTCGGTACCGTGCACACGCCATCGCCGCGTCGCCGTGCCGGTGACCTCCGTGACGAAGGTGGCTGCCGGTGTGGTCGTGCTGCCCGGGATGGGCACTCCTCCGTGTTGCGGTGGTCAGGACGTCTTGCGATACGACGAGGCGAGTTCGTCGGCGCGATCCCACGGCGACCAGTCGACCTCGCGGCCGTCGAGCTGAGCCTCGACCACTTCGAGGCCGGCATGCCAGCCGGCGGCGTGTGCGTAGGCGGATTCTTCTTCCTCGACGGTGTGGGTGAGTGTCAGCCAGCAACCGCCGCTGCCGTCGGGAACGAGTTCCCAGTGCAGCGTCTCGGCGTCCCACAGGTACTCGAGGATATGTGCGGGATGAACCGAGATGACCGTCCCGGTGGTGGTCTGATCTGCAGGAAGTCCGAATCGGCGCACCTGCTCCGGAGTGACCCGGAACACGAGCTCCGCGCCAGGAGTGAGATCGAATTCGACGTCGGCGGGGAACCAGGCCTTCAGGTACTGCGGGTCGGTGAGAACACGCCACACCTTCTCCGGCGAGTGCGAGAGCGCTTGCTGGAATCGAAGGGCTACCCGCCCGTCGTAGGTGAATGTGACGGTGCCGAGCTCCATGGGTGACCTCCGTGCTCGAGGGCGTACCTGTCCCCCCATGGTACTGGCAGGACGGCGCAGAACCCCAGAATCGGCCACAAAAAACCGCCGCTACCTGCGGATCGTCATTCTGTGACGAGTGGCAGTCCCAGATGCTGCATGCGGTCCGGGTCGGCGAGGATGTCGATCCGCGCAATCTTCCCGTCCGCGACGGTGAACGCCATGACGGACATGGCCTTTCCGCCGGGTGCGGCCACCATCTCGCTGCCGGACGAGGTCGGTATCCGGAACCGGTCCCGACCTGCGCACCCGGCGGCGGGCACGGCTCGCGAGTTGGCGGGAGGCGCGGGGGGTGCGTCCGGCGATCGGAGCGATCTCGTCGAAGGGCAGGGCGAACATGTCGTGCAACACGAACGTGAGCCGTTCGGCCGGCGTCAAGGTGTCGAGAACCACCATCAGGGCGAGCCCGACGGAGTCACCGAGCACTGCCTCGTGCTCGGGATCGGCACCGTCGACCGCGCTCACGATCGGATCAGGGACGTGGGCGTCCAGGGACTCCTCGCGGCGCGTCGTTCGCGCGCGGAGCATGTCGAGGCAGACCCGCGCGACGACCGTCGTCAACCAGCCGCGCAGCTCCACCTGCGCCGTCTCGCTGCGGCTGAGCCGGAGCCAGCCCTCCTGCACGGCGTCCTCCGCCTCGCTGAGCGAGCCGAGCATCCGGTACGCAACCGCTTTCAGATGAGTGCGGTTCTGCTCGAATGGACGTGCCAGAAACTCGTTGTCGTTCATCTGTCACATTCCCTCGTCGCGGTCCGTCATAACAGTGACGAACGAAAACAAGCCGAGGTGACATCACATCACCCGAATACCGTTGGAGGCAGGCAATCATGAAAGCCCGGATGACCAATCCCGCCATGATCGTTCCCGACGCCATGACGGCACTCCTCGCACTGGGGAAGGCGACCGCGAAGGCCAACGTGCCGCCGGTGACCCACGCGCTCGTGCACTTGCGGTCGAGTCAGATCAACGGCTGCAGCGTGTGCGTGGACATGCATGCGCGCGAACTGGAGAAGGAGGGGGAGACCAACGAGCGGATCTTCGCGGTGGCGGCGTGGCGGGAGACGCCGTACTTCACCGACGCCGAACGCGCGGCCCTGGCACTGGCCGAGTCGATGACCCGGTTGAGCGATCGCGCGGACGCGGTCCCCGACCACGTGTGGGACGAGGCCACCCGGCACTACGACGAGGAGGCGCTCGCGGCGCTGGTCCTGTCGATCGCCACCGTGAACCTGTGGAACCGCCTCAACGCCGCCACCCGACAGGTCGCGGGCGCGCAGTGGTAGCGGGAACGCCGTAATGGGGGACTAGACGCGAATCGCAGGTCGGAGAAAGCATCCGACCTGCGATTCGCGGAACATCCTGGCAGTGCCCTCGGTGAGACTCGAACTCACACTGGACGGGTTTTGAATCCGTTTCCTCTGCCAATTGGGATACGAGGGCGTGTTGCGCTGTACCACTGTAGAAGATCGTCGTCCGGAGTCAACCACCGGTACCCTTCTAACGTTCGCTCCCCGCGCCGGGGTCGTCCGAGCAGAGGAGAATGGTGGCCATGAACGCTCCCCAGCAGCAAGGTGTGCCGTCGCAGCCGCGACGGGTCGTGGTGGCCGAGGACGAGGCGCTGATCAGGCTCGATCTCGTCGAGATGCTGCGGGAAGAGGGCTACGACGTGGTCGGTGAGGCGGGCGACGGGCAGGAAGCGGTCGATCTGGCGGTGGAGCTCAAACCCGACCTCGTGATCATGGACGTGAAGATGCCCCGCCGGGACGGCATCGACGCGGCGTCGGAGATCGCGGCGAAACGCATTGCGCCCGTGGTCATTCTCACAGCGTTCAGCCAGCGCGAGCTGGTGGAGCGGGCGCGCGACGCCGGGGCGATGGCGTATCTGGTCAAGCCGTTCTCCACGGCCGACCTGGTGCCTGCGGTCGAATTGGCAGCCAGCCGGTTCAAGGAGGTGACCGCGCTCGAGCGGGAGATCTCCGATTTGTCCGAGCGTCTGGAGACCCGCAAGATCGTCGAGCGGGCCAAAGGCGTGTTGATGGAGAAGCAGTCGCTGACCGAGCCCGAAGCGTTCAAGTGGATCCAGCGCGCCGCGATGGACCGCAGGTCGACCATGAAGGCGGTCGCGCAGGTGGTCCTCGAAACACTCGGTGGGGAAGCCCCTGCCGGCTGATCCGTGAGATCGGCGACGGCCGCTGCGTTTTCGCCGTCGCGGGTCAGGCGCCGGCGGGAAAGTCCGCGGCGCGGCTGACGTCGGCCCACCGCTGGGCCTCGGCGGCGCGTTCGCGGGACGACTTCTCGGCCAGGTCGACGGCGCCTGCCCCGAGCAGTAGTCGCAGCGGCGCGTCCTCGGCGGCAACCACATCCATGATCACCCGGGCGGCCCGGGTCGGGTCGCCGGCCTGGGTGCCGTCGGTGTCCTCCCGGTAGCGGTTCATCGCGCCGACGGTCGCCTCGTAGTCGGGACCGACGGAACGGCGCTGCATCGACGAACCCTGCCAGTCGGTGCGAAACGCTCCCGGTTCCACGATGAGCACCCGCACACCGAACGGCTTCACCTCCGCGGCCAGGACTTCGGAGAATCCCTCGACGGCGAATTTCGCGGCCTGATAGGCGCCCAGCCCCGGCGTGCCGCCGACGCGACCTCCGACGGAGGAGAACTGCACGAAGCTGCCGCTGCGTTGCTCGCGCAGGATCGGCAG
This sequence comes from Rhodococcus sp. 4CII, assembly GCF_014256275.1. Taxonomy (NCBI): domain Bacteria; kingdom Bacillati; phylum Actinomycetota; class Actinomycetes; order Mycobacteriales; family Nocardiaceae; genus Rhodococcus; species Rhodococcus sp. 4CII. The sequence goes on from NZ_JACCFE010000002.1 coordinate 6,634,334, forward strand.
TGCGGCGCGGGTGACGTTGACGACGCCGAAGAAGTTGGCGTCGATCTGCTGCCGGAAGTCCTCGTCGTCCATTTCCTCGATCGGGACACTGTTGGCGTAGCCGGCATTGTTCACCACCACGTCGAGGCTCCCCAACTCGTCGACGGCCGTCGCGACGGCGGCACGGGCGGCCGCGGCGTCGGTGACGTCCAGGGCGACCGTCCGAACCCGGTCGCCGAACGCGTCGACCAGGTCGTTCAGCTGCTCGGGTCGCCGTGCGGTGGCGACGACGTTGTCGCCGGCGGCGAGGATTGTTGTCACGAGTTCCCTGCCGAAACCGCGTGAGCTTCCGGTGACGAGCCAGGTCTTGGCCATGGGTTTCTCCCTCGAATCTCTTGCAACTGACTGGTTGGTTGCCGATTGATCCCATGAAACACTCGCAGGGCGATGCTGTCAACCAACCATTTGGTTGCTAGCCTGTAGTCATGGTGCGCGACGCAGAGGCAACGAAGAAGCGGCTCCTCGACGCGGCGGCGGCCGAGTTCGCCGAGTTCGGCATCGCCGGGGCCCGGGTCGACCGCATCGCGCTGGCCGCCAAGGCCAACAAGTCGATGATCTATGCCTACTTCGGCGACAAGGGCGAACTGTTCGACGCCGTCTTCGCCGCTCACGTGGTGGCCTTCACCGAGCGGGTGCGGTTCGACGCCACCGACCTCCCCGGCTACGCGGGACGCTCCTTCGACCTGTACGAGGACAACCCGGCGACGCTCCGGCTCGCCACCTGGTACCAACTCGAGCGTCCCGACGGTGAGCCGCTGCAGGTGGTGGTGGCGTCCAACCGGCAGAAGCTCGCCGACATCGAGCGTGCGCAGAGAGACGGGGTGCTGCCCACCCGATTCGAGCCCGTGGAACTGCTCGCCGTCGTCCGGTCCGTCGCGATGGCCTGGCACACGCAGACACCGGAACTCGGCGCGTCGGCCCCCGCGGACCGGGCCCGCCGACGGCAGGTGGTCGTCGACTCCGTGCGGCGTCTCGTCGCCGCCTGAGGGGTGTCACGCTACGTCCGCGTAAACACTCGTCCTTTTCAGATCACAGTAAGGTCACGAGCCTTTCCGGACGGATCGCGAATGCCGCCGGACCGCTAGCGTCTGATCCCACAGCGGACGCCGACTCGGGTGGCGCCCGTACACAGGTGATCTAAGGAGAGTTTGGATGGCTAAACGGACCCTCGTGCGGGCGGCCGCGGTTCTCGGCGCGGCATCTCTCGCACTGGCAGGTTGTAGTTCGGACAGTGGCGACGACTCCGCGAGCGGGAGTGGCAGCTCTGCCTCGGCCACCACCGTCTCCACCGACTGCACTCCCGAACAAGCGACGGCAGCGGGGGCACCGTCCACCGCGCCCCTGAAGATCGGCACCCTGCTTCCCGACACGGGAAGTCTCTCCTTCCTCGGACCGCCGATGGTGGCGGGCACCCAGCTCGGTGTCAACGACGTCAACGCCGCCGGTGGGGTTCTCGGTCAGCCCGTCCAACTGATTCCCGGCGACTCGGGCGACACCACCACCGACACCGCGAACACCACGGTGGACCGGGAACTGGCCGCGGGCACCCAGGTGATCATCGGCGCGGCGTCGTCGTCGGTGTCGCTGAAGGTCATCGACAAGGTATCGAGCGCCGGCGTCGTGATGTTCTCCCCGGCCAACACGTCCGACCAGTTCGTCTGTTACCCGGACAAGGGCCAGTACTTCCGCACCGCGCCCACCGACGTGCTGCAGGCTCAGGCTGTGTCACAGCTCATTTCGGACGACGGCGGCCAGCGAGTGTCCATCCTGGCGCTCAACGACCCGTACGGAACCGGGCTCGCCGACAATATCCAGAAGAACCTGGTCGACGCCGGCATCCCCGGGGACCAGATCCAGAAGATCATCTACGACCCCAATGCTCAGTCCTTCAACTCCGAGGTCGATCAGGTCAAGGACTTCGCACCCGACGCCGTCGCCGTGGTCGGATTCGAGGAGTCGGCGAAGATCATCACCCGCATGCACGAGGTGGGCATCGGCCCGTCCGACGGCATGAAGGTCTACGGCGTGGACGGCAACATGGGTAACGCGCTCGGCGAATCGGTCGCCGCACCGCTGCTCGACGGCATGCAGGGCACCACGCCCCTCACCGACGTCGGTCCCGCCTTCCAGGATCGCCTCAAGGCCATCAACCCGGGGTTGATCGACTTCAACTACGCCGGTGAGTCGTACGACGCCGTGGTCATCTCCGCGCTCGCCGCGGAGGCCGGAAAATCGACGGCGGGGCGCGACATCGCGGCCAACATCAACGCCGTCACCGAGGGTGGCACCCCGTGCACGTCGTACCAGGAGTGCCTGCCGCTCGTGCAGGCCGGAACGGACATCGACTACAACGGCATCACCGGCAAGCTCGACTTCGCCGCTGCAGGCGAGCCGTCCATCGGTTCGTACGGCAAGCTGAAGTTCGGCGCCGACAACAAGCTGACGACGGAGGGATACATCGTCGTCGGCGGATGATCGCACACATCTGAAACGGACTGTGGGCCAGGGAAACCTGGCCCACAGTCGTATGGTGGGACTACTTCTTCTCCTGACTTCCCGCCAGGGTCCCGAGGTACAGTTCGATCACCTTCGGGTCGTGCATCAGGTTGGGACCGGAGTCGGTGTAGGCGTTGCGGCCCTGGTCCAGGACGTACCCGCGGTCGCAGATCTGCAGACACCGGCGGGCGTTCTGTTCCACCATGATCACCGAGACGCCCGCCGCGTTGATCTTCTTGCAGCGGATGAACACCTCGTCCTGGAACATCGGGGACAGCCCGGCGGACGGCTCGTCGAGCAGCAGCACCGACGGGTCCATCATCAGCGCGCGACCCATCGCGACCATCTGGCGTTCGCCGCCGGACAGTGCGCCCGCCTTCACCTTCTTCCGCTCGGCGAGCAGTGGGAACAGGTCGCCGACGAATGTGAACCGTTCGGCGAAGAGCTTGGGGCGCAAATACATCCCCATCTCGAGGTTCTCCTCGATGGTGAGCGACGGAAAGACGTTCTGCGTCTGCGGGACGTAGCCGACGCCCTTCTGGACGAGGACGTGGGCCGGCTGGGACGTGATGTCCTCGCCGCGCAGGGTCACGGCGCCCTCCCGGACCGGGATCAGCCCGAACAACGACTTCAGGAGCGTGGATTTTCCGGCGCCGTTGGGGCCGATGATGCCGACGATCTCCCCCTCGCGCAGGAAGAAGTTGCATTCACGCAGGATGTTGACGCCGGGGATGTAGCCGGCGACCACTCCGTCCGCGCGGACGAGGGCACCCTCGGCGAGCCGGGCATGCTCCTCGGGGGTGGCCGCGAATTCCGCTGGGGTCAGTTCGGTCATGGGTTCTCACGCCTCAGCTCGGTGATGTCGGGTTCGGAGAGGTCGCCGCCGGTCTCGAGGGTTTCGGCCTCGGCGCTCTCGAGCGCTTCGGCCAGCACCGCCGTCGCGCCCACCGGGTTGCCCTCGGCGTCGAACTCGAGCGCCTGGTCGTGGTGGCTGCCGAGATAGGCGTCGACCACCGCGGTGTTGGACGAGAGGTGTTCCGGTGTGGATTCGGCGATCACGCTGCCCTGCGCCATCACGACCACCCAGTCGCTGATGTCGCGGATGACGTCCATGTCGTGTTCCACGAACACGACGGTCATGCCCTCGTCCCGCAGTGATTTGATGTGCCCCAGGAGGCTTTGTGTCAGTGCGGGATTCACCCCGGCCATCGGCTCGTCGAGCATCACCACCGTCGGCTCCGTCATCAGCGCCCGCGCCATCTCGAGCAGCTTGCGCTGACCGCCGGACAGCGAACCGGCGAGATCGTCGGATTTGGCGTCGAGCTTGAACCGCGCGAGCAGTTCGTTGGCGCGCTCGGTGACGGCCCGCTCCTGGCCCTTCCACGTCCACGGCAGGAGGGTGTTGACGATGCGTTCGCCGCGCTGCCCGGTGGCGCCGAGCCGCACGTTGTCGAGCACCGTCAACTTCGACAGCGCCTTGGTGAGCTGGAACGTGCGGACGACGCCGCGGCGTGCCACCTGGTGCGGGTACATGCGGCCGAGGGACTGCCCGTCCATCGACCAGGTGCCGCTGTCCGGCCGGTCGAAACCGGTGAGCAGGTTGAACAGGGTCGTCTTGCCGGCGCCGTTCGGACCGATCAGACCGGTGATGCAGCCGCGCTGAATCTCCAGATGCGCCACGTCGACGGCCTTGAGTCCGCCGAATGTGCGGGACACGTCGTCGACGACGAGGATCGGGTCGGGTTTGGCTGCGCCGGGGGAGTGCGGGACGTCGGTGAAGATGGAGGCCCGTTCCTCGGCGGTGAGCACGGTGTCGGTCTGCTGACGATCCGGCAGTCTGTGGTCAGGCATTGAGCTGCACCTCCCGCTTATTGCCCAGTATGCCCTGCGGCCGGAAGACCATCAGCACGGCGATCATGATGCCGAGGAGGACGAACCGCATGGCGCCGACCTGCTGTTCCGTCAGCGGCAACAGAGGTTCGGGCCCGGAGATCGCCTGCCGCAACAGGGCATCCGGGATGGCCAGCAGGAACCAGAACAGCATCGCCCCGACCACCGGTCCGAAGACGGTCGCGGCGCCGCCGAGGATGAGCGCGCCGAACGCGAAGAACGTCTGCGCGGTGGAGTAGAAGTCGGGGTTGATCGACTTGGTCTGCAGTGCGTTGAACACACCGCCGAGCCCACCGATCATGCCGCCGAGGACCAGCGCCTGCATCTTGTAGACGAAGACGTTCTTGCCGAGTGCGCGCGCGGCGTCCTCGTCCTCGCGGACGGCCTTGAGGACGCGGCCCCACGGACTGTGCGTGAGGAGGTAGACGAACCCGCACAGCACCAGGACGAGGGTCCAGCCGACGACCATCGACCACAGGTCGTCGCCGTAGAACTTCACGCCGAGGAAGTTGTACTGCTTACCCGAGTCGAACGGGCTGAGGGTGGTGAACGGATCCGCGAAACCGAACAGGCCGTTGGTGGACCCGGTGATGGAATCCGAAGCGGTGGAACGGAAGATCAGCCGCAGGATCTCCGACGCGGCGATGGTGACGATGGCGAGGTAGTCGGCCCGCAACCGCAGTGTCGGGATACCGAGGACGACGGCCAGCAGCCCGGCGGCGGCGAGACCGACGAGGATGCCGACCCACAGCGGCTGATGGTAGGTGACGGTCATGATCCCGACGCCGTAGCCGCCGAGGAGTGCGAAACCGATCTGGCCGAAGTTCAGCAGTCCGGCATAGCCGAAGTGCAGGTTGAGGCCGATCGCCAGCAGTGCGTAGAAGATCGCCGACGGGCCGATCAGCTGGGCGAGAGAGACCTGGAGTGCTCCTGTGACATCCATGCCGTCACCCGATCCTTTGCCGGCTGCCGAGAATGCCCTGAGGCCGGACGACCAGGATGACGATCAAGATGAGCAGTCCTCCGATGTACTTGAGGTCGGGGTTGATCACCAGCGTCGACAATTGGACGAGCAGGCCGACGATCACGCAGCCGAGCAGCGCGCCGTAGGCGGTGCCGAGTCCGCCGAGCGTGATGCCGGCGAACATCAGCAGCAGGAGCTTGAAACCCATCTCCCACTGCACGCGTCCGCCGAGTTCGGAGATGCCGAACAGGACCCCGCCGAGTGCGGCGAGCCCGCCGCCGAGACCCCACACGAAGCGGATCACCCGTTCGACGTCGATACCGGACGACGCGGCCAGGTCGCGGTTGTCGGACACCGCGCGCATGGCCTTGCCGATGCGGGTCTTCTGCAGCAGCAGGGCCACTCCGACGAGGACGACGAGACTGATGGCGATGCACACGAGGTTGGCGTCGGTGATCGCGATCGGCCCCCAGTGCCGTTCGACCTGGGCCTGGTAGTCGACGAACGGCTCCGCGCGATCGGAGAAGAAGATCAGGATCAGGTAGCGCAGGGAGATCGCGAGGCCGATCGACACCACCAACTGCGCGATCAGGCCGGTCTTACGCTTCCGCAGCGGTTTCCAGATCGCGGCGTTGTTCAGGAGGCCGATCAGGATTCCCACGATCACGGCGAGGACGGTGGCCGGGATCAGCTGCACCCCGAACGTCACGTTGATCACCCACGCCGCGACCGCCCCGAGGGTGACGAGTTCGCCGTGCGCGAAGTTCGTCAGGCCGGTGGTGCCGTAGATGAGGCTCAGCCCGACACCGGCGATCGCGATGACGAGACCGAAACGGAGTCCGTCGATGGTCTGGCGAATCAGCTTCTCGTAGAACGGGACCGCGGAACCGGTGCGGGCCTCGCCGAACGAGAAGATCACCGTGTTGGAGCGACCGGCCACCACGTCACGTTCCACCGTGGCCTGCACGCTGACGTTCTCGGGAAGGGTGTCCGCGACGATTTCGAAGGTGTAGGTGCCGGGCGCGACCTGAAGTTCCCAGCGACCGCTGGACTCCGACGTCGCCTTCGCCACCTCGGTGCCCGACGAATCGAGCGCGCGCACCTCGACGCCCGCGAGTCGCTCGCCGGCGTTGTTGAGATTGCCGCTGACCCGTACCGCGTTCGCCGGTGGCGCCGGTTGCTGACTGCTCGCGGGCGGTGGGGGCGGTGGGGTGGGTTCCTGTGCCGCCGCAGGACCGCCGAGAGCGATCGCCGCGACGAGGCCGAACAGGACGAGAACGAACGCACGGCCGAGGTGCCGGCCGAGCGGTCCTCGTCTCGTGCGTCTCCTCGCGGATGTCGGTCGCGTCCTCACTGCTGGGAGTCGCTTCCTCACGGTTGGGGCCACGCAGGTCCTCCGGGGACGTGTAGATCGGTCAGGAACGTGCGGCGACGGACTCGACTATCGAGCCCGTGCCGCAATTTCCGGACTCTAACGGCTCCGGTCGCATGAAATGGGGTTCTCGGATTTCCGGCACGTTTCGGTTGGGTATCGCATCCGGCTGATCGGTGTCGGATCTGCTCCCTAGACTGGGCAACCGTGAGCCCTGCAACCACCCCCCGGTCCACCACGTCCCCCGCGTCCGGCGCCGCCGCGTCGTCCGACGATCGCCCCACCTTGATGCTGCTCGACGGCCACTCGCTGGCCTTCCGTGCGTTCTACGCCCTGCCCGCCGAGAACTTCAAGACGCACAGCGGTCAGGTCACCAACGCCGTCTACGGGTTCACGTCGATGTTGATCAACCTGCTGCGCGACGAGCAGCCCAGCCACGTGGCGGCGGCGTTCGACGTGTCCAGGCAGACGTTCCGGGCGGAGAAGTTCCCCGAGTACAAGGCCAATCGCAGCGCGGCTCCGGACGAGTTCAAGGGGCAGGTAGAGATCACCAAGGATGTCCTCGGTGCGCTCGGTATCCCGGTGATGGCCGAGGCAGGATACGAAGCCGACGACATCATCGCCACGCTCACCACCCAGGCCGAGGCGCTCGGGTACCGCGTTCTCGTCGTGACCGGCGACCGCGACTCGCTCCAGCTGGTCACCGACGGAGTGACGGTGCTCTACCCGAAGAAGGGCGTTTCGGATCTCACTCGGTTCACGCCCGCGGCCGTCGAGGAGAAGTACGGGCTCACACCTGCGCAGTACCCCGATTTCGCCGCCCTGCGCGGCGACCCGAGCGACAACCTGCCGGGCATCCCGGGGGTGGGGGAGAAGACCGCCACCAAGTGGATCAGGGAGTACGGCGATCTCGTCGGCCTGGTCGACAACGTCGACAAGGTCCGCGGCAAGGTCGGGGACGCGTTGCGGGAGAACCTGCCGAACGTCCTGCTCAACCGGGAACTCACCGAGATGGTGCGCGACGTCCCGCTGCCGTACACCCCGGACCAGTTGATGCTTGCACAGTGGGATCGGGAGAAGATCCACGCGCTGTTCGACGATCTCGAGTTCAAGGTGCTGCGCGATCGGCTGTTCGCCACGCTCGCCCCGGTCGAAGCAGAGGCCGAGGAGGGGTTCGAGGTGCGCGGGAGTGCGCTCGATCCCGGTGCGGTTGCGGACTGGTTGTCGGCGCACGCGTCGACGGGCGAGCGATCCGGCGTGTCGGTGGTCGGCACGCGCACCCCGTACGGCGGTGACGTGACGGCGATCGCCATCGCGGCTGCCGACGGCGAGGGCGCCTACATCGCCACCGCTTCCGCCACACCGGAGGACGAGAAGGCGCTCGGCAACTGGCTCGCTGACGCGGACAGGCCGAAGGCCCTGCACGAGGCCAAGTGGGCGATGCACGCGCTGCGCGGACGCGGCTGGGTGCTCGGTGGTCTCACCAGCGACACCGCACTGGCCGCCTACCTGGTTCGCCCCGGGCAGCGGACGTTCAACCTCGACGACCTGTCGCTGCGGTATCTGCGCCGGGAACTGCGGGTGGAGGAGACCGGCCAGGAGCAGCTGTCGCTGCTCGACGACGCCGACCAGGTGGACGCGGAAGCCGCCGAGACCGAGATTCTCAGCGCCCGCGCCGTCCTCGACCTCGCGGACGCGCTCGACACCGAACTCGCGACCATCGAATCGACGGCGCTGCTGTCCGAGATGGAGCTGCCGCTGCTGGAGGTGCTGGCCGACATCGAGGCGTCCGGTATCGCCGTCGACGGCGACCACCTGCACGACCTCCAGAGCCGGTTCGCGGCGCAGGTTTCGGAGGCGGCGGACGCGGCCTACGGGGTCATCGGCAAGCAGATAAACCTGGGGTCGCCCAAGCAGTTGCAGGTCGTGTTGTTCGACGAGCTGGAGATGCCGAAGACGAAGAAGACGAAGACGGGCTACACCACCGACGCGGAGGCGCTGCAGAACCTGTTCGAGAAGACATCGCACCCGTTCCTCGAGCACCTGCTCGCGCACCGCGACGCGACGCGGCTGAAGGTGACCGTCGACGGCCTGCTGAAGACGGTCGCCGAGGACGGCCGCATCCACACGACGTTCAACCAGACCGTCGCGGCCACCGGCCGGCTGTCGTCCACCGAACCCAACCTCCAGAACATCCCGGTGCGCACCGACGCGGGCCGGCAGATCCGGGACGGTTTCGTCGTCGGCGAGGGGTACGACTCGCTGCTCACGGCCGACTACAGCCAGATCGAGATGCGGATCATGGCCCACGTGTCCGGCGACGAGGGGCTGATCGAGGCGTTCAACACCGGAGAAGACCTGCACAGCTTCGTCGGCGCGCGAGCCTTCGGCGTGCCGATCGAGGAGGTCACCCCGGAACTGCGCCGCCGCGTGAAGGCGATGTCCTACGGCCTGGCGTACGGACTCAGCGCCTTCGGACTGGCAGCCCAGCTCAAGATCTCCACCGAGGAGGCCAAATCGCAGATGGAGGCGTACTTCGCCCGGTTCGGCGGGGTCCGCGACTATCTGCACGAGGTCGTGGAACAGGCCCGCAAGGACGGCTACACGTCCACGCTGTACGGGCGCCGCCGCTACCTGCCCGACCTCACCAGCGACAACCGCCAGCGCCGGGAGGTCGCCGAGCGCGCCGCGCTCAACGCCCCCATCCAGGGCACCGCCGCCGACATCATCAAGGTCGCGATGATCGACGTGCAGCGTGCGCTACGCGAGGCGGGCTTGAAGTCGCGCATGCTGCTGCAGGTTCACGACGAACTCGTGCTCGAGGTCGTCGACACGGAGCGGGAGCAGGTGGAACAGCTGGTCCGCGACAAGATGTCGACGGCCATCGAACTGTCGGTGCCGCTCGACGTGTCCGTGGGCACCGGTCGCAGTTGGGACGCCGCCGCACACTAGGCGGCGGCGGTCCGCCGCCCTATTCGGCCGGCGCCTGCTCGGCGATCTGCTTACGCACCTCGTCCATGTCGAGGGCCTTGACCTGCGTGACCAGATCCTCGAGCGCCGCCGGCGGCAACGCGCCCGGCTGGCTGAACACCAGCACACCCTCGCGGAACGCCATGATCGTCGGGATCGAGCGGATGTTCGCCGCGGCGGCGATGCCCTGCTCCGCCTCGGTGTCGACCTTGGCGTGCACCACGTCGGGGTGCTGCTCGGATGAGGCCTCGAAGGTGGGCGCGAAGGAGCGGCAGGGTCCGCACCACGACGCCCAGAAGTCGACCAGAACGACATCGTTGCCGGTCACGGTCTCGTCGAAGTTCTGCTGAGTCAGTGTCTTGGTGGCCACGAGGGTCCTTTCGTTCGGTGACTGTGTTGCCTGTGCAACGCCGAGGCGCCGACGATTCTTCCCTGCACGTTCTCAGCCGGTGCGCTCCGTGGCGCGAAACGTGCGGCGGTACGCCTGCGGGGTGGTGTGGCGGAGTCGCAGGAAATGCTGCCGCAGCACCGGGCCGCCGCCGAAGCCGACCCGTTCGGCGATCACGTCGACCGAGAGGTCCGAGTTCTCGAGCAGGTGCTGCGCGGCGAGCACCCGCTGGTCGCTGAGCCACCGGGCGGGTGTGGTCCCGGTCTCGGCCTGGAAGCGCCGCGCGAATGTGCGGGGTGACATGTTGGCCTTGGCGGCCACAGCGGTCACCGACAGATCGAGCGCGAGATGCTCGGTCATCCAGTCGAGCAGCGGTCCGAGGGTGTCGATCGTCGTGGACGGCAGTGGCATCGCCACGTACTGCGCCTGACCGCCGTCCCGGTGCGGCGGGACGACCATGCGCCGCGCGATTCCGTTGGCCACCCTGCTGCCCTGTTCCTTGCGGACGATGTGCAGGCACAGGTCGATGCCGGCGGCCGTGCCCGCGCTGGTCAGGACGGGATCGTCGTCGACGTAGAGGACGTTCGGATCGACGGTGGCCGCCGGGTGGAGGTCGGCGAGCCGCCGGGCGTGCCGCCAGTGGGTGGTGCACTTGCGGCCGTCCAGCAGTCCGGCCGCGCCGAGCACGAACGCGCCGCTGCACAGGCTGGCGACCTTGGCGCCCCGGTCGACCGCAGCCCGGAGTTTGTCGAGGAGGGGGTCCATGCAGGGATCGGGGTCCTTCGCGCAGACGAAGGTGCCGTCCGGCTCGGCGTAGGTTCCGCCCGCGGGGACGACGATGAGGTCGGCGTCGTCGAGTCGGTCCAGGTCGTAGGGGACGTCGATGCCGTATCCGAAGCGGGTGCGGATGGGTTCCGTCGAGCCGGCGACGAGGGAGAAGTCGTAGGTCGGCAGTCCGTCGTCGGATCGGTCGAAGCCGAAGACCTCGCAGGCGACGCCGAGTTCGAACGCCTCGGTGAGCGGCATGAGCGGCACGACGACCTTTTTCAGCACTACGCCAGTATGGCAGAAATATGGCTAACAATGTCTTTTCTGCCACTTTTCCTCCGGGTTCGGTGGAACAAGGCTGAAGACATGACAATCCTGGTCGTGATACTCCTCGTGTTCCTGGCGCTCGACGCGCTGGCGCTCGCCGGCCGCGCGCCCGACACCCACAACGAAGTCATCCAGCACGGGGACTTCCGGTTTTGACAGGGAATCTGGCGGTCCAGTATGCGAGCACGGCGCTCGCCTGGGGTGCGAGTTTCCTGTTCATCAAGGTCGGGCTCGAGGGCCTGTCCTTCACCCAGGTCGTGCTGTGGCGGCTGGTGTTCGGGGCGGTGACCCTCGGTGCAGTTCTCGGGATCACCCGGACCCGGTTGCCGCGCGACGCGGCGACGTGGGCGCACCTGTCGGTGCTGGCGCTCGCGCAGTGCCTGGTGCCGTGGTTGCTGTTCAGCTGGGCCGAGCAGAGCATCAGTTCGGGTCTGGCCAGCATCTACAACGCGACCACACCGCTCATGACGATGTCGGTGGCCCTGGCGTTCCTGCCGGGTGAGAAGCTCACCGACGCAAAGCTGTTCGGCCTCCTGCTCGGATTCACGGGGGTGGTCGTGGTTCTGGCGCCGTGGCAGGCGGGAATCGTCGGCAGCGTTCCCGCTCAGCTCGCGTGCCTGGGGGCCACCGCGTCGTACGGTGTGGCATTGGTCTACCTGCGGCGGTTCATCCTTCCGCGGGGCGTCGGCACACCCACCATCGCGTTCATGCAGGTCTCGATCGCCGCGGCCGCCATGGTCCTGGCCACCCCGTGGGTCGCGAGCACGCCGATGCACCTGACCCCCGCAATCGTCGCGTCGATGATCGGACTGGGGGCGTTCGGAACCGGGCTGGCGTTCGTGTGGAACACGAACGTGGTGCGCGGCTGGGGGCCCACCGCGGCCTCGACCGTCACCTACCTGACGCCGGTGGTCGGAGTCGTGCTGGGCGCGGTCGCCCTCGACGAGCACATCTCGTGGAATCAGCCCGTCGGCGTGCTCGCGGTGATCGCGGGAATCGTCGTGACCCAGCGGTCTTCGCGCAAGGCCGGCGCGACGGTCGCGGCGACGCCGTGATCACGGAGGCGCCGTGACGACCCACTCGCGTTTGGCCTCCCCGTCCCAGCGGCGCACCACCGATGCCCGGCCGATGATGTCACCACCGTCGAGGAGTCGTGCGGCTTCCGGAATCTGATCGGCCGGGAGTCGCCGCGCGAGGGTCACGTGCGGCGTCCATTCGCCGGGGCGGATGTGCGGCGTGATCTCGGTGGCGCGTTCCGCGAGATCGAAGACGCTGCGGTGCAGGGACAGCAGGGCTCTCGACGGCACCACCAGCCGGGACAGTGTGACGTGCCTGCCGCCGAACATCACGAGTCCGCCCAACCTGATGTGGAAGGAGGGCGTCGCGATCCGGCGCCCGAGCAACTCGTCGATCTCCGGTGGTATGTGGCGCGCCACGAACAGGGTGATGTGCGGCCGATTCGATTCGGCGCGAACGCGTGTGCGGCTGGGCATCCCCGCATCCCACAGACGTTGCCACTCGGCGCGCACGGCAACGTCGGTCGCTTCGTCGAACAGCAGTTCCACCGACTGGACCATGGTAGGCAATGATGGCCTCATGAGCGGTGGTACGGCAAACATTTCCGATACCCGGATCGGGGTGCTCCTCGGCGACGGCATCGGTCACGAGATCGTTCCGGCGACCCAGCGGGTGGTCTCGGCGGCGGTGACAGCAGCGGGAGGCGGTGTCGACTGGGTGGAACTGCCTCTCGGCCTGGGCGCCATCGAATCGCACGGAACCCCGATTCCCGACTGCACGCTCGCGGCGCTGGACGAACTCGACGCCTGGATCCTGGGCCCGCACGACAGCGCCGCCTATCCTGAACCGTTCCACGGCCGCCTGACCCCCGGCGGGGTGGTGCGCAAACGATTCGGCCTCTTCGCGAACATCCGGCCCGCGCGCTCGCTCGAGGGCGTCGCCGCGACGGTGCCCGACATGGACCTCGTGATCGTCAGAGAGAACACCGAAGGGCTGTACGCGGACCGGAACATGTTCGCCGGCAGCGGCGAGTTCATGCCGACTCCCGACGTGGCACTGGCCGTCGGCGTCGTGACGAGGACGGCCTGTGAGCGCATCGCGCACACCGCATTCGCGTTGGCGCGCACGCGGGGCCGACACGTCACGATCGTCCACAAGGCCAACGTGTTGTCGATGACCACGGGATTGTTCCGGGACGTGTGCCGCGAGGTGGGGGAGCGGGCCTACCCGGACGTCCGGATCGACGACGAGCACGTCGACGCCATGACCGCGCACCTGGTCCGCAGGGGGCGAGACTTCGACGTCGTGGTGACGGAGAACATGTTCGGCGACATCCTGTCGGATCTGGCGGGTGAGCTGTCCGGCTCGCTCGGCACGGCGCCGTCGATCAACAGTTCCGAGACCAAGGTGATGGCGCAGGCGGCGCACGGAGCCGCCCCCGACATCGCGGGCCACAACCGGGCCAATCCGACAGCCCTGATGCTGTCCGCCGCGATGATGCTGGACCTGCTCGGGGACCGTCGCGCGGACCGTCATCTGGCCGGCGCGGCCCACCGGATCCGCGACGCCGTGCGCGCGACGATCGCCTCCGGAGTCGCCACGGCTGACCTGGGTGGACTCGCATCGACCAGTGAATTCACGGAGACCGTCCTCGCGCGCACACTCCGTCGCTGAAACCGCCGCCATGGGCCGCGGTCGGCCGTTAGTGTTCGGTAACGACATCCGCAGATGTGGGTATCGTGCCCTACCGTTCGACTATTCGGAGTTCGACAGTTCTCCGTCGCCGTAGCTCGCTCGGTGCACCACGATCTTCTGGGAGGACATGCCAGTGTCTGGTCGATCCGTCTTCGCGCGAGGCCGCCTGGCCCGCACCATTTGCGCACTGGCGGGCGGCAGTGCGCTGCTGCTCGCGGGATGTGCCAGTAACACAGAGGGCGGTGGCTCGCCGTCCGGAGACGGCACCGTCGCCGTGGAAGTCGACAAGGTGGATGCGATCGCGGCGACCTTGCCGGAGAAAATCGCCTCGTCCGGCAAGATCATCGTCGGCGTCAATATTCCCTACTCGCCCAACGAGTTCAAGGATCCGAGCGGCAAGATCGTCGGGTTCGACGTCGACCTCGTGGATGCCGTCGGCAAGGTGCTCGGCGTGACGCCGGAGTACACCGAGGCGGATTTCGACAAGATCATCCCGTCGATCCAGGCCGGCAGCTACGACATGGGTATGTCGTCGTTCACCGACACCAAGGAACGCGAGCAGTCCGTCGATTTCACGACGTACTTCAGCGCCGGTGTGCAGTGGGCGCAGCCCGCCGGGAAGTCCGTCGACCCCACCAACGCGTGCGGGCTCCGGGTAGGGGTGCAGACCACCACCATCGAGGATCTCGAGGAAGTGCCTGCCAAGAGTGCGGCCTGCGTCGCGGCCGGTAAGCCACCCATCGAGATCGTGAAGTTCGACAGCCAGGACGACGCCGCCAACGCCGTCGCACTCGGCAAGGTCGACGCGATGTCCGCCGACTCGCCAGTCACCGCGTACGCGATCAAGCAGAGTGACGGCAAGATCGAGGCGGCCGGCGAGGTTTTCGACGCCGCACCCTACGGCTGGCCTGTCGCGAAGGGTTCACCGCTCGCGCAGACCCTTCAGCAGGCGCTGCAGCACCTCATCGACGACGGCACCTACCGCAAGATCGCCGAGAACTGGGGCGTCGAGGCGGGCGTCATCACGACGTCGCAGATCAACGGCGCCACGAGCTGAGCGGTTGACGAGTGTCTGACGTGGAGAAGGCTCCGGAGCGGTCCGGCACCGAGCCGGGCCAGGAACCGGAACCGATCAAGGCGATCCCGTTGCGGCGGCCCGGCCGCTGGATCGCCGCGATCGTCGTCGGTCTGCTGCTGGCGCTATTCGTCAACGGAGCGCGCACCAATGAGGCGTACCGCTGGGACGTCTATGCCCGCTATCTGTTCGATGCACGGATCTCCGCGGCGGCGTGGAACACCATCCAGCTGACGATTCTGTCGATGGCAATCGCCATCGTGCTGGGTGTGATTCTCGCCGTGATGCGGCTGTCGCCGAACCCCGTGCTGAAGGCGGCGTCGTGGGGATACCTGTGGATCTTCCGCGGCACCCCGGTCTACGTGCAGTTGGTGTTCTGGGGACTGTTCCCGTCCATCTACAAACAGCTGGATCTGGGAATCCCGTTCGTGCACCAGTTCGTGCACATCGATCTGCAGGGAATCAACGCGGCCTTCCTGTTCGCGGTGATCGGACTGGGTCTCAACGAGGCCGCGTACATGGCCGAGATCGTCCGAGCCGGCGTGAACTCGGTGGCCGAGGGGCAGACGGAGGCGTCGGTGGCGCTCGGCATGACGTGGTCGCAGACCATGCGCCGCACGGTGCTGCCGCAGGCGATGCGGGTCATCATCCCGCCCACCGGTAACGAGTTGATCAGCATGCTGAAGACGACGTCGCTGGTCACCGCCGTGCCGTACAGCCTCGAGTTGTACGGCCGTGCCAGAGATATCTCGGGCGCCAACTTCCAGCCGATTCCGCTGCTGATGGTGGCCGCCACCTGGTACCTCGCCATCACGAGCCTGCTCATGATCGGCCAGTTCTACCTGGAGCGCTACTACTCGAAGGGGGCATCCCGCAAGCTCACCGCGCGGCAACTGCAGGCGCTCGCCGACGCGCAGGGCAAACCCCTGGTGATCGAACCGGGGCCTGAAACCTTGCCCGACACACCCGGAGGGGAACGACGATGACGCCGATGGTCGTGGCAGACCGGGTCTGCAAGAACTTCGGGGCGTTGAAGGTACTCAAGGGTGTGTCGCTGGAGATCGGCGCCGGCCAGGTCCTGTGCCTGGTCGGACCGTCCGGATCCGGGAAATCGACGTTCCTGCGGTGCATCAACCACCTCGAGCAGGTCAATGCCGGACGGTTGTACGTCGACGGCGAGATCGTCGGATACTCCGAGCGGGGCGGCAAGCTGTACGAACTCCATCCGCGGGCGGCCGCGAAGCAGCGCCGCGAGATCGGGATGGTCTTCCAGCACTTCAACCTGTTCCCGCACCGGACTGCCCTCGAGAACATCATCGAGGCACCCATCCAGGTGAAGAAGCTGAGCAAGAAGAAGGCGCTCGAGCGGGGCCGGGATCTCCTCGATCAGGTCGGTCTCAGCGAGAAGGCGGACGCCTACCCCGCGCAACTGTCGGGTGGCCAGCAGCAGCGCGTCGCGATCGCCCGTGCGCTCGCGATGGACCCGAAGCTGATGCTGTTCGACGAGCCGACGTCCGCCCTCGACCCGGAATTGGTGGGGGAGGTGCTCACCGTGATGAAAGATCTCGCGGCCGGCGGAATGACCATGGTCGTCGTCACCCACGAGATGGGCTTCGCCCGTGAGGTGGCCGACCAGTTGGTGTTCATGGACGGCGGCGTGGTCGTCGAGTCGGGTAACCCCCGGGAGTTGCTGGCCAATCCCCAACACGACCGCACCAAGGCGTTCTTGTCGAAATTGCTGTGATGGCCTTCGGTCTCGTGAGTACTTGTTCAACCGACCGCGGTTACCGAGTGCTCACGGGTTTGCGGCAGCTGAAGATGGCGGTGCCGGGG
The DNA here is from genome assembly GCF_014256275.1 of Rhodococcus sp. 4CII. Classification (NCBI taxonomy): domain Bacteria; kingdom Bacillati; phylum Actinomycetota; class Actinomycetes; order Mycobacteriales; family Nocardiaceae; genus Rhodococcus; species Rhodococcus sp. 4CII. The sequence continues at coordinate 6,651,168 of NZ_JACCFE010000002.1, forward strand.
AAGATCTGCCCGCGCAGCGGGCTCCACTGCCCCCATTCTCGGTCGAGCCATTCGGGCCACTCCGGTTCGATGATGTCGCGCACCTCCAGTCCGGCGGCGACGATCTCGCGCACCCGATCGCCGATGGTCCGGTGGTGTTCGACGTAGGTGGGGACGCCGTCGCCGTCGACCTCCACGTAGGGCGTGCGGTCGAAATAGGGGAGCGAGGCAGTCAGCCCGCGCGGGCCCGGGTCGTCCGGGAAGATCCACCGGATCGGATGGTTGACGGCGAACACCCACAGTCCACCCGGCCGGAGAACCCGAGCGACCTCACGCATCACCTGCTGTGAATCCGCCACGAACGGAACAGCACCAAAAGCCGAACATGCGACGTCGAAGCTCGCGTCGGCAAAGGGGAGGTGTTCGGCTCCCGCATGCACGAGCGGCACCGTCACGCCACCGGCCCGCATGGCCTCGACGCCGCGGGTCAGCATCGACATCGACAGGTCGAGGCCGACGGCCCGGGCACCGCGGCCGGCCAGCCAGCGCGCGCAGGGCGCGGAACCGCAACCCACTTCGAGGACGTCCTTGCCCGCCACGTCACCGAGTAGGTGGTAATCGCCCTCGTGAAGCCCCTCCGGACACCAGATGAACTCGCCCTCGGCCGAGTCGACGCCGAGGAACTCGCCGTGCGTGCGGTGGTAGTCGTCGGCGTCCGCATCCCACCAGGCACGGCTCGCGCGCTCACTGGATTCGGAATCGACGCGGACGCGGCTCACCCCGGTGGTTCCGAGGACGCTGTTGGCGGTGCCGTGACGGTCGTCTTCGGCGGAGAGGGGAGAATCGGACGGGCGGGGATCGGACATGGGCAACAGAGTAGAGCGTGGGGAGGTGCCCGGGTTTGCCCAGCTTGCCCAGGGGCGCGTAGCCTATTGCACGCGAGTGTCTATGTGTGCGGCATCGGATCGGTTCAGTTCGAGTACGTTCGGTTCCAGTCGGGTGTCGTTCATTTCGCTTGCGGTGATCTGATTCGGCGGGAGTGCTTCGTCGGAGCAGGTTGCTTGTCCGACAGAACACCATCAACCGACCACAACCCGTCCGGAGCAACCCAACACATGCCCTCCACCACCGTGACCTCGCCGCAGGTAGCCGTCAACGACATCGGCTCCGCCGAGGACTTCCTCGCCGCCATCGACGCAACGATCAAGTACTTCAACGATGGCGACATCGTCGAAGGCACCATCGTCAAGGTCGATCGTGACGAGGTCCTGCTCGACATCGGTTACAAGACCGAAGGTGTCATCCCTTCCCGTGAGCTCTCCATCAAGCACGACGTCGACCCCAACGAGGTCGTCTCCGTGGGCGATGAGGTCGAAGCTCTCGTCCTCACCAAGGAGGACAAGGAAGGCCGACTGATCCTGTCGAAGAAGCGCGCTCAGTACGAGCGTGCCTGGGGCACCATCGAGGAGCTCAAGGAGAAGGACGAGGCCGTCAAGGGCACCGTCATCGAGGTCGTCAAGGGCGGCCTGATCCTCGACATCGGCCTGCGCGGCTTCCTTCCCGCTTCGCTCGTCGAGATGCGCCGTGTCCGCGACCTCCAGCCGTACGTCGGCAAGGAGATCGAGGCCAAGATCATCGAGCTCGACAAGAACCGCAACAACGTCGTCCTCTCGCGCCGCGCATGGCTCGAGCAGACGCAGTCCGAGGTTCGCAGCGAGTTCCTGCACCAGCTGCAGAAGGGCCAGGTCCGCAAGGGCGTCGTGTCCTCCATCGTCAACTTCGGTGCCTTCGTGGACCTGGGCGGCGTAGACGGCCTGGTGCACGTGTCCGAGCTGTCCTGGAAGCACATCGACCACCCGTCCGAGGTCGTCGAGGTCGGCACCGAGGTCACCGTCGAGGTGCTCGACGTCGACCTGGACCGCGAGCGCGTGTCGCTGTCGCTCAAGGCCACGCAGGAAGACCCGTGGCGTCAGTTCGCCCGCACGCACGCCATCGGCCAGATCGTGCCCGGCAAGGTCACGAAGCTGGTTCCGTTCGGTGCCTTCGTGCGCGTCGAAGAGGGAATCGAAGGCCTCGTCCACATCTCCGAGCTGGCCGAGCGCCACGTGGAGGTCCCGGACCAGGTTGTCGGCGTGAACGACGATGCACTCGTCAAGGTCATCGACATCGACCTCGAGCGTCGCCGGATCTCGCTGTCGCTGAAGCAGGCCAACGAGGACTACAACGCCGAGTTCGATCCGTCCAAGTACGGCATGGCGGACAGCTACGACGAGCAGGGCAACTACATCTTCCCCGAGGGCTTCGATCCCGAGACCAACGAATGGCTCGAGGGTTTCGACAAGCAGCGTGAAGAGTGGGAGAACCGCTACGCCGAGGCTGAGCGTCGCCACAAGATGCACACCGCTCAGATGGAGAAGACCGCTGCAGACGAGGCCGCCGAGGCCGCCACCGCTGCTGCCGGCTACTCCTCCGAGTCGGGTGCCGGCGATGCCGACGCCGCTTCGTCCTCCAGCTCCTCGTCGTCCGAGTCTGCCGGCGGTTCGCTGGCCAGCGACGCACAGCTCGCCGCTCTGCGCGAGAAGCTGTCGGGCAACGCCTAGCAAGTCCGCCTGACTCGTCGGGCACAGCCGAAAACCCCGCTCCTGCACTGCAGGGGCGGGGTTTCGTCGGTTCAAGACCCTGAATATGACTGGGGCCCAACCTCTTCGGAGGTCGGGCCACAGTAGAGGGTGCGTCAGCTCGCGGTTGCGGGAATCCAGTGACCCGACGAGGACTGCACCTCGGTGCGCTTACGCATCGTCGCGAAGCTGTGCCTGCCCTGGCCGATGAGTGCGGTGAGCCAGGTCCGGCGATGCTCGGCGAGCGCGGAGGCCACCTCGGGAATCTCGATGCAATGCACCCCGCCCGCAAAGCCGAGGCGGTGCCGACCGAACTGGTTGCGGTGATCGCGCATGGCGTTCCTCTTCTTCGAGAAGGTGCAGGTCGGTGCGTTCGCTCGAACATAACCGACCGTGCCGGACTTCTGTGGTATTTGGGGCTGGTGAGTCTGCCGGTAGCGATGAGAGCGACGATCGGCACGGGACGTGAGTGCTCGCTGCGCGGTGGATGCAACACTGGGGGACGTGTTGAGAATCGGCCTCACTGGAGGCATAGGAGCCGGCAAGTCCACCGTGTCGAAGGTCCTCGCGGAACTGGGGGCCGTGATCGTCGATGCCGATCTGATCGCGAGGGAGGTCGTCGAACCCGGAACGCCGGGCCTCGCGGCTCTCGTCGAGCGGTTCGGCGAGGAGATCCTGACCGCGGACGGGACGCTGGACCGGCCCGCGCTGGCGGCGCGCGCCTTCGCAGACGACGAGTCCCGGCTGGCACTGAATTCGATAGTCCACCCGCTCGTCGGGGCGCGCACCGCCGAGATGATTGCATCGGCGCCGACGGACGCGATCCTCGTCCAGGACATTCCGCTGCTGGTCGAGGGCGGAATGGGCGCCGCGTTCCACCTGGTTGTCGTCGTGTTCGTCGACGCAGAGGAACGGGTGCAGCGGCTCGTCGGGTCGCGGGGGATGCCCGAGTCCGACGCGCGGGCGCGGATCGCCGCGCAGGCGGACGACGATCGGCGGCGGGCCGCCGCCGACGTCTGGCTGGACAACAGCGGGCCCCCGGGAGCGCTCGAGCCGGAGATCCGCGCGTTGTGGTCGGATCGTCTCGTGCCGTTCGAATCGAACCTCCGCACGGGGACCGCGGTCCGCGTCCTGCCCGAGCTCGCACCGCCGAATCCGCAGTGGCCGGCGCAGGCGGACCGGCTGATCGCCCGGCTGGGTCTCGTCTGCGGCGACCGCGCCGTGCGGATCGACCACATCGGGTCGACGGCCGTCGAGGGACTGCCCGCCAAGGACATCGTCGACCTGCAGGTGACGGTGGCGAACCTGGACGCCGCGGATGCCCTCGCCGACGCACTCGCCGACGCCGGCTTCCCCCGCCTCGCGCACATCACCGCCGACGACCCCAAGCCCGCCTACCAGGGCGGCGAAACCGATCCGGCGTTGTGGGGCAAACGAATCCACGGCGGCGCCGATCCCGGTCGGCCGGTCAACATCCACCTCCGCGTCGACGGGTGGCCGGGGCAGCAGTTCGCGCTCGTGTTCCGCGACTGGCTCCGCGCCGACGCCGACGCCCGCGCCGAATACCGCGAGATCAAGGAGGCCGCAGCGGAGAAGGCGGCCGCGCACACCGACTACAGCGACGCGATCACCGCGTACGTCGACGCGAAGACGCCGTGGTTCGACCGCGCCTACCACCGGGCGTGGGAGTGGGCCGAACGGACCGGGTGGAGCGCATAGGTCACCGCCAGTCGATCGGCATGCCGAGCGACGCCAGCCAGCGTCCGAGGTCGTGACCGTGCGCGGCAATCCCGTCGATCGCCGTGGTCGCGGTGAGGATCGCCTGCTCGGCCGTCGCCGCGTCGAGCAGGCCGGTGCTGTGCGCTTCCATCAGTTCGTCGACGTCGAGAAGTTCGGTGTCACGGCCGGTGCGGATCACCAGATCCAGATAGTGGTCCTCGGACTTCCACACGTCGTCGCCCCGGGTGAAAGTGCCGATGTCGACGTAGTGGTCCTGATCGCGCTGGTGGTAGGGGTGGTAGTGGAAGATCGACGCGCGCAGACCGAGGTCGGGGAGCAGCCACGACTCCAGGTAGTGGAACTGCCGGTGGTCGGAGGTGCGTGCCATGTACAGACCCCACGGCTCGACGCGGTAGTGGTCGACGTGGCGGACGAAACCCTTGGGGTCGGTGTTGGTGTGATCTCGTAGGTCGAAGTACTCGACCTTCGGTGGGTGGATGCCGTGACTCGCGCCTGCCATGGTGGGGAACCTACCGGGATTCTTCAGCCGACGGAGATCGACGGGGAGTTTGTCGGTACCTAGGCCTACCCTGGTTCCATGGCGTTTGCATCCGAGCACCCCGTGGTGGCACATTCCGAGTTCCGTCCCATCGGGGAGATCGAGCGGTCGGACGCACGCTTCGAGGTCGTCAGCGACCATAAACCGGCCGGCGACCAGCCGACGGCGATCGCGGACCTCGAACGCCGCATCAATGCCGGTGAGAAGGATGTGGTCCTGCTCGGCGCCACCGGTACCGGCAAATCCGCGACGACGGCGTGGCTGATCGAGAAGGTGCAGCGGCCCACGTTGGTGATGGCGCCCAACAAGACGCTCGCCGCGCAGTTGGCCAACGAGTTGCGCGACATGCTGCCCCACAACGCCGTCGAGTACTTCGTCTCGTACTACGACTACTACCAGCCCGAGGCGTACATCGCGCAGACCGACACCTACATCGAGAAGGACTCGTCGATCAACGACGACGTCGAGCGGTTGCGGCACTCGGCCACGTCGAGCCTGCTCTCGCGGCGGGACGTGGTCGTGGTGGCGTCCGTGTCCTGCATTTACGGTCTCGGCACTCCGCAGTCGTACCTCGACCGTTCGGTGCAGCTCGAGGTCGGTGTGGAGGTGCCGCGCGACGCCCTGTTGCGGCTGCTGGTCGACGTGCAGTACAACCGCAACGACGTGGCGTTCACCCGCGGATCGTTCCGGGTGCGCGGTGACACAGTCGAGATCATCCCCTCGTACGAGGAACTGGCGGTGCGGATCGAGTTCTTCGGCGACGAGATCGAGGCGCTGTACTACCTGCACCCCCTCACCGGGGACGTCGTGCGGCAGGTCGACTCGGTGCGCATCTTCCCGGCCACGCACTACGTCGCCGGTCCCGAACGGATGGAACGCGCCGTCAAGGACATCGAAGCGGAACTCGAGGAGCGGCTGGCCGACCTCGAGAACAAGGGCAAGCTTCTCGAGGCGCAGCGGCTTCGGATGCGCACCCAGTACGACCTCGAGATGATCAAACAGGTCGGGTTCTGCTCCGGCATCGAGAACTACTCGCGCCACATCGACGGTCGTGGTCCGGGCACGGCGCCCGCGACGCTCATCGACTACTTCCCGGAGGACTTCCTCCTGGTCATCGACGAGTCCCACGTGACGGTCCCGCAGATCGGTGCCATGTACGAGGGGGACATGTCGCGGAAGCGCAACCTCGTCGATTTCGGGTTCCGGTTGCCGTCCGCCACCGACAACCGTCCGCTGACGTGGGAGGAGTTCACCCAGCGCATCGGGCAGACGGTGTACCTGTCGGCCACACCGGGCAAATACGAGCTGGGGCAGGCCGGCGGCGAGTTCGTCGAACAGGTCATCCGCCCGACGGGTCTCGTCGATCCCGAGGTGGTGGTCAAACCGACCAAGGGGCAGATCGACGATCTCGTGCACGAGATCCGCGAGCGCGCCGACCGCGACGAGCGGGTCCTCGTCACCACCTTGACGAAGAAGATGGCGGAAGATCTCACCGACTACCTCCTCGAGCTGGGCATCCGGGTGCGGTACCTGCACTCGGATATCGACACGCTGCGACGTGTCGAACTGCTCCGGCAACTCCGGCTGGGGGAGTACGACGTCCTGGTGGGTATCAACCTGCTGCGTGAGGGTCTCGACCTTCCCGAGGTGTCGTTGGTGGCCATCCTCGACGCCGACAAGGAGGGCTTCCTCCGCAGCTCGACGAGCCTCATCCAGACCATCGGCCGCGCGGCTCGTAACGTCTCCGGCCAGGTCCACATGTACGCCGACAAGATCACCGACTCGATGCGGCACGCGATCGAGGAGACGGAGCGGCGACGCGAGAAGCAGGTGGCCTACAACGAGAAAATGGGCGTCGATCCGCAGCCGCTGCGAAAGAAGATCGCCGACATCCTCGACCAGGTGTACGAGGAGGCGGACGACACGGCGAGCGGCGTCGAGATCGGCGGTTCGGGGCGCAATGCCACCCGCGGTCGCCGCGCCCAGGGGGAGGCGGGACGCTCGGTCAGTGCCGGCGTGTACGAGGGCCGCGACACCAAGTCGATGCCCAGGGCGGAGTTGGCGGATCTGGTCAAGCAGTTGACCGATCAGATGATGAACGCGGCCCGCGATCTGCAGTTCGAACTCGCCGGGCGGCTGCGCGACGAGATCGCCGATCTGAAGAAGGAATTGCGCGGCATGGATGCGGCGGGCCTGAAGTAGCCGCGGGTCTGAAATAGCTGGGACCCGAGGCAGTACGGTCGCAAGTATGGATGCACACACCGCAGGTCGCACGGCTCGGTCCTTGGAGTTACTCCACTCGCTGAGTTATTTCGTCCCCGAGGTCGAGGAGCGCCTGGTCGAGGCAGGTCTGGAACCGGGACGGATGGGCTACTTCGCGGGTCGTTCCGCTCCGATGGGCGCGGTCGGCGCGAGCGTCGTCACTGCCACGTTCTTCAACTTCAGTCCGGCCGTGATCGAGTCGGTCGTTCCGCGCGCCTGGGGTCTGGCCACACCCACAGCCGTCGTCGAGGCGCGGTACCGGGCGGTCGGGGAGGCGTACGTTCGACTGCTCGGTGAATCGGTGACCACTTCGCCGGAGATGGCCGAGGCGGCCGAACTCGCATCGATTGCGGCACGGGGCATCCCGGGTGTCGAGGGCAGACCGCTGTATGCGGGATACGCGGATGTGGAGTGGCCGGACGCACCGCATCTCGCGTTCTGGCATGCGCTCACCTTGCTGCGCGAGTACCGCGGCGACGGCCATGTCGCCGCCCTGCAGACGGCGGGCCTGAGCGGACTCGAATCGCTGATCACGCACACCGCGACAGGATTCGGGTTCCAGAAGAAGTTCGCGATCACCCGCCGCGCCTGGACCCAGGATCAGTGGGATTCGGCATGCGACAGCCTGCGAGACCGGGAGATCCTGGACGCAAGGGGCGAACTCACCGCCGACGGCAAGGAACTGCGGGAACTGGTCGAGGATCTCACCGACGATCTGGCGCTGGCTCCGTGGGCCGCGCTGGGCGAGGACGGGGCGGCCCGGCTCGTCGAACTCGCGACCCCGTGGCGTGACACGATCGTCGCCGACGGGGTGTTCCCCGCCGGTGTGTTCGGTCCCAGGGTCCGCACGTCACTCTGACGCCGATCACAGCCCGTACCCACGCGGAATGTGATCCGTCATGCACTGGGGATATCCCTTGTGGCGTGTGCTGCAAATGCACCTATGCGGGCACCGATACCGCTAGGGTCAGCGCAGTGGCTGCTGGGTCCAGGCACGACGTGCGTCTGACCCCGGCCAAATGACCACCGCAGACATGGAGGAATGAATGAGCGCCTACCGGACCGTTGTCGTCGGAACCGATGGCTCCGAGTCGTCGTTTCTGGCCGTCGAGAAGGCCGCCGCCATCGCGGGGGACGCCGGTGCCAAGCTGATCATCGCCTGCGCGTACTACCCCGCCGACCCGAAGGACGTCGGGCAGGCCGCCGACGCTCTCGGCGACGAGGCATACCAGATCACCGGTTCGGCCCCGACGTACGAGATTCTGCGCACCGCGAAGGAGCGTGCCCACGCCGCCGGTGCCAAAGAGGTCGTGGAACGTGCCGTCGTCGGTGCCCCTGTCGAGTCGCTGCTGAACCTGGTCGACGAGGTCGAGGCCGGCCTGCTGGTGATCGGCAACCGTGGTCTCAACACCCTCACGGGGCGACTCTTGGGCTCGGTGCCGTCCGATGCCGCGCGCAAGTCCACATCCGACGTCCTCATCGTTCACACGGTGCGCTGACGACGAGAGATCAGCAGTAGTTCGCTTCGGCGGCATCGAGATAGACCCGCGCCACCTGTTCGGTGGTGAGACCCTTCTCGGATGTCGCCGAGGCGAACTGCGCCATCGGGGTCAGATGTGCGAGGATGGCCGCCGCGTCGGTGCCCCGGGACAGCTGGCCGCAGATCCCGTTTGCCAGAGCCATGAGCGTGTCGTCGGGTAGTGGTGGGATCCCGGCGTCGGTCAACGACTCCTTGTAGCGCTGACCGCGGGCGTCCAGATGCGACGCGGCGGTGGTGGAGGCAGCCGGAGCCGGTGACGGCGGGTCCGAGGCAACCGCCTCCGAACACGCCGTCAACACGATCGCGGCGAGGACGAGTCCGCACCCGACCAGCCGGGCCCGACCGCCCGGCGTCACGACTGGGTCCCGGCCTCGGCCGGAGCGAGATCGGTCAACACCTCGGGCAACGGCCCGGAATGCAGAACACCGAGTCGTTGCGTCGCGCGGGTCAGGGCCACGTACAGATCATTCATGCCGCGCGGCGACTCGTCCAGGATGTCCTGCGGCTCGGCGATGAGCACCGAGTCGAATTCCAATCCCTTCACATCCCGCACCGTCAGGACACTGACGGAGTCGGATCGCAGGTCGGCGAGGGCCGCGACCAGGTTGTGACCCCCGATCACGACGGTGGTGCCCGGTCCGGCTTCCCTGGACACACAGGTCCGCACGGTATCGGCGAGGTCGTCCTCGGCGACCCGCAGAGCCCACGGCGCGAAGCCGGATTCGCGGACCGAGCGCGGCACGGTCTGTTCGGCGTCGATCTCGGCGAGAACCCGCCGCGCCGTCGTCATGATCTCCGCCGGTGTGCGGTAGTTGACGGTCAGTTCCGTCAGCTTCCACCGTTTCGCCACGTACGGCTCGAGAATGCGCTGCCACGACGACGTTCCCGCCGGGTCGCCGGTCTGCGCCGTGTCCCCGACGAGTGTCATCCACCGATTCGGTATGCGGCGCATGAGCATTCGCCAGGCCATCTCCGAGAGTTCCTGCGCCTCGTCGACGATCACGTGACCGTAGGTCCACGTGCGGTCTCCCGCGGCGCGCTCCGCGGTGGTCTGGTGCTGCCCGACGTCGTGGCGCGCGGCGAGCTGGCCGGCGTCGATCAGGTCGTAGGCCATCAAGATCTCGGGGTCCAGCTCGTCTTCGAGGTCCTGAGGCGCCGAACCCGTCAGGATGTCCAGGGCGCCCTGGGCATCCGCGATCTGGGCCCGCCACTGTCGGCGGGCGCGCTCCCGTTCGGCGGCGTCGTCGACGCCGAGCAGTTCCGCCAGTTCGTCGAGAAGCGGCGCGTCGGCGGCACTGAAGCCGCGCACGACGGGGCGGCGCAACGACTCACGTTGCGCTTCGGTCAGATTCGGGGCGGCATCGAGCAGCCGCTTCGGCGAGGCGTACAGCTCGGCGAGGACCTGCTGCGGCGACAGCTCCGGCCACAGAGCGCTGATCGCCGCCATGATTTCCGGGTCCTCACGCATCTCGTCGCGCATGTCGGCGATGTCGTCCCGGCTCAGCAGGTTGCCGCCGTCGACGACGTTGGCACCCAACGTGTCCGCGAGCTGCTGGGCCAGCGCCTCGATCACGGCCGAGACGAAGATGGGGCGGGCCAGGTTGTGTGGGCGCCGCGACGACCGCGCGCGGCCCCGAGCGCGTGTGACGACCTTACGGTCGAGGGTGATGCGGTAGGTGTCGAACGTCAGTTCGACCGGTCGCGACGGCACTTCCTGCCGATCCCGGACAGCCTTCTTGAGGACGTCCAGCATGTCGAGAGAGCCCTTGATCTCGCCGGCCTCGAGACCGTCCTCGCCGATGGCGCGGACCCCGGGGTACAGATCTCCGATGGTCGACAGCAGCACACCCGTTTCACCGAGTGAGGGCAGCACCTGGCCGATGTAGTCGAGGAAGGTGGCATTGGGGCCGATGATCAGGACGCCGGCCTTCGCGAGCTGCTGGCGGTAGGTGTACAGCAGGTAGGCGGCGCGGTGCAGCGCGACGGCGGTCTTGCCGGTCCCGGGACCCCCCTGGACCACGAGCACGCTCTTGTGCTCGGACCGGATGATCGCGTCCTGCTCACCCTGGATCGTCTCGACGATATCGTTCATCTGACCGGTGCGGGCCGCGTTCAAGGCCGCGAGCAGCGCGCTCTCACCGGCCACGCCGTCCGAGCCGGTGACGGTGCCCGCAGCCTCCGCGGCCGCCAGGTCGAGGTACTCGTCGTTGACGGCCGTCACCCGGCGGCTCCGGGTGCGGATGTGCCGTCGACGGGAGACGCCGTCGGGGGCTGCCGGGGTGGCGAGGTAGAACGGGCGGGCAAGGGGCGCACGCCAATCGAGGAGCATCGTCTCGTAGTCGTTCTCCTCGTCGAGGATCCCGAGTCGACCGATGTAGCGATGTTCGCCGTCGAGGTCGATGCGCCCGAAGCAGAGCCCGTTCTCGGCGGCGTCGTACTTTGCGAGGTCTTCGGTGTAGAGCTGGTTGAACGACTCCCGCTCGCTGCGGGCCTGCGGCGTTCCCCCGGTTTCGAGCAGTACGCGGCTCAGCCGATTCGCCGCGTACTGGCGGAGTCCGTCCAGTCGGGTGTAGAGCATCGTCACATACTGCTGCTCGAGCTCGCGCTCGTCGCGTGACGTGTCCTCGTCGGGCAAGAGGTCTCCTTGACTGGTTCGGCTGCAACCGGATCGGCTGCAAAAGTGCCTGGACAGTCTAGTCGGCCCCGGAGGCGTGCCGCTGACGTCGCAGGTCAGCGGCGATCTCCGGGGCCGATCAGAGCGATTATCCGGCGCCGGTCGACGCCGCGGCTCGGGTCAGTGGGACAGTTCGTCCCGCTTCTCGCGGGCCTTCTCGAGCGCGGTTTCCGCTTGCTTGCGGGCCCGCTTGCTCAGGACCTCGCCGCGTTCTGCGGCGGTGCCGGCCCATTCGCCGCCCTTCTCGCGGGCGGCCTCGGCCAATTCGGGGCCGTGCTCCCTCGCCGCCTCGACGAGTTCCGTGCCGCGTTCCCTCGCCAGTTCGACGAGTTCCGCGCCGCGCTCCCTGGCCACCTCGGCCCACTCGGAGCCGTGTTCCTTGGCGACATCCGCCCATTCGGAGCCGCGTTCCTTGGCGACGTCCGCCCACTCGGGGCCGCGATCCGCCGCGAGCTTCGCGAATTCGGCGCCGCGGTCCTTCGCGACCTCGAGGAGACCGGACCCGCGCTCGGCGGCCTCGCCGGACAGCATGCGGGCCCGCTCCGATGCCGCCGCCAGTACCTCCCCGATCTCGGGACCGTGATGGTCGTGACTCGATCCGAGGGGCAGGGCCTCGGCCACGGTCTCGCGCGCGTGCCGTGCGGCGCGGCGTCCACGCCAGCCGAGGGAGGGCTTCGCCTCCGTGTCGACGGCGGCGATCAACAGCCCGCCGAGCAAGCTGACGTTCTTGAGGAACTGGGTACGCTGAGCCGCCTTTTTCGCCGGGTCGGTCTCGTTCCAGAAGTCGTGCCCCACAACGGTAGTGGGCACGAGGCTGCCTGCGAGCGCGAGCGACGCGAGGCGTGGTGCCTTCCCGGTCGCGAGCAGCACGCCGCCGCCGATCTGCACGGCGGCGTTGATCTTGACCAACGTCTCCGGGTCGGAGGGGATTTTCTGAGTGACGGACTCGGGAAGCGTCTCGGTGGACTTGTCGATCAATGGTGCGGCGGCCTGTGCCTTCTGCGCCGGATTTCGAAGTGCATCGATCCCTCCGCTGATGAAGATCGCGGACAGCAGTGGGCGAGCGATACGACGGACGAGCATTCCTGGCCTCCCAATCTCGAGTTCTCCCGTCTCACACTAACGAGAGTTCTGGGCAGTCGTCGGCGTACGGCGCCGTTGCCGAACCGACGTGCTGCCCATTCACCCCAGTACCCAGGGAGGCCGATCGCCAATCGCAGGCCGTTGGGCGCGCGATCGGCGATCGGGTGTGGTCACCAGCCGCGCTCGCGCCACTCTCCGAGGTGCGGGCGCTCGGCGCCGAGAGTGGTGTCGTCACCGTGACCGGGGTAGACGACGGTGTCGTCGCCGTAGCGGTCGAAGAGCTTGGTTTCGACGTCGGACAGCAGGGACGCGAATGCCTTCGCGTCGGCGGTCTTGCCGACACCGCCGGGGAAGAGGGAATCGCCGGTGAAGAGGTGGGTGCGTCCGCCGTCCGCTTCCGTGAGCGCGAGTGCGATGGAACCGGGGGTGTGGCCGGCGAGGTGGATCACGTCGAGGGTGATGTCACCGACCCCGATGGTGTCGCCGTCGTCGAGAAGCCGGTCGGGACGGACGGGGAGCGCGTCGGCGTCGAGGGGATGGGCGGCGGTGTCGACGCGCGTGGCGGACGCGACGTCCTCGAGCGCCAGCCAGTGGTCACCGTGCTGGTGGGTGGTGACGATCAAGTCGAGGGACGGCGCGTGTTCGCCGATCAGTTGGTTGATGCGGTCCGCCTCGTTGGCGGCGTCGACGAGGACGGATTTTCCGGTGGCGGAACAGACGACCAGGTACACGTTGTTGTCCATGGGGCCGACGGACATCTTCGTGATCGTGGCTCCCGGAACCGTGCGGCGCTGCGGCGCCGAACCGGGGGAGACGTGGCCGGTGTACGAGTCTTCTATCACCATGGGCTGCTCGGTCATGGTGGGGAGGCTACCGTCGAATACAAGCAGGTGAGTGGCAGGGCGGCCATCCGTCGCAGAAAACGTGTCGGTGCCCCCGCTTACCATGGCACGGCCAGAGGGCTCAGCGTTCGTGCGCGCCCTCGGCCGTCGAACAATGAAGGGACTTGGAGTGGCGGATCGCCTGATCGTGCGGGGTGCCCGTGAGCACAATCTGCGAGGGGTCGATCTCGATCTGCCCCGCGACAGCCTGATCGTGTTCACCGGGTTGTCGGGTTCGGGTAAGTCGAGCCTGGCATTCGACACGATCTTCGCCGAGGGCCAGCGACGCTACGTCGAGTCGCTGTCGGCGTACGCGCGCCAGTTCCTCGGTCAGATGGACAAGCCGGACGTCGACTTCATCGAAGGTCTGTCGCCGGCGGTCTCCATCGACCAGAAGTCGACCAACCGCAACCCGCGGTCCACCGTCGGCACCATCACCGAGGTCTACGACTACCTCCGCCTGTTGTATGCGCGGGCGGGCACCGCACACTGCCCGGTGTGCGGCGAGCAGATCGCGCGGCAGACGCCACAGCAGATCGTCGACCAGGTTCTCGACATGGAGGAGGGCACCCGCTTCCAGGTGCTGGCTCCGGTCGTCCGTACCCGCAAGGGTGAATTCGTCGACTTGTTCGACCAGCTCAACATGCAGGGTTACTCGCGCGTGCGCGTGGACGGCGTGGTGCATCCGCTCTCCGATCCGCCGAAGCTCAAGAAGCAGGAGAAGCACGACATCGAGGTCGTCGTCGATCGCCTCACCGTCAAGGCGAGTTCCAAGCAGCGCCTCACCGACTCCGTCGAGACCGCGTTGCGGTTGGCGGAGGGCATCGTCGTCCTGGACTTCGTCGACCGCGAGGAGAACGCCGCCGACCGGGAACGCCGCTTCTCGGAGAAGCTGGCCTGCCCGAACGGTCACGCACTCTCCATCGACGACCTCGAACCCCGCTCGTTCTCGTTCAACTCCCCGTACGGCGCCTGCCCGGAGTGCACCGGTCTCGGAATCCGCAAGGAGGTCGACCCCGACCTCGTGGTCCCCGACCCCGAACTGTCGCTGGGGGACGGCGCCATCGCACCCTGGTCGATGGGGCAGAGTTCCGAGTACTTCGGCCGTCTGCTGTCCGGTCTCGGCGACATCCTCGGCTTCGACATGAAGACGCCGTGGAACAAGCTCCCCGCGAAGGCACGCCGGGCGATCCTCGAGGGCAGTGAGGAGCAGGTCCACGTCCGGTACAAGAACCGGTACGGGCGTACCCGTTCCTACTACGCCGAGTTCGAGGGCGTCATGCCTTTCCTGCACCGCCGGCTCGAACAGACCGAGTCGGACCAGATGAAGGAACGCTACGACGGCTACATGCGCGACACGCCGTGTCCCGCGTGCGGCGGTGCTCGTCTGCGCCCCGAGATCCTGTCGGTCACCATCGCGAGCGAGAAGTTCGGGATGAAGTCGATCGCCGAGGTCTGCGAACTGTCGATCTCCGACTGCGCCGACTTCCTCAACAGCCTCACGCTGGGCAGCCGTGAGGAGGCCATCGCCGGTCAGGTGCTCAAGGAAGTGCAGGCCCGCCTCGGGTTCCTGCTCGACGTCGGCCTCGAATACCTGTCGCTCGCCCGCGCCGCCGGGACACTGTCCGGTGGTGAGGCGCAGCGCATCCGTCTCGCCACGCAGATCGGTTCCGGCCTGGTGGGTGTCCTGTACGTGCTGGACGAGCCGTCGATCGGTCTGCATCAGCGCGACAACCGGCGTCTCATCGAGACCCTCACACGCCTGCGCGACCTCGGGAACACGCTCATCGTGGTCGAGCACGACGAAGACACGATCCGCACGTCCGACTGGGTGGTCGACATCGGACCGCTCGCCGGTGAGCACGGCGGAAAGGTCGTCCACAGCGGGCCGTACCAGGAACTGCTCGACTGCGAGGAATCCTTGACCGGCGCCTACCTGTCGGGCCGCAGTCACATCGAGATTCCCGCGATCCGCCGTCCGGTCGACCGCAAGCGGCAGGTCACGGTGATCGGTGCGCGCGAACACAACCTCGGGGGCATCGACGTCAGCTTCCCGCTGGGCGTGCTCACGTCGGTGACCGGCGTGTCCGGGTCGGGTAAGTCGACGCTCGTCAACGACATCCTCGCGACGGTGATGGCGAACAAACTCAACGGCGCCCGCCAGGTGCCGGGCCGGCACACCCGCGTCAACGGGCTCGACCACCTGGACAAACTCGTGCAGGTCGACCAGTCACCGATCGGCCGCACCCCGCGTTCCAACGCGGCCACCTACACGGGGGTGTTCGACAAGATCCGCACCCTGTTCGCCGCCACCACGGAATCCAAGGTGCGTGGCTACCAGCCGGGCCGGTTCTCGTTCAACGTCAAGGGCGGCCGGTGCGAGGCCTGTTCCGGTGACGGCACGCTGAAGATCGAGATGAACTTCCTTCCCGACGTATACGTGCCGTGCGAGGTGTGCCACGGCGCTCGGTACAACCGCGAGACGCTCGAGGTCCATTACAAGGGCAAGACCATCGCCGAGGTGCTGGACATGCCGATCGAGGAGGCAGCGGAGTTCTTCGAGCCCATCACTTCGATTCACCGGTATCTCAAGACCCTGGTCGAGGTCGGTCTCGGATACGTGCGGCTCGGTCAGCCCGCGCCGACACTGTCCGGTGGCGAGGCCCAGCGCGTGAAGCTCGCCGCCGAACTGCAGAAGCGGTCGACAGGCCGCACCGTGTACATCCTCGACGAGCCCACGACGGGTCTGCACTTCGAGGACATCCGCAAGTTGCTGGGTGTCGTCAACGGGTTGGTCGACAAGGGCAACACGGTGATCGTGATCGAGCACAACCTCGACGTCATCAAGACTTCCGATTGGGTCGTGGACATGGGTCCCGAGGGCGGGTCCGGCGGCGGAACCGTTGTGGCGCAAGGAACCCCGGAGGAGGTGGCGCAGGTGCCGGAGAGCTACACGGGGCGGTTCCTCGAGAGTGTCCTCGCGGTGCCGGCGCCAACCGGCACCAAGTCCAAGGCGGCCAAGTCGTCGACGGCGCGGAAGGGCGCGACGGCGAAGAAGACGGCCGCGGCCTCGGCGGCACCGCGCAAGCGGGCTCCGAAGAAGGCCGCGGCCGTCAGCTGAGTTCGGTCAGTTAGTGGCGGCCGCGTCGATCGCGCTCGCCAGATCTGCCGGCCGCGACCACATCGGCCAGTGGCCGGTCGGCAGATCGACGTAGTCGACGTTCGCGATCTGCGCGAGTTCGGCGACCATCGGGTGGCCGGCCTCCGCCATCTGCCGGATGGCGTCCGACGGGAAGCTGGTGCAGATCACCGTGCTCGGCACGTCCAGACGGCCGGCGTCGCGCAGGTCGAGCGTGTCCCGCGCCGGACCGGCCGGTTGGGGCACCGCCCGGCTTCGGAACATCGTGAGCGTGGCATCGTCCAGACCGCCCAGGCTGCTGCCTTCGGCCTCGAGTTCGGACCAGGACGGAAGCGGGATCTCGGTGACCGCAGGATCGAGGTCGTCGCGAAGTGCGGTGCCGTTCTGCAACGGCCCGGAGTCGACGTAGACCAGCCGGGCCGGTCGGCCGGCCACCCGGTCGCTCGCGGCGTAGGCCACCGGACCGGCGCCGCTGTGTGCGACCACGACCGCACGCTCCGACGGCGGCGTCGCGGCGACCGCGTCGACGACGGCGGAGACGTGGTCGTCGAGCCGGATGCCGCGACGATCGGTGTCGACCGAGTCGAGACCGGGCAGGGTCGGCGTCGAGACGTGGTGGCCGCGGCCGGCGAGGTCGGATGCCACCGACTCCCAGGCCCACGCACCGAGCCAGAATCCGGGAACCAGAATGACGTGTGTGGTCGAACTGCCGGGTACTTCGTGTGTCGGAGTCATGAGACAACGATGAACCGGCAACGGTGACATCAGCATGTCACCGTGTATGTCACAGTCACATAACGGACTTCGTCG
Source organism: Rhodococcus sp. 4CII (assembly GCF_014256275.1). Lineage (NCBI taxonomy): Bacteria > Bacillati > Actinomycetota > Actinomycetes > Mycobacteriales > Nocardiaceae > Rhodococcus > Rhodococcus sp. 4CII. The sequence continues at coordinate 6,668,432 of NZ_JACCFE010000002.1, forward strand.
GCGAGAGCGGCGACTCTGTCGTGCTCGTTCGGCAGAATGCCCTCATGGACCGCCCAGCCCGCCTCCACGCCCTGACGGAAGAACTACGCCGGGCGGGGTCTCGCGGCCGTACCGCGGAGCAGTTGGCGGCGCAGTTCGAGGTGACCACCCGCACGATCAAGCGGGACATCGCGGTGCTGCAGTCCTCCGGTGCCGCGATCCGGGCGACGGCAGGGCCGGGCGGGGGTTACGGCATCATCGGGAGCGGCACCCTGCCTCCGGTGAATTTCACTCCCGCGCAAGCGGTCTCGGTCGCCCTTGCTCTAACTGCATGTCGCGATGCGCCATTCTCGACCGACGGCCGCGCGGCGCTGGCCAAGTTGCTGGACGTGTTGGATGCGGAGTCGAGGGAGCGGGTGGAGCGGCTCGGCGCGAAGGTGTGGATCCGGCGGGACGCCGATCCGGGTGGCGCGGAACCGCGGATCCGCCGCGTCGTGGAGGAGGGAGTGCAGCGCGACCTGATGGTGTCGCTGACCTGGTCCCCGTTTGCCGGACACGTGATTATGCGGCTTCGAGTCCGCTGACGGTTCGGTTGTGATGGTACTGCTGTTCGTACTCGACCGGCGGCAGATAACCCAGGGACGAATGAAGCCGAGTCCGGTTATAGCGATGGATCCAGGCGAAGATCGCCTGCCGTGCCGCCGCCCGGGTGGGCCACCGATACCGATGCAGCAGTTCGCGTTTGATACTCGACCACAGCGATTCGGCCACCGCGTTATCCCAACATTGACCGGTCCGGCCAGCCGATTGCCGCATCCCAAATGCAGCGAGATGCTGCCGGTAATCCGCCGACAGATACTGACTGCCGCGGTCGCTGTGAAAGGCGATTCCGTTCGTCTTGCCGCCGCGGATTCCCACCGCCATGGTCAATGCGTCGGTGACCAGGTCGGTGCGCATGTGATCGGCCATCGCGTACCCGAGCAGATTCCGCGAGCCCAGATCCAGGACCGAGGCCAGATACAGCCAGCCCTCACCCGTTCGGACATAGGTGATGTCCCCACACCAGGCCACATCCGGTGCCGTGGGTGCGAATCGGCGCTCGACGAGATCGGGTACCACCGGCGGATTCGGAGCCGGGATCGTGGTGCGCTTCTTCCGTCGCCGCAGCAGCGCACCGATCCGGTTCTCGCGCATCAGCCGGGCGATCTTCTTGTGGTTGACCAACCAGCCGGCTCGGCGCAGCGCCGCGGTCATCCGCCGCCACCCGTAGGTGCGGTCGTGTTCGGTCTGGATGTCGAGCATCGCGTTGACCAGGTACGCCTCGTCGAGTTCGGCTACGGTGGGGCCGCGGTGATGTCGGCCGGCCCAGGCGTAGTACGCCGAGGTCGACACCTGCGCCACCCGGCACGCGGGGCGCACCGGGAATCCTTCGGCTTTCCGGTCGTCGACCCAGCGGTAGCGGGTCACCGGGTCGACTCCTTCACCCAGAAAGCCGTGGCTCGTTTGAGCAGATCGCGCTCCTCGGTGACCTTCGCCAACTCCCGGCGTAGTCGGGTCAGCTCGTCCCGTTCTTCGCTGCTCAGGCCCTCGCGCTGGCCGCGGTCGATGCGGGCCTGCTTGACCCACACACCCAGCGTTTGATCACCGATTCCGAGGCCGCGGGCGACCTCGGCGATCGTGCGACCGGTATCGAGGACCATCGCCACGGCGTCGGCCTTGTACTCCGGGGTATACGTCGTCCTCCGACGACGGACCGGACCTTCACCATTCGACATGAACTACCTCCTACACGAGGTGTCCACCAAACGGGGTCCACTTCACGCTGCGCTATGTGGATCGTGACGGCGGTCGCACCGAACGCGTCGTCGAACCGCACCTGCTCGCCCACACGAGGGGATCGTGGTTCCTCGTCGCGTGGTGCCTGACCCGGTCGGGTGTCCGGTGGTTCCGGCTGGATCGGGTGTCCGACGCGACCCTCACCGGCCGGTCGTTCGTCCCGCGTGATCCGGCCCTCTTCGGCGAACCTCCCGGCGACGCCCGCACGGTATTCGACCGGTGAGGTCGGATCAGAGCGCGCGGGCGGCCGCCACGGACCGGTTCAGCAGCGACACGAGCACCGACTCGTCGACGTCGGCGAGTTTCTTGACGTAGAGACAGCCCTTGCCGAGCGTGTGCGTGCCGAGCGCGGCGAGTTCGGCCTCGTGCTCGGTGAAGTCGATCGAGAGGTAGAGGGTGAGCGCCGCGGCCCGAGGGGAGAAGCCGATCAGAGCGGTATCGCCCTCGTGGCCGCTGGCGTACCGGTAGTGACGGGAACCGAATCCGATGATGCTCGTGCCCCACATCGCGGGCGGTTCACCGCTCGCCGCGGTGAGCAGTTCCACCAGTCGTGCGCTGTCGGCGCGCTTGACCGGGTCGGCGACGGTGGCGAGAAACTCGTCGACGCCGGCCGGCGTTCGCGCGGTCTTGTTGCGTCTCGCCATGTCAGTACACGGGGCCGGTGTACTTCTCTCCCGGGCCCTTGCCGGGCTCGTCGGGGTGTGACGACGCTTCGCGGAACGCCCGCTGCAGCGCCTGGAGGCCTTCGCGGATCGGTCCGGCATGCGGTCCGAGGTATTCGATGGACGCGGTCACCAACCCGGCGAGGGCGGTGATGACACGCCGGGCCTCGTCGAGGTCGAGGTGCGGGCTGGACTCGGGATCGGGGTCGGACAGGCCGAGCTTCTCGGCGGCCGAACTCATGAGCATGACCGCGGCGCGGCTGATGACCTCGACCGAGGGAACGTCGGCCAGTTCCCGGACGTCGGTATTCTGGTCGCCGCCGGGCGGGGTGCCGTCGTTCGGGGGGTGATCGATGTTGTCCGTCATGCCCTAGAGGATTCCACCAGCGGCTGGTGGGATGACGGCCAGGTGGGCGTGGGACGCAACGTCCCGGTATCGATTAGCTCACGACGTGCGCAAATGTTACCCTTGACGCAACGACCGCCTTCGGATTTGTCGGGGGCAGCAAGTGGAGTCCGACTCCCACCTCTGCGCGGCAGGTAAAACTGCAGCTCAGTGGTCCGGTCGCTCGGTCCGAGGCTACTCGGGTCGAGTTCCTCGAGTGCGAGGAGATGGCAGATCGGCGTGAGCCGTGAGTTCGTCTGATCGGTCGACATCGGGCCCCGCATGGTGAGAAGGATTCACCGCAGCGGGGCTTTTTTGTTGGGAATCCGGGCGTACGGGCTGCTGGCGGTCTCGAGACAAGACCGTTCAACCTAGGAGGCCCCATCAGCACTGAGACCCGCATCAACGATCGCATCCGAGTTCCCGAGGTCCGCCTCGTCGGACCCGGAGGTGAACAGGTTGGCATCGTGCGTGTTGAAGATGCACTCCGCTTGGCCCTCGAGGCCGATCTCGACCTGGTCGAGGTGGCCCCCGACGCTCGCCCGCCGGTCTGCAAGATCATGGACTACGGCAAGTTCAAGTACGAGGCCGCGCAGAAGGCGCGTGAGTCGCGCAAGAACCAGCAGCTCACGGTCATCAAGGAGCAGAAGCTCCGCCCCAAGATCGACGATCACGACTACGAGACGAAGAAGCGCAATGTCGTTCGCTTCCTCGAAGCCGGATCCAAGGTCAAGGTCACGATCATGTTCCGCGGACGTGAGCAGTCGCGTCCGGAGCTCGGATTCCGACTGCTGCAGCGTCTCGGTGCAGACGTCGCGGATCTCGGGTTCGTGGAGACGTCCGCCAAGCAGGACGGTCGAAACATGACGATGGTGCTCGCTCCGCACAAGGGCGCGAAGACCCGTGTGAAGGCGCAGGAAAGCGCCGCGGCGCCGCCGGCGCAGCGGGCTGCCCCGGCGCCTGCCGAACCGGCACAGGCTCCGGCGACACCTGCGGAGCAGGCGCCCGGCGAAGCGCCGACCAGCTAGTCCGACTACACCAGCACGACCCGGATCAATGGTCCGGATACAGAGAACTGAGGACTCCATGCCCAAGTCGAAGACCCACAGCGGCACCGCGAAGCGATTCAAGGTGTCCGGCAGCGGAAAGATCCTGCGCCAGAAGGCCGGTCGCCGCCACCTGCTCGAGCACAAGGCCACGAAGGTGACCCGTCGCCTCGATGGCGTGGCTGTCGTCAGCAAGGCTGACACTCCTCGCATCAAGCGCCTGCTCGACATCTGAGTCGACACCCTTTTACTGACCACCCGGGGCAGCTCACCGCCCCAAGATTGACAGGATTTTTCAGTGGCACGCGTAAAGAGGGCGGTAAACGCCCAGAAGAAGCGTCGTTCGATTCTCGAAGCCTCCAGCGGCTACCGCGGACAGCGCTCGCGCCTGTACCGCAAGGCGAAGGAACAGCAGCTCCACTCGATGACCTACGCCTACCGTGACCGCCGTGCGCGCAAGGGCGACTTCCGCAAGCTGTGGATCACGCGTATCAACGCTGCTGCACGGGCGAACGACATCACGTACAACCGCCTGATCCAGGGTCTGCGCCTGGCCGAGATCGAGGTCGACCGCAAGAACCTCGCCGAGCTGGCCGTGTCGGACGCGGCGGCATTCGCCGGCCTCGTGGCACTGGCCAAGGCGGCGCTCCCGGCTGACGTGAACGCTCCTGCCGGAGAAGCGGCCTGAGTCTCGCACCCCGGCCCCTGACGCCCCGGAAACGACCCGTGGACCCGCTCACCGAGCGAACCCCGCGGGTCGTTTCTGCTGTCAAGCTGCTGCGCACGGCGGAACGCCGCAAGGTCGGTCGGTTCCTGGTGGAGGGCGAGAACTCCGTCGGCGAGGCACTCGGCACGAGGGGCGTGCACGACCTCTTCTACACCGAGGACGCGGAGCGGCGGTATGCCCGGTTGATCGACCGCGCGCACGCGGCGGGTGTCCGGACGTCGCTGGTCACGGACCGGGCGATTCGCGCGCTGAGCGACACGGTGACACCTCCGGGCCTGGTCGCGGTCTGCGATCTCCTCGACGTACCGCTGGCCGACGCGGTGGGACCCGGAACGCGGCTGCTCGCGGTTCCGGTCGCGGTCGCGGAACCGGGCAACGCAGGAACTGTCATCCGGGTCGCGGACGCGGTGGGTGCGGACGCGGCGATCCTCGCGGGCGACAGCGTCGACCCGCACAACGGCAAGTGCGTCCGGGCGTCCGCGGGCAGCCTGTTCCACCTTCCGGTGGTGCGTGAGCGAGACACCGCCGCAGTGCTCGACAGCATCCGCGCGGCCGGAATTCAGGTGCTCGCCACGGCCGCGGGCGGCGAAGTCGATCTCGACGACGCAGACGAACTGCTGGCCCGTCCCACGGCGTGGCTGTTCGGCAACGAGGCTCACGGTCTCGACGCTGCCACCTCGGCGCGTGCGGACCACCGGGTGCGGATTCCGATCCACGGTCGTGCCGAGAGCCTCAACCTGGCGACGGCGGCGTCGATTTGCCTGTATTCGAGTGCGCGGATCCAGAACCGCAGCCGAACCGACAGCTGAAACGGCGAAAATTGGATCGCATAAGATTTGACGGCGAGCTGTTTCGGTTTCGTCGTGAGTGTTGATCGAAAGAACTTAAGGAGTGGCACCGGTCGTGGCTAAAAAAGAGGGCGCTGCCTCCTCGGGGGTCGAAGACAACGCGGTCGATCCGAGCGCGCTCACCGAAAATGCTCTGACTGCGGCAGCGGAGAGCGCCGAGAAGGCGTTCGCTTCGGCGGTGGATCTCGACGACCTGGCGAAGGCCAAGGTCGAACACATGGGTGACAAGTCGCCGATCGCTCTCGCCCGCCGCGGACTCGGAGCCCTCCCGGGCAAGGAGAAGGCCGACGCAGGCAAGCGTGTGAATGTCGCGCGCACCCGGATCAGTGCGGCGTTCGACGAGCGTCGCGCCGTCCTGCTCGCCGAGCGCGACGCCGCCGTCCTCGTGGCCGAGTCCATCGACGTGACACTGCCGTCGCAGCGTCAGCCGGTTGGTGCCCGCCACCCGATCCGCATCATCTCCGAGCAGGTCGAGGACGTGTTCGTGGCCATGGGCTGGGAGGTCGCCGAGGGCCCGGAGGTCGAGACCGAGCACTTCAATTTCGATGCGCTCAACTTCCTGCCGGACCATCCCGCGCGCACGATGCAGGACACGTTCCACCTCGCACCCGAGGGCTCGCGCCAGGTGCTGCGCACACACACGTCGCCGGTGCAGGTGCGCACGATGCTGTCGCGCGAGGTGCCGATCTACGTGGTGTGTCCCGGGCGGACGTTCCGCACCGACGAACTCGACGCGACGCACACCCCGGTCTTCTCCCAGGTGGAGGGGCTCGCCGTCGACAAGGGCCTCACGATGGCGCATCTGCGCGGCACGCTCGACGCGTTCGCCCGCGCATTGTTCGGTCCCGAGACCCGCACCCGGATGCGGCCGAACTACTTCCCGTTCACCGAACCGTCCGCCGAGGTGGACGTCTGGTTCCCGAACAAGAAGGGCGGCGCGGGCTGGGTCGAGTGGGGCGGCTGCGGCATGGTCAACCCGAATGTGCTGCGCGCCTCCGGAATCGACCCGGACGTGTACACCGGGTTCGCGTTCGGCATGGGGCTCGAGCGCACGCTCCAGTTCCGGAACGGGATTCCCGACATGCGCGACATCGTCGAGGGCGACGTGCGGTTCACGCTGCCCTTCGGAGTTCAGGACTGACCGGGCGTCACCCGGATCCCGTCCACCACAGTCACGACATCTTCACGAACGAGAGAGCTGAGCAGACGTGCGAGTAGCGCAATCCTGGCTGACCGAGATCCTGCAGCGTGCCACCCCGGACTGGGATGTCACCGCGGAGGAGCTGGACGAAGGTTTCGTCCGGGTCGGGCTCGAGGTCGAGGAAGTCGACCGGCTCGAGCCCGTCGACGGCCCGCTCGTGGTCGGACGGGTTCTCGAGATCACCGAGCTCACCGAATTCAAGAAGCCGATCCGGTTCTGCAAGGTCGACGTGGGGGCGGCCGAGCCGCAGGGCATCGTGTGCGGCGCCCGGAACTTCGCCGAGGGCGATCTCGTCGTCGTGGCTCTGCCGGGCGCTGTCCTTCCCGGTGGTTTCGCCATCGCGTCGCGCAAGACGTACGGCCAGGTCTCCGACGGGATGATCTGCTCGGTCGCCGAACTCGGCATCGGCAAGGATCATTCGGGCATTCTCGTTCTCGAACCGGGAACCGCACTCCCGGGCGCGGACGCCAACGAGTTGATGGGCCTGCACGACACCGTCATCGAGCTCAACATCACCCCGGACCGCGGCTACTGTTTCTCGGTGCGCGGGCTCACGCGTGAACTGGCGTGCGGTTTCGACCTCGACTTCGCCGACCCGGCGTCGGTGGCGCGGTACCCCGCGGAGGGGGAGGCGTGGCCGATCCGCGTCGAATCGGACTCGAAGGCACGGCGGTTCGCCGCCCGCCGGGTCACCGGTATCGATCCGAAGGCGGTCAGCCCGTGGTGGCTGCAGCGCCGGTTGCTGCTGTCGGGTATCCGCCCGATCTCGCCGGCCGTCGACGTCACCAACTACGTGCTGCTCGAACTGGGCCAGCCGTTGCATGCGTTCGATGCCGCGAAGATCAGCGGTGAGCTCGTGGTGCGGCGTGCGGTGGCCGGGGAGAAGCTGACGACTCTCGACGAGGCCGAGCGCGTCCTCGATCCCGAGGACGTCGTGATCGCCGACGATTCGGGTGTCGTGTCGCTGGCCGGTGTCATGGGCGGCGCGTCCACCGAGGTCGGGTCGGACACCACCGACATCCTGCTCGAGGCGGCCACGTGGGATCCGCTCGCGGTGTTCAAGACCGCGCGCAGGCACAAGCTGTCGAGCGAGGCGAGCAAGCGTTTCGAGCGCGAGGTCGACCCGGAGATTCCGGTGGCGGCGCTGGACCGGGCGGCGTCGCTGCTCGTGGACATCGCCGGCGGCCGGGTCGAACCGGTGCTCACCGACATCGGTGAGGTCACCCCGCACGCGCCCATCCACATGGACATCGACCTTCCCGACCGCGTGGCGGGGGTCGACTACCCCAACGGAACGTCGGCGCGCCGGCTGACGCAGATCGGCTGCAACGTCGAGGTCGGTGTCAGCGACACCGGTCAGGGCCAGCTCGTCGCCGGTCCGCCGTCGTGGCGTCCCGACCTGGTGCAGCCCGCCGACCTGGTGGAGGAGGTGCTGCGTCTCGAGGGTCTCGAGAAGATTCCGTCGGTACTGCCCGCCGCACCGGCGGGTCGTGGATTGACGCCCGCGCAGCGTCGCAGGCGCGCGGTGGGCCGGGCCCTCGCGTTCTCGGGGTACGTCGAGATCCTTCCCCCTGTCTTCCTGCCCACCGCGGTCTTCGACACGTGGGGACTGGACGCCGACGATCCGCGCCGGGCCACCAGCAAGGTGCTCAATCCACTCGAATCGGATCGGCCGGAGCTGGCGACCACGTTGCTGCCCGGACTTCTCGAGGTCCTCGCCCGCAACGTCTCCCGTGGTCAGCGCGATCTGTCGCTGTTCGGCATCGCGCAGGTCGTGCTGCCGGGCCCCGACACCAAACCGGTCGAGGCGCTTGCGGTGGACCGGCGCCCGACCAACGAGCAGATCACGGCGCTGCTGCGGTCGCTGCCGGACCAGCCGGTGCACGTGGCGGCCGTACTTACCGGTCAGCGCGAACCGAGCGGTCCGTGGGGGCCGGGCCGGGTTGCGGACGCCACCGACGCGTTCGCGGCCGCCCGGACGATCGCGGCGGCGGCCGGCGTCGAACTGGAGTTCCGTGCCACGCAGTACCTGCCGTGGCACCCGGGCCGCGGCGCGGAACTTCTCGTCGACGGCGTCGTCGTCGGACACGCGGGCGAGCTGCATCCGGCCGTGCTCGAGCGGTCCGGGCTTCCTCCGCGGACGTGTGCCGTGGAGATCGACGTCGACGCACTGCCCCTGCGGGAGAATCTGCCCGCCCCGAAGGTCTCGCCGTTCCCGGCGGTTCTGCAGGACGTGGCGGTCGTGGTCGACACCGCGGTACCCGCCGCCGAGGTCCAGGCGGCGCTGCGATCGGGTGGCGGTGACCTTCTCGAGGACATCCGGCTGTTCGACGTGTTCGAGGGCGAGCAGGTCGGGGACGGCCGGAAATCGCTGGCGTTCGCACTGCGATTCCGCGGCGTCGATCGCACGCTGACCGAGGACGAGGCGAGCGCCGCCCGCGATGCCGCCGTCGCCGCCGCGTCTGCCGCGGTGGGTGCCGAACTGCGCAGCTGACCCGTAGCCTGGGTGGTGGGCCCGAGGCGGTGAGGAGCAGCGATGACCGAAGTGCGCGACGTCGTGGCAGCGGCGAGTCAGTTGACCGACGCGGAGTTCCTCGAGGTGGTGCGGGCGGTCGCCGCGGGTCGTCCGGGTCTCGGCGCGCTCCTCGCCGCCGTCGACGTCGGCGCCGCGGTGCCGACGGGCGAACCGGTGACGGCGGAGGTCGTGCCGCATTTCGCGCCCGGGGCCCCCGAGCCCGACTACACCACGGGCGGTGTCCCGACCTTCGATCGTGTGCGCGACCGGATCGAGGGACGGTTCGGGACGGCGATGGGATCGTCCGAATTGGCGCACGACAGTCCGTCGGGGCAGTCGCTGGACGAGGCGTGGGAAGCGCGGGAGAAGGCGGGCAAGGCCAAACTCGACGAGATCCGGCGGTCGCTCGGCAAGCAGTGACCGCGGATTTCGCCCTCTCGGGTGCGGCTTTGTGTATTAGCTTGCATGATGATGCATAATCAATCGTATGACTGAGCACGCGGGAAGACCGATCAGGATCGCCGTCGCCGGCGCGAGCGGATACGCCGGTGGCGAAGTGCTGCGTCTGCTGCTGGGGCACCCGTCGTATGCGGACGGCTCGCTCGTCATCGGCGCGCTCACTGCCGGCGGCAACGCCGGATCGACGCTGGGCTCGCACCATCCGCACCTGCTACCCCTCGCCGACCGGGTGCTCGAAGACACCACCGTCGAGACCCTCGCCGGGCACGACGTCGTGTTTCTCGGTCTGCCGCACGGCAATTCGGCGCAGTACGCGAAGTCGCTGCCCGAGTCCACGGTCATCATCGACTGCGGCGCCGACTTCCGGTTGACGAATGCGGAGGACTGGGAGCGGTACTACAAGAGCCCACACGCGGGTAGCTGGCCGTACGGACTTCCGGAACTCCCTGGCGCCCGGGAGAAGTTGGCCGGTGCCACGCGCATCGCAGTCCCCGGGTGTTTCCCGACGGTGTCCAGCCTGGCGATGGCGCCGGCGGTCGCGGCGGGTGTCGTCGAACCGCGGGTCACGATCGTCGCCGTCACCGGCGCCTCCGGTGCGGGTCGCGCGCCCAAGGCCGACCTCCTCGGTTCCGAGGTGATGGGTTCGGTCCGTGCCTACGGTGTCGGCGGCGTGCACCGCCACACGCCGGAGATCATCCAGAACCTCTCCGAACTCGCCGGTGAGCGGGTCACGGTGTCGTTTACCCCCGTGCTGGCGCCGATGCCGCGCGGCATCCTCGCCACGTGCACCGCGGCCACCAACGCCTCCGAGGACGAAGTGCGCGCGATCTACGAGAAAGCCTATGCGGACGAGCCGTTCGTGCACGTGCTGCCCCAGGGCGTGCTGCCGCAGACGGGCGCAGTGGTCGGATCGAACGCGGTCCAGATCGCGGTGACGGTCGACGCGGACGCCGGTCAGATCGTCGTGATCGCGGTGATCGACAACCTTGCGAAGGGCACCGCCGGGGGAGCGGTGCAATCGATGAATCTTGCGCTTGGCCTACCCGAGACCGCCGGTCTCTCGACAGTGGGAGTTGCCCCGTGACCAGTGACAGCACGATCGATACGCACCCGACCCGGGAGGTCGCCGGCGGCACCCTGGTCCGAAGCCAGGGAGTCTCGGGGCCCGCGGGCTTCCGTGCGGCCGGGATCAAGGCGGGAATCAAGGCGAACGGCAACGCCGACCTGGCCCTCGTCGTCAACGAGGGACCCGAGCTCGCGGCCGCCGGCGTCTTCACCGCGAACAAGGTGAAGGCCGCCCCCGTGCTGTGGTCGCAGCAGGTGCTCACGACGGGCCGGCTGCGCGCGGTGGTGCTCAATTCCGGTGGGGCCAACGCGTGCACCGGTGCCGGCGGATTCCAGGACTCGCACAAGACGGCCGAGCAAGTGGCGTCGGCGCTGAGTAATTGGGGCACCGAGACCGGCGCCGTCGAGGTCGCGGTGTGTTCCACCGGGCTCATCGGCGACCGCCTGCCCATGGACAAGGTCCTGGCGGGCGTGACGGAGGCGGTGCACGAACTCGCCGGGGGAATCTCGGGTGGCACCGACGCCGCCTACGCGATCATGACCACCGACACGGTGCCGAAACAGGCCGCCCTGCACCACGCGGGCAAGTGGAACGTGGGCGGGATGGCGAAGGGCGCCGGGATGCTGGCCCCGTCGCTGGCGACCATGCTGTGTGTCGTGACCACCGACGCCGTGGCGACGGCGGCACAACTCGATGCCGCGCTGCGTGCCGCTACCCGGGTGACATTCGATCGACTGGACGTCGACGGAGCCACCTCGACCAACGACACGGTGCTCCTGCTCGCGTCCGGTGCGAGCAACGTGACACCGACCCAGGAAGAATTGGATGCGGCCGTGACGGCCGTCTGCGACGATCTCGCAGACCAGATGATGGCCGACGCGGAGGGTGTCACCAAGCGGGTGCGGGTCACGGTTCGCGGCGCGGTCAGCGAGGACGACGCCCTGATCGGCGCCCGGACGGTGGCCCGGGACAGCCTGGTCAAGACGGCGCTGTTCGGGTCCGACCCCAACTGGGGCCGGGTGCTGGCCGCGATCGGCATCGCGCCGATCGAACTGGACCCCGACAGGATCTCGGTGTCGTTCAACGGCGCGCCGGTGTGCATCGACGGCGTCGGTGCACCAGGCGCGCGGGACGTGGACCTGAGCGACACGGACATCGCGCTCGACATCGACCTCGGGCTGGGCGAGCATGCGGTGACCATCCGGACCACCGACCTCTCGCACGCGTATGTCGAAGAGAACTCGGCGTATTCGTCATGACGGCGACCAGCGAGGCGCTCACCGGCATCACCGATCACCAGAAGGCACACGTTCTGGCGGAGGCGCTGCCGTGGCTGCAACAATTCCGCGACAAGGTCGTCGTCGTGAAGTACGGCGGCAACGCGATGGTCGACGACGCGCTGAAGACGGCGTTCGCCGCCGACATGGCGTTCCTGCGGACGGTCGGCATTCAACCGGTCGTCGTGCACGGCGGTGGCCCCCAGATCAATGCCATGCTCGGAAAGCTCGGCATGACAGGGGAATTCAAGGGTGGCTTCCGTGTCACCACTCCCGAGGTGATGGACGTGGTCCGCATGGTGCTGTTCGGCCAGGTCGGCCGCGAACTGGTCGGGCTGATCAACGCGCACGGACCGTATGCCGTCGGCATCTCCGGTGAGGACGCGCACCTGTTCACCGCCACCAAGCGCACCGTGATGGTCGAGGGCACGCCGACCGACATCGGCCTCGTCGGTGACGTGACGACCGTGAACCCGGAGGCCGTGCTCGACCTCATCCGCGCCGGCCGAATTCCCGTGGTGTCCACCATCGCTCCCGACTCGGACGGCGTGGTGCACAACATCAACGCGGACACCGCCGCCGCCGCGCTCGCGGAGGCCATCGGTGCCGAGAAGCTCGTGGTCCTCACGGATGTCGAAGGGTTGTACACGAACTGGCCGGATCGCGATTCGCTGGCCACCGAGATCGACGTGGACGCGCTCGCGCAACTGCTCCCGAGCCTCGACGCCGGCATGGTGCCCAAGATGGAGGCGTGCCTGCGCGCGGTCCGCGGCGGAGTGCCCACCGCGCACGTCATCGACGGCCGCGTCGCGCATTCCGTTCTGCTCGAACTGTTCACGGGCGAGGGCATCGGCACGATGGTCACGCCCGGCCCGACGTCACCTACCGAGGGAGTAGCCCCATGACCGGAACCCCGGAACTCCAGCAGCGCTGGTCCGGCGCTCTGATGAACACGTACGGCGTCCCCCGGGTGGCCCTGACGCGCGGTCAGGGCGCGGTGCTGACGGACGCCGACGGCAAGGAGTACGTCGATTTCCTCGCGGGCATCGCCGTCAACATCCTCGGACATGCGCACCCGGCCATCATCGAGGCCGTCACGGCGCAGCTGTCGACCCTCGGGCACGTGTCCAACCTGTACGCCAGCGAACCGGCAATCGAACTGGCCGAGAAGCTGCTCTCCCACCTGGGTGCCCCCGGACGTGTCTTCTTCTGCAATTCCGGGACGGAGGCCAACGAGGCGGCGTTCAAGCTGGCGCGGGCCACGGGCCGATCGAAGATCATCGCGGCCGAGAACTCCTTCCACGGCCGGACGATGGGCGCCCTCGCGCTCACCGGGCAGGCCGCCAAGCGACTGCCGTTCGAGCCGATGCCTCCAGGTGTCGAGCACGTGCCGTACGGCGACCTCGACGCCCTCGACCGTGCCGTCGACGCCGACACCGCGGCCGTGTTCCTGGAGCCGATGATGGGCGAGGGTGGTGTCGTCGTTCCGCCGGAGGGGTACCTCGTGGGCGCACGGCAGATCACCGCCGATCGTGGTGCTCTCCTCGTGCTCGACGAGGTGCAGACCGGGATCGGCCGCACAGGCTGGTTCTACGCTCACCATGCGGTCGGGATCGTCCCCGACGTCATGACCCTCGCGAAGGGTCTCGGGGGCGGGATGCCGATCGGCGCGTGCATCGCGACCGGTGCGGCCGCGGACCTCTTCGGCCCGGGTAAGCACGGCACGACATTCGGCGGGAACCCCGTCTGCGCGTCGGCAGCCCTCGCCGTGTTGCGGACGATCGCCGAGGACGACCTCATCTCCCGCGCCGACACGCTCGGCAAGTCGCTGTCGGCCGGCATCGAAGGCCTCGGCCATCCGCTCGTCGATCATGTCCGGGGCGCAGGACTGCTGCTCGGCATCGTCCTCACCGAGGACGTGGCCCCCGCGGTGGAGAACTCCGCGCGCGAGGCCGGATACCTGGTCAACGCCGCACAGCCGGGCGTCGTCCGGCTGGCTCCGCCGCTGGTCCTGACGGACGAGCAGGCCGACACCTTCGTCGCGGCGCTGCCCGCGATTCTCGACAACGCACAATCGGCCGCTCAGCCGGGAAAGCAGTGACGACGGAAATGAAGCACTTTCTCCGCGACGACGATCTCACCCCCGCGCAGCAGGCCGAGGTCCTCGAGCTCGCCGCCCGACTGAAGAAGGCCCCGTTCGCCGAACGTCCGCTCGAAGGACCCCGCGGGGTCGGCGTGATCTTCGAGAAGAACTCGACGCGCACCCGGTTCTCGTTCGAGATGGGCATCGCGCAGCTCGGCGGGCACGCGATCGTCGTCGACGGGCGCAGCACCCAGCTCGGCCGAGAGGAGACGCTGCAGGACACCGGCCGCGTCCTTTCCCGGTACGTCGACGCGGTGGTGTGGCGCACGTTCGGGCAGAAGCGGCTCGAGGCGATGGCCTCCGGCGCGAGCGTGCCGATCGTCAACGCGCTGTCGGACGAATTCCACCCGTGCCAGGTCCTGGCCGATCTGCAGACGCTCGCGGAGCGGAAGGGGTCGCTGACGGGGCTCGAGCTCACCTACCTCGGCGACGGCGCCAACAACATGGCGCACTCGCTGATGCTGGGTGGTGTGACCGCAGGCGTCCACGTGACCATCGCCAGCCCCGAGGGGTTCGCACCGCTGCCGTGGGTGGTCGAGGCCGCCCGGACGCGGGCAGCCGAGACCGGTGCGACCATCACCCTCACCGACGACCCGCAGACGGCGGTCGCCGGCGCGGACGCACTCGTGACCGACACCTGGACGTCGATGGGTCAGGAGAACGACGGACTCGACCGGGTCGGTCCCTTCCGTCCCTTCCAGATCAACGACGCACTGCTCGCGAAGGCCGACGCCGACGCGGTGGTCCTGCACTGCCTGCCCGCCCACCGCGGCGAGGAGATCACCGACGAGGTTCTCGACGGACCGCAGAGCGTCGTCTGGGACGAGGCGGAGAATCGCCTCCACGCGCAGAAGGCGCTGCTGGTGTGGCTGCTCGCACAACGAACCGGTGACCGTCCGTGACTGCTCAACCGCAGAGTCCAGGTGCGGCTCAGCCGCAGAGCCCAGGTGCGGCTCAGCCGCAGAGCCCGCGCGCCGCGAACGCGGCGACGGCACCGACCCGGGCGGGACGGCAGGCGCGGATCGTCGCGATCCTGTCGAACAATCCCGTCCGCAGCCAGACGGAACTCGCGGCCCTGCTCGCGGCCGAAGGCATCGATGCCACGCAGGCCACGCTCTCGCGTGACCTCGAGGAACTGGGTGCTGTGAAGCTCCGCGCCGCGGACGGTGGCGCCGGGGTGTACGTGGTGCCCGAGGACGGAAATCCCGTCCGCGGGGTGTCCGGCGGCACCGACCGGCTGTCTCGGTTGCTGGGGGAGTTACTGGTGTCGACCGACTCCAGTGGCAACATGGCGGTGCTGCGAACTCCTCCGGGGGCAGCGCACTATCTGGCGAGTGCACTCGATCGGGCATCATTACCTGACGTCGTGGGAACCATCGCGGGGGATGACACCGTTCTCGTGGTGGCACGTGAGCCGCTGAGCGGGGCGGAACTCGCGGCCAAGATCGAATCCCTCGCCTGACAACTGAATCATCTCTACAGATCTTCAACCTAAGGAGCACAAGGACCATGGCCGATCGCGTCGTACTCGCCTACTCGGGCGGGCTGGACACCTCAGTCGCCATCAGCTGGATCGGCAAGGAGACGGGCAAGGAAGTTGTTGCTGTCGCCATCGATCTCGGCCAGGGCGGCGAGGACATGGAGGTCGTGCGTCAGCGTGCACTCGACTGCGGTGCGGTCGAATCGGTCGTGGTGGATGCGCGCGACGAGTTCGCCGACGAATACTGCCTGCCGACCATCCAGGCCAACGCCCTGTACATGGACCGCTACCCGCTCGTGTCGGCCATCAGCCGGCCGCTGATCGTCAAGCACCTCGTCGAGGCGGCGCGCGCCCACGGCGGCACCACCGTCGCGCACGGCTGCACCGGCAAGGGCAACGACCAGGTTCGGTTCGAGGTCGGCTTCGGGTCGCTCGCCCCCGACCTCGACGTGATCGCGCCGGTGCGTGACTACGCGTGGACCCGTGAGAAGGCGATCGCGTTCGCCGAGGAGAACGAGATCCCGATCAGCGTCTCCAAGAAGTCGCCGTTCTCGATCGACCAGAACGTGTGGGGACGCGCCGTCGAGACCGGGTTCCTCGAGGACCTGTGGAACGCGCCGACCAAGGACGTCTATGACTACACCCAGGACCCGACCGTCAACTGGCAGGCCCCGGACGAGCTGATCATCAGCTTCGAGGCGGGCCGCCCGGTCGCGATCGACGGCAAGCCGGTCACCGTGCTCGAGGCCATCCAGGAACTCAACCGCCGCGCGGGTGCCCAGGGCGTCGGCCGCCTCGACGTCGTCGAGGACCGTCTCGTCGGCATCAAGAGCCGTGAGATCTACGAGGCCCCCGGCGCGATGGTGCTGATCAACGCCCACCAGGAACTCGAGCACGTCACGCAGGAACGCGAACTCGGCCGCTACAAGCGGCAGACCGAGCAGCGTTGGAGCGAGCTGGTGTACGACGGCCTGTGGTTCTCGCCGCTGAAGGTCGCACTGGACACCTTCATCGAGAAGACCCAGGAACGCGTCTCCGGCGACATCCGGCTGGTGCTGCACGGGGGTGCGATCATCGTCAACGGCCGACGCAGTAACCAGTCGCTGTACGACTTCAACCTCGCCACCTACGACGAGGGCGACACGTTCGACCAGTCCTACGCCAAGGGATTCGTGCAGATCCACGGGCTGTCCTCGAAGGTCGCGGCGAAGCGCGATCTGGGCCTCTAGGTATGAGTGCTCACGGCACCAACGAAGGAGCGCCCCGTCAGGGTGCGACCGTGACCGGCGCACTGTGGGGCGGCCGGTTCGAGTCCGGACCGGCCGCCGCCATGGCGGCGCTGAGCAAGTCCACCCATTTCGACTGGGTGCTGGCGCCCTACGACGTGCGCGCGTCCCAGGCGCACGCCCGGGTGCTGCACAAGGCCGGCCTGCTCGGTGACGACGATCTGGCGACGATGCTCGACGGTCTCGGCCGACTCGCGGCCGACGTCGCGAGCGGTGACTTCGTCCCGAGCGAATCCGACGAGGACGTGCACGGGGCACTCGAGCGTGGCCTGATCGACCGGGTCGGTCCGGAGGTCGGCGGTCGCCTGCGCGCCGGGCGGTCGCGCAACGATCAGGTGGCGACGCTGTTCCGGATGTGGTTGCGGGACGCGGTCCGCCGGGTTGCGGAGGGCGTTCTCGACGTCGTCGACGCTCTCGCGACGCAGGCGGCGGCGCACCCGTCGGCGGTGATGCCGGGCAAGACGCACCTGCAGGCGGCGCAGCCGGTTCTGCTTGCGCACCATCTGCTGGCGCACACGCACCCGTTGCTTCGTGACGTCCAGCGGTTGCGGGACTTCGACGTGCGAGCGGCCGTGTCGCCGTACGGTTCCGGCGCGCTGGCCGGCTCGTCCCTGGGGCTCGATCCCGAGGCCATCGCCGCGGAACTCGCATTCGATTCTTCCGCCGAGAACTCCATCGACGCCACGTCGTCCCGGGATTTCGCGGCCGAGGCGGCGTTCGTCCTCGCGATGATCGGCGTCGACCTGTCGCGGATGGCCGAGGAGGTCATCCTGTGGAGCACCCCGGAATTCGGATACATCACGCTCGCCGACGCCTGGTCTACCGGCTCGTCGATCATGCCGCAGAAGAAGAACCCCGACGTGTCCGAACTCACCCGCGGCAAGGCGGGTCGGCTGATCGGCAACCTGACCGGCCTGCTGGCGACCCTGAAGGCGCAACCGCTCGCGTACAACCGGGATCTGCAGGAGGACAAGGAGCCGGTCTTCGATTCGGTGGCGCAGCTCGAGTTGCTGCTCCCGGCGATCACCGGGCTGGTCTCCACCCTCGAATTCCACACGGACCGAATGGCGGAACTGGCGCCGGCAGGGTTCACGCTGGCCACCGACATCGCCGAGTGGCTCGTGCGGCAGGGCGTCCCGTTCCGGGTCGCGCACGAGGCGGCGGGGGCGTGCGTCCGCGTCGCCGAGGCCCGGGGCGCCGGACTCGAAGACCTCACCGATGAGGAACTCGCCGGCGTCGACGCGGCGCTCACTCCGGACGTGCGCGAGGTGCTCACCGTCGAGGGCTCGATCGCCTCGCGTAACGCCCGCGGCGGTACGGCCGGTGTCCGTGTTGCCGAACAGTTGGGCGGGGTCCGCCGGCTGTCGGAGTCGCTGCGCGAATGGTGTCGATGAGACCGGTGTCGGACGCCCCAGATTAGGGGCTTTGTGACGCGTCGAGCGCAGTAGGGTGAGGGCGGGCGGCAGTGAGAACTGCGTTGCGGAGCGAGAGTCTGGGAGAGTATTCGTGGGATTGAATACCGAAACGGTGATGGGCCCGATCCGTCGCGTGGTGGCGACGGCGCAGAACGGGTTGGAGGTGGTCCGTCTCGGGGGGCTCGAGACAGACCTCACCACATCGCCGTTCGAGGTGGTCGAACGTGCGCCGATGTATCGGCTGCGGCGGTATTTCCCCGACACGGACCCTGCCGACGCCGGACCTCCGATCGTTCTGATTCCGCCGATGATGATGTCGGCCGACGTGTACGACGTGACGCGGGATCAGGGGGCGGTCGGCATCCTCCGCGGAATGGGGATCGACCCGTGGGTGGTCGACTTCGGATCGCCCGATTCCGAAGAGGGGGGCTGGGATCGGACTCTCGCCGACCACATCATCGCGATCAGCGAGATCATCGACCACGTGCGGGCGCACACGGGCCGGGACGTCTACCTCTCCGGCTACTCGCAGGGCGGCATGTTCGCGTACCAGGCGGCGGCCTATCGCCGAAGCCGTGACATCGCCGGCCTGGTCACGTTCGGAAGTCCGGTCGACACGCTCGCCGGGCTGCCGTTCGGCATACCCGCCGGTTTCGCCACCGACGCGGCCGGTTTCCTCGCCGACCACGTCTTCAACCGCCTCGCGGTGTCGGGGTGGATGGCGCGCACCGGTTTTCAGCTCCTCGATCCCGTCAAGACCCTGAAGTCGCGACTCGACTTCCTTCGTCAGTTGCACGACAGGGAAGCGCTCCTGCCGCGGGAGCAGCAGCGACGATTCCTCGCAACCGACGGTTGGGTGGCGTGGTCCGGTCCCGCCGTCGCCGAGCTGCTCACACAATTCATCGTGCACAACCGCATGATGACCGGCGGGTTCGTGATCAAGGACCAGGTGGTCTCGCTCGCCGAACTGACCTGCCCGATCCTTGCGTTCGTCGGTGAGGTCGACGACATCGGTCAGCCGTTGGCGGTCCGCGGCATCCGCCGTGCCGCGCCGCGAGCGAACGTGTATGAATCCACTTTGAGGGCAGGTCATTTCGGCCTCGTGGTGGGGTCGTCGGCGGCGACCCACACGTGGCCCACTACCGGCAAGTGGGTGCTGTGGAACGAGGGGCTCGGAGCGCGGCCCGCCGACATCGATCTCATGCGCTACGACGAGCACTTCGGCAGTGAGTCCGGAGTCTCCATCAGCGACCGCATCATCCACACCGTGGCCTCGGTCGCCGAGGTCGGTGTCGGTGTCGGCAAGGGAATCAGCGACTTCGCGTCGGGCGCGCTGCGGGGAACCGTCGAGCTGTCCGGTGAGGCCACCCGCGCCCTGCCGCGGCTGGCACGGCTCGGGCAGATCCAGCCGCACACCCAGATTTCGCTCAGCCGACTGCTGGCCGAGCAGCGCCGGAAGGCACCGGGTGGCGAGTGCTTCCTCTTCGACAACCGCGTCCATACCTACGAGGCGGTCAACCAGCGGATCGACAACGTGGTGCGTGGCCTGATCCAGGCCGGTGTCCGCCCCGCCGCGCACGTCGGCGTCATGATGCAGACGCGCCCGAGCGCACTCGCCGCCATCGTCGCGCTGTCCCGTCTCGGTGCCGTCGCGGTTCTCCTGCCGCCGGGCCGCGAGGTCCATACCGCCCTCCGCATCGACGGTGTCGAGCGCGTCGTCACCGACCCCGAGAATCTGGACGCGGCGATCGCGACCGGCATGCAGGTGCTGGTACTGGGCGGCGGCGCCCAGCGTGACCTCGACGTACCCGCCTCGGCTGACGTCGTGGATCTCGAGAAGATCGATCCCGAAACCGTGACCCTGCCTGGCTGGTACCGGCCCGATCCCGGTCTGGCGCGCGAACTGGCGTTCATCATCTGCAGTGAGTCCAACGGACACTGGGAGACCAAGCAGATCACCAACTACCGGTGGGCGCTGTCCGCATTCGGGACGGCGTCCGCGGCCGATCTCGACCGCGGTGACACCGTGTACTGCCTTGCACCGCTCCACCATTCGTCGAGCCTGCTCGCCGCGATCGGTGGCGCGGTGGCGGGTGGCTCCCGGATCGCGCTGTCGCGCGGACTCGACCCCGAACGATTCGCCGAGGAAGTCCACCGGTACGGCGTGACGGTCGTCAGCTACACGTGGACGATGATGCGCGAGATCCTCGACGCGGATAACCTCGCGCTCGACGGCAGCCACCCCGTCCGGCTGTTCATCGGATCCGGTATGCCGCAGGGGTTGTGGCGCCGCACGACCGAGCGGTTCGCCCCGGCGAAGGTCCTCGAGTTCTACGCCTCGACGGAGGGCGACGTGGTACTCGCGAACGTCGCCGGCGCGAAGGTCGGGTCCAAGGGGCGCCCCCTTCCCGGGAGTGCGGAGGTGCGTCTCGCCGCCTACGACCCGATCGCCGGTCGGCTGTTGGAGGATCAGCAGGGATTCATCCGAGAATGCCTGGACGGCGAGGTGGGTCTGCTTCTCGGCAGGGCCGGCGTCCACGCGGAGATGTCCGGTGGAGCGATGCGGGGGATCTTCGCGGCGGGCGACGCGTGGATTCCGACGGAGAACCTCTTCCGTCGCGATGCCGATGGGGACTACTGGCTGGTCGATCACAGGAAGACCGTGATCGCCACACCGCGAGGACCGGTCTTCACGCAGCCGATCGTCGACGCACTCGGCGCCGTCGATCGCGTCGATCTCGCGGTCGCGTACGGCGTGGACGTGGGTGGTCGGACGCTGGCCGTCGCGGCGTTCACTGTGCGGGAGGGCCGGCCGCCGAGGCTCACCGAAATCGCCCAGGCCTTCGACGAGCTTCCCCTAGCGCTGCGACCCGACCTCGTCCAGGTGGTGGCGGACATCCCGCTGGGGTCCTCGTACCGTCCGAACGCCGAGGCCCTGAGCGCCGCCGGGCTTCCGAAACCGGGAACTCGTGTGTGGTACCTCGATCCGGGCTCGCAGCAGTACAAGCGGCTGACGAAGGCGGTCGCCGCGGAGTTCCAGGACGGGTCGGCCGGAGTGCCTGCCGGCGCGCGGTAACCTGACACTGCTCACCCGAACGGTTGGAGAGGACTTCCGTGGTTATTGATCCGACATTGCTCGGCATTCTCGCGTGCCCGCAGGACAAGGGACCTCTGCTGTTGGTCGGAGACGAGTTGCTCTACAACCCTCGGCTCCGGCGGGCGTATCCCATCGAGAACGGGATTCCCGTCCTCCTCATCGACGAGGCGCGGGACGTCGGCGAGGACGAGCACGCCACGCTGCTCGCTAGGGCCGCCGGCGAGGCCTGATCACACCGGCAGATCGCCGGTGAGGTAGCGCTGCAACGTCGGAGCGACGATCGTGACCAGGTCGTCGACGGGCAGCGACGCGAGTGGCTCGAATTCGAGGACGTACCGCGTCACCAGGACACCCGCCATCTGGGATGCCACCAGTTGCATGCGCAGCATCCCGGTTCCAGGCGGTTCGTCGACCCGCGGGCCGAGGTCTCGGAGCACGACCTCCAGCAGGAACGTCCGGATCAGAGTGGGTTCGTCTCCCGACATCGCAGACCGGAACGCCGCGACGACGGCGGGCCGGTGCGGAGACTCCCAGACCGAGAGGACGGCACGCGCGAGATGGCGTCCGATCTCGTCGGTAGGGCCGGCGAGCACCGGCGCGATCACCTGCGTCGGGTCGACGGGGATGTCCACCGAGGCGAGGAACAGCTGACGCTTGGTGCCGAAGTAGTGGTGGACCAAAGCGGAGTCGACGCCCGCCCCGCCGGCCACGGATCGTACGCTCGTCTTGTCGAATCCGTTCTGTGCGAACAGTTTCCGGGCCGTCGCCAGGATTCGCGATCGTGTGTCCGGGTTGCCGGGACGGCGTCCCGTCCGTTGGGCGGTGGCCGCTTCTTCGCGTGTTGCGGGGTCGGTCATGGGGTGCGGCGCCTCAGCGTTGCGGCCCCCAGCGACAGCGCGAGCAGCGCGAAACCGGTGACCACAGCCAGGTCACGCCACATGTCGCCCGTCGCTCCGGGATGGGTGGCGACCTGCTGGAGCGCGTCGACGGCATAGCTGAGCGGGAGGATGTTGCTGATCCACTCGAGCCACGTGGGGAGCTGATCGCGCGGAACGAGCAGCCCGCACAGGAACAGTTGGGGGACGACGACCACCGGCATGAACTGCACCGCCTGGAACTCGGTGCGCGCGAACGCGCTGCACAGCAGGCCCAGCGCCACGCCGAGTATCGCGTTCAGGACAGCGATCAGTAGCACCCACGTCACGCTGCCCTCGGTGGTGAGGCCGAGGAATCCGAACGAGACGATGCAGGCGAGCGCCGCCTGCGCGGCCGCGGCCGTGGAGAACGCCGCCGCGTAGCCGCCGAGCAGGTCGAGTTTGCCCATCGGGGTGGTGAGCAGGCGCTCGAGCGTTCCCGACGTCCGTTCGCGTTGCATCGCGATCGAGGTGACGAGGAACATCACGACGAACGGGAGGATGCCGAGCATCGTGATCGCGACGCGCTCGAACAGCGACAGCTGACCGGGCGGCGCAGGCACGTTCTGGTACAGGAAGTACAGCAGCACCATGAGCAGACTGGGTACCACCAGAATCATGGCGACGGTACGGTGATCCGTGCGCAGTTGCGCGAGGATCCGGCCGGTGGTGGCCGCGAAGATCGTGACGTTCATCAGTTCTCGCTCCCGACGTGTGATGCGCGAATGAGGTTCAGGAAGGCGTCTTCGAGGCTCGTCTCACCGGTCTGCTCCCGGAGTTCGCCGGGGGAGACCTGCGCGAGAACGTAGCCGTCGCGCATGAGGAGCAGTGACGCGCAATGTTCGGCCTCGTCCATGACATGGCTCGACACGAGCAGGGTGGTCCCTGCGTCGGCGAGAGCTTCGAACCGCTCCCAGAGTTCGACGCGCAGGAGTGGATCGAGTCCGACCGTCGGTTCGTCGAGGACGAGGAGTTCGGGGCGGGCCACGAGGGCGCAGGCGAGGGAGACCCGCCCGAGTTGACCTCCCGACAGATCCGCGGCTTTCTGTGTCGCGAAGCGGGTCAGGCCTACCGCGTCGACGGCCTCGGTGACGGCACTCGACGGCTGACCGTAGAGCGCCGCGAAGTAGGCCACGTTCCTCTTCACCGTGAGGTCGGCGTACACGCTGGGCGACTGGGTGACGTAACCGACGCGGCTCCGTAACGACACCGAACCGGCGGGGGAGCCCAGCACGGTGACCGTCCCGGATTCCACGATCTGGGTACCCACGACGCAGCGCATCAGAGTGGTCTTCCCGCAACCCGACGGTCCGAGGAGGCCGGTGATGGATCCGCTCGGCACCTCGACGTCGATGCCATGAAGTACTTCGTTCTTCCCTCGCTGCACATGCAGGTCTCGAATGTCGATCGCAGGGCTGCCGCTCATGGCGTGCCTCAATTCATCACTGGGTGAATTCATTGCTTGATGAATTATGCGACCGTTTCGGTGCCCACGTCAACGGTGTGGAGAATCGGGGCGTGACCATCGATCGACTTGCCCGGGCGGAACCCGTCGACGCCGCGAAGATCGTGCTCGGTTCGACGCTGATCGTCGGCGACGTGCGCATCCGCATCGTCGAGGTGGAGGCGTACGGCGGGCAAAAGGACGGCCCGTGGCCGGATCCGGCATCCCACTCCTACCGCGGGCGGACACCGCGGAACGAGGTGATGTTCGGACCCGCGGGCCACCTGTA